>CBDUNF010000155.1:0-8480 GCA_965368515.1 uncultured bacterium
GCCCTGAGGGCGTTTAGCTCAGTTGGCTAGAGCGCTTCCCTTACAAGGAAGAGGTCATCAGTTCGAGTCTGGTAACGCCCACTCAGCTCCGCTGAGTGGGTTGGAGTTGCTTCGCAACTCTGGCCCCGTGATAGCGGACGTTGGTTGTGGGTTTGGTTGGTTGGCCGTGTCGGCTCCGTTGAGTGGGTTGGAGTTGCTTCGCAACTCTGGCCTGCGTGATGGCGGACGTTGGTTGTGGGTTTGGTTGGTTGGCCGTGACGACCACTTTGGCTACGGACGGAAGTGGATCTGGCCGGCGTAGTCGAGATCCAGGCTCGGTCCCGTGAATGTGCCCCTGCCGTGGAGATCGGCCAGGTCGCCAGTTCCGCTAACTATGACCCAGCTGCCTTCCCAGAGATTCGGGCTCGGTTCCAGGGTTCCCGGGTCCTGCCGCCCGTGGGTGTGGATGACCATCGTGCCCGACCGGAGTGTGCCGTCCGAGTCCGCGACCGTCCCTGTGAACTGGATCACTCCTGCATAGGTATTGAATCCGGCTCTGGCATGGTTGACCAGGATGAATTGCTCGGTTGATGTTCCCTCGAAAGTGCCGTGCCACTCTCCGACGTCCTCGCCGTAGATGAACGTGTTCTGGCCGGCGACCTTCACGATCTCAATCACTGTGGGGACGTATGTCCAGTCGCCGGACGCTGATGTCGGCGGGTGGGCATGGGCCGGTACCGCTGATATTGCGACCGCCAGTACCGTCGCAAGCGCCAAGATGAGTTTCCGCATTGCTGTTCCCTCCATACGGTTCGATTGCCGATAGTGCCGACGGTTAGCGACATGGGTCTGGTCCTCTCTCGACTCGGGGACCGCTCACCGTCGGTCTCCATAAGGGTGCACGCCCGCACTCAACGAATGCTCACAGACGGGTCAACAACCTTGTGCGCCAGGTCGGATGTGGCTCGGAGCGGTCCAATCGGAATGGAATCGCAGTGAGGCGCGTTGGAGCCAACAATGACCTCACTGTTGCGTGTCCGGAAATACCTGCTGCTAATGGCACTGCTCGTCGTGGCGGCGGCTTGCACAGATTCAGCCGAAACAACTACGTCCACCACGCCGCCCACAACTCTTGATCCGGCCCAGGTTGAGTTCGAAGCTGATGTCCAGCTGATCAGAGACCTCTGGTCGGGGGAGAAGCTTGCCTTCGCAGACGGTTTCGACGCCGGCATCGAATACTGGGTTGCCAACAACTATCCGCCGATGGGCTGCACGTACGACGATTACATGGCGAGCCGGTTCACCTCAGGGCCGATCGACGGACTGCGGATCGAGCACGCTATCGATGAACGGTCGATCACCCTGGACCCGGGTTGGATCATCCCCGGTGGGAGGCTGGTAGGTCAGCCTGCTGAAGGGCGGATCTACGTAATGTCGGCCGAGGCGATTACCACCACGCCCGACGATCCAAACGCTCCGGCGGCGACGCGCGATCTTCATGTGACGATCCTTGACGACCGTGCCCACGTGTTCTTCGGTTGTCCTTCCTAGGAACGAGCCGACCTCCCGGCCTGGGCAATAGCAGCGGTCTCGTGGCGGCCCTCGAGCAGTTCGCAGCAGCGAGAGCCAGGCTCGGCAACGACAACTGGATGATGTGGAGGCGGCGACGCGGCGTGCCGGGTGACGCCGATGGGTCGCAGTTCTAACAGCGTTTCCTGCGTGCATCGGCATCGTCGGTTGATCAGGTGGGCCCGAGTTGGCAGCCGGAGACCCACCATGCGACAATCGCCCCAGCCCGGAGGTCGTCGGCGGTCAAAAGCCACCGTGATGCGACTGCCTCAGGCACCGTTTCAATTGCACTGTCGAGGAGGACATGTGGTGCTGCGACTCTTTGGAAAGGGCGGCTGCTCCTGCTCGACGCCTGATGCGCTGAGGTCCCATTTCCGGCCACGGCTCTCGGATTGGTTCGAGCGCACGGGAGGCCACCAGTGGAACCAGTAGTCGAAGACCCGGTGGACTTACCCGCAGCCGAGCAATCCGGCGATGACCGGTTCCCGACCTGGGTTCGGGTGCTGTTTGTCTTTGGGCTTCTCTACTTGTTTCTCGTGGGGATCAAGGCGCTCGAGACCGGGATCAAGGCGTTCGGGTCCGATTTCACAGACAATCTCTTCGAGTCGGTGTCGAACCCGCTGGCGGGTCTGTTCGTCGGAACGCTGGCCACCGTACTCGTCCAGTCGTCTTCGGTGACGACGGCGACGATTGTCGGTCTTGTCGGTGCCGGGTCGTTGCCTCTCGAGTTGGCAGTTCCGATGATCATGGGTGCCAACATCGGCACCACGGTTACGAACACTTTGGCCTCGCTGGGATTTCTCCGACGGACGAAGGAGTTCCGGTTGGCGTTCGCCGGAGCGACGATGCACGACTTCTTCAACCTCCTGGCCGTCACCGTCATTCTTCCGCTGGAGCTGATCACAGGATTCCTCACGAAACTGTCCGAGCGAGTCGCTGACTTGATGTCAGACCTGGGTTGGGGCGGTTTCGGCGAGAGCGACTCACCGATCAAGAGTGCCGTAAAAGCACCGGTCAAGCTCCTCGAACGGATACTCGAAGGCTTCGGTTCCAGCTCTGATGTCGTCGGTATCGTGATGTTGGTCTTCGGTCTCGGCTTGATCTTCTTCGCTCTTGCGTATGTGACCAAGAACATGCGCCTCGTGATGGCCGGTCGCTTCGAGCGCTCGATGAACGCAGTGCTGATGAAGGGTGGCGGACTTTCGGCGATCGCCATAGGTGTGGTCATGACGGTCATGGTCCAATCCTCCAGCATTACGACCTCGGTTCTCGTGCCGATGATCGCTGCCGGTGTCGTGACGCTGCGGAGCGCGTTCCCGATAACGCTCGGAGCGAATATCGGTACGACTGTGACAGCCATGCTTGCGTCATTGGCCACCGACAGCCAGGAAGGTCTCGTAATCGGTCTGGTGCACTTTTTCTTCAACACTCTGGCCGTCGCGTTCTTCTACTCGATACCAACCTTGCGGAACATACCTTTGGTGCTGGCGGAGCGACTCGCCACTTATGCTGAAGTTCGCAAGTCCATAGTCGTTGTCTACGTCGTCGGGGCCTTCATCGTGGTCCCGATCATCGGCGTTCTAGCTCTGCAGTAGGGAGAGAAACTCATGGTCATGGAATTCTTCAAAGGGGGATCGGACAAGCCGCTCGAGGAGATCGAGGCGTTGATCGTTCAGATGCTCCAGGACAACCGGCACACCTTTGATCTGGCTATTAATGCCCTAGTGGGGGGGACCGACGCGGGCGCAGTTGGCAAGGAGGTCCGCAAGAGCGACAAACGGGTCAACCGGGCGGAGCGTGAGGTCCGGCGACGGCTGATCGTTCACGCGTCGGTCGCGGGCGATCGAGTCGACCTCACGCGAGTCTTGATCGCGATGAGTGTTATCAAGGACGCCGAGCGGGTTGGCGACCAGTCGAAGAACATATGGGATCTGGCAGACGCCGGCATCGACTTCTCGAGTGCCGACGATCTCAAGTGGCTCAGCAGCATGCGCGATCAGACCTCGCGGTTCATCGCGGAAGCCTCTCGTATCTACCAGGATCGAGACATGGAGGCCGCCCACGCCCTCATTCCCGAGATGGACAAGGTCCTCGACGAGTACGACGACTGTGTCGTAGGTCAGCTGGAATCGGATGACACTGCTCGTGAGGCCGTGCCGCGCGCACTGTTGTGCCGTTACCTGAAGCGGATCACGGCACATCTCATGAATGTCATTACATCCTTGGTGATGCCGCTGGAGCGGCTTGACTACTACGACGAGAAGAAGGCCGACCGGGACCCTCGCTCACAGGAGTAGTTCCCTCTCCTCGGCTCCCTCGGGCGAAGTAGGTCGCAATGATTGATGGAATCGACTGGTCGATCGTCATCTGGTTGCTCCTCGGCGCTCTGACCGGTGTTGGGGAAGCGCTGACAGGGACCCTGCTGCTCATTCCGTTTGTGATCGCAGCGATCGTTGCCGCGATAGCGGTCGCTCTCGGAGCGGACACCATGTGGACGCTCATCGTGTTCGGCGCAGTGAGCCTGTTTGTGCTCTCTCTCGTATTGCGGTTCGGCCGACGATTGGATGCACAGCCTGCCGCGACACACGAGGGAGCGCGGCGCTTCATAGATGCTCGTGGTGTGGTCACAAGCAGAGTCCCGGAGGAAGAAGCCGGCCGGGTCCGAGTCGGCGGTGAGGTCTGGCGGGCACTATCGCATTCCGGAGAACCCATCGAAACCAACGCTCGAGTCAGAGTATTGGCGATAAGAGGCAACGCATTGGTGGTTGAGCCAGTTCAGCTCGACGATGGTTCGGGCTCGATCTGAAGGCGAGACGCCTTGACCTCGTCGCCTCGGTCCGTCCTTCGGCTGGCTCCGTGGGCGATTACGACGAGGATCGCGAACATGAGCACTCCAAGGGCTTGATGGGCCAGAGCGAACCATTTGGGCACACCCAGCAGCACGACAAACACGCCAAGGGCGATCTGCGCCGACACAGCAACAAGTAGCAGGTTGGCCGCCATGGGAGTGAGGCCCCGGCTCTTCGAGTTGCGGACCATCACCCAGACGACAACGGCTAGAGCAGCAACGACGAATGCCAGCCAGCGGTGAATCCAATGTGACCCAACCGACTCATAGAGGTTCCTCCACCATGGTGCGTACCTCGACATGAGCCCCCCAGGTATCAGTTGCCCGAACATCAGCGGCCATGTGGTGGATACGTGTCCCGCCTTGAGCCCAGCCACCAGGCCGCCGTAGGCAAGCTGCAGAACCAGTGTGCCCATCAGAACCCAGGTCAATACACGGGTCCTCGTAGACAATGGTCTGTCGCGTGCCCCACGCGCTTCCCGAGCACGACGGAGCCGGTCGAGCGCCATCCACAACACCACCGACAGCAACAGCATCGCCGCCAGGAGATGGATGGTCAGTCGGAAGTGGCTGACGACGGGACGGTCGCGCAGACCGCTGGCAACCATGATCCACCCAATTGCGCCCTGGATGCCAAACAGGGCAACCACGCCCCAGTACTGGAGCGACTCGGTGAACGTCATTCGTCGTTTCCACAGGAACCACACGAGTGGCAAGACAACCAGCACGCCGGCCAGGCGGCCGATCAGGCGGTGTGCCCACTCGTAGTAGAAGATCCGCTGGAACTCGCCAAGACTCATGCCCTCATTGATCAGCAGGTACTCAGGCGACTTCTGATACTCCGCAAAGGAATCCTGCCAGGCGTTGTCGCCAAGGGGCGGGATCACACCGGTGACGACATCCCACTCCACGATCGATAGCCCGGCACGGGAGAGTCGAACGAAGCCACCCACGATGACCATGGTGACGATGAGACCGGCGACCATGAACAACCATCGGGTGATCGGATCAAGAGCGGCGGGGCGTTCTTCGGAGGTTCGCTCGATGGTCATTGCAGGCGGAGTGTAGAAACCCCGATCTCGAGTGGCGATTCGGGTCGCTAGCTGTTCGCGTTGACAAATGCGGCAGCCACCAGAGCGAACGCGTTGATGGCAGCGTGCGCAACCAACGGAGCTACCAAGCTGCGGCTACGAACCCGCAGAATGCAGAAGAAGATCCCTGCTCCGGCCGTCGTTGCCACCGAGGCGATCACCACACCAGCCTGGCCGCTCGCGGCTGAGGCCAGATCGTTGGCGTTGACCAGATCGATCGCAGGGCGGATGTGCCATAGCCCAAAAACGATGCTGCTGCCCAACGCCGCAGCCTTAGTCCCGGACCATCGTCTCCATGCTCCGAACAGAACGCCGCGAAACGCAAATTCTTCGAACAACGCGGTGCCGAACGGAATGCGGATCAACGCTCGATAGGCCACTAGTTCGGCGCCGAAGTCGGCGACCCTGGCGTCCTCGAACAGTGGATGAAGCGGGGGGACGGCCACCGCGACCAGCAGACACGTGGCCGCAACAGCTGCGACGAAGAGCCCAAGCCGCAATCCAGAGCGGAGGGTGTCGCGTTCGAGTCCGACGTCGTCCAGTCGTAGGCCCCAGGTCTTGGCGCCAATGGCTAGAGCCGTAGTGGCCGCGAGACCGAGGGGCACGTATAGGAGGTTGAAGCCCGGAATCAGCTGAACGGTGCTGCTGTAGGCGACTAGACCGATGCTCAAGACGATCACCAGCGCCTTATCGCCGGCCGCAGGTGCCGTGAGTTTGTCCGAGGGCACCCGGCTCACAAGTCGCGCACTGCCGCGGCTGCAGACAGGCCGCGTTCTTGGTCACGCGCCGTAGGGATCAGATCACGCGACCGCTCGGAAGCAAGGTCGATCAGATCGGAGGCGGCGAGGGTGCGTTGGTAGCTGCGCTCAACCTCTGTCACGAAGAGCCTCCGACTTCGGGATCTCATAGATTACTGAGCCTGCGAACTACTTCGAGTCAGAACTGCAGACGGGCGGCCGCCTGGCCCGCCCGGCCGCAGTGAAGGATCTGTCTAGCCGGCAACCATTGGGTTGCTGGCTGTCGGCGGTGTCGTCGGATTCACCTGGTCTCGCAAGCGGACGCGGCGCACACCGAAGTAGGTGAGGAATCCGCCGGCCGTCATCCCGCCAATGCCGAGGGCGACCAGGATGACTCCCAGCGTGGTCAAGAACGGGATCCGGGCGGAGGCGCTGACTCCTACATCGACGCCGGGCGAACCGTCGGCGTTTAGCGCCACGATGGCCCAATCGCCCTCCTGGACGTCCCATTCGAGGATGCCGTCGACGCCGGACGCAACCCAGATATCGACATCGCCCGGCGGTGTCACCGCGTATGTGCCGTACACGTGGTCCACGTCGTGGTCATCGTCGAGCGACGAGATTCGGTCGACAGCGACGCCGGCGAGATAGGCCCGGGCATCATCCTGTTCCGCTATCCCGATGAATACGCTCTTATCGTTGCGACTGGCGATTTCGAGTTCCGCCGGCAACTCGCCCCAGTGAACGATGGTGCGACCGTCGGCAAAGTGGCCACCCAGGTCGATCTCTATGTCATCGCCGACAAGGGCGGCGGCATCGGTCTTCATCCGAATCGGCCCGGTTGATACCCAACCGTCGTCGTCGGGTACGGCGATGGCGATCCCGCCGGCGACGGCGAGGGCGAAGCTGCCAATGATCATGGGGACGCCGATGACGGCGGCTACGAGTTTGGTGATGCGCATTTCTAGTTCTCCTCCGGGCCGGCCGGGCTGGGAGCCGGCGTCGGTGTAGGTGTCGATGAGGGGGTGTTGGCGAGAAGCGCCGCGGCGGCAAGCAGAGTCACCGCTGCCAGAATCGTGGCTGGTGCCGCTCCGGCGAGCACTATGAGAGCGGCTACGCCGACAAGGAAGGCTCCAAGTCGCTTGCCCGGTGTCGTCAGGTTGTGCAGCCAACGCTCTGCGGCCGACTGCGGCTCACCCTGACCGGGCATGAGCGCCCATGCTGCTGCGTAGAGCACGATGCCAAAGCCGCCGAACAGGGCGGTGACCAGGAAGCCGAGCCTGACGAGTCCGACCGAGGCGCCGGTGTGTTCTGCGATTGCGGCGGCGACGCCACCGAGGACGCGGCCTCCGTGTGGTCGCTCCAGTCTCGTCCTGTTGTTTTCTGTGGTGCTGTGTGTTGTGTCCATGGCATCATCGTGTCGCAAACACACCTCATGAGCTATTAGGTGTCACCCTCAATAGACCCTGACGTAGCCGCCGTAAACATGGGGGAAACCCTGATGGTCTCTAGCTGCCTAGGCAGAGATGCGGAGCGCCAGAACGACGTGATAGAACATGAGTGCGCTGTAGGCCAGGAGGAACAAGAGGGAGGCCTCGAGCGTGCGTCGATAGCGGCGCAGTGCCAACAGCACCAGAACGACGGCCCCGACTGAACCGAGCTTGGCAGCGGCAGCCGCTTCCGGTCCGATTCCGAAGAGGCGCGCCATTATCGGGTTCAGCTCTGATCCCCCTGCAGCAAGCACTCGCAGCGTCAGGTGGTAGTCCATGTAGTTGAAGACCACGAGCGTCGCCAGCACGAGCATGAACGCCAATTGGTTGTCACGGTATGACAGGAGACCGGCGTGGTACCGCCCGCGGATGCCGGTGGGGGTCCTGCGGTCGAATCCGCTGCGCCGCTCGGGGAAGTAGACAGGCGACCTCACCGCGCGCCGATCCCGGCGGCGCCCGTCGGCAACTGCTTCCATGTTGTTCACGAACAACACCTTCTTCACGACGTGTCCTTGAACCTAGTCGGCGATCGAAGCGACGGCGGCGGATTAGCTCACGAAGCGTCAGCGACAAACGAGCGCAGATCGACTGCGAGCTTCTCCAGCGACGGGATGTGGACGTACATCATGTGGCCGGCGTCGTAGTACTCCATGCGCACGTTGTCTTGGAGGCTTTCGTCGAGTCCAAGATGATTGAACGTGTATTCGGTTGCGAAGTACGGTGTTGCGAGGTCTAGGAAGCCGTTAGCGACAAAGACCTTCATGAA
>CBDUNF010000156.1:0-8442 GCA_965368515.1 uncultured bacterium
GGCACCCAAAGGAAGGAACCCCGGTTGCTTAGCCGGGGTTACTTGATCACTTCTTCTTGTGCCTGTTGGCTTTTTGCCGCTTGCGGTACTTGTGCTTAGACATCTTCTTGCGGCGTTTCTTGATCAAAGAACCCAATTCAAACCTCAAATTTGGTGTGGCAGACAAATGGCCGTGGGACGTGCCCAACGGCCGCAGGACCCATAGGTTCGCAAATCAGCGCACAAACCGCAAGCCGAACGGCAAGAAAATCCCGGTGCTACTGCCGGCTATGCCCACCCTGTTGTTGCGACGGCAAGGGTTTCAACCCGCCCGCGGCTACCGAGGGCAGCCTTCATCGCCGACACGATCGGCTCTGTATCCCGGGCAATTGCCATTGCGGTCGGGCCTGCGCCGCTCCACGCGGCATGCAAGGCGCCTGCGTCCATGGCAGCGGCCATCATCTCCCCCGTGATCGGCGACAGATCAGCCCGATGGCTCTCGTGGATCTCGTCGCCGGCGGCCTTCGCCAGGGCCACGGCGTCTCCGGTGCGGAGCCCTTCGACGAGAAAGGCGACCCTGGCAACGTTCCTCGCTGCGCCTCGGCGCGAGATCTCTTCCGGGAGCGCCATCCTTGCTTTGACGGTCTTCAGTGGATCGTCGGGTATGCCAAACACGAAGCTGAGACTCGGTGACAATTCCAAATGCCGAAGCGTTCCCTCAGCTACGGCCACCAGACCGCCGTAGACCGCGGCTCCGGCGTTGTCACCGTGGCCCTCGATCTCGGCCACCAACTCGTACAGAAAGTCGGATTCGGGCTCCTCTCCCCCAGCGCGAAGCGCAGCTGCCGCGGCGGCGACCATCACCGCAGAGCTCGAGCCGAGCCCGCGTGACCGGGGCACATCGTTATTGATCACTAAGTGCATCGCATGCCCGGCGGCCCGTTCTGCTGCAAGCCGAACATAGTCAGTGGGCTTGGGCTCGAACGAAGAACCACACTCTTCGACTAGCCAGCGATCTGCCATGGTGGCCTCGACATGACAGCGCAGCTCAAACGCAAGCCCCAGGCAGTCGAAGCCGGGACCAAGGTTGGCCGAGGAGGCGGGAGCGGTCGCAATACCGTGAGTCATCTCCCGGATTCTACGAGACGACGGGGAGACCCTGGCGGCGGTCAGCCCGCTGCTAGTGATTAGCCTGTCCCATTCATGACCGCTCCGCTGATTCTCCAGAACCTCACCAAGTACTACGGCCACGTTTTGGGCGTCGAAGACCTGAGTCTCGAAGTACACGAGGGCGAGGTCTTTGGCTTCCTCGGGCCCAACGGTGCCGGCAAGAGCACCACTATCTCTACGATGCTCGATTTCATCCGACCGACCCACGGATCGGCAACCATCCTCGGCATGGACAGCCGGGCCGACAGTGTTGCCATTCATCGTGAAGTCGGGTACCTACCCGGCGAACTTGCGATGTACGAGAAGATGACGGGTCGCGAGCTGTTGGAATACCTGGCCGCGCTGCGCGGCGTCGATGCAGCCGCAGAAATCAGGGCGCTGGCAGACAGGTTCGATCTCGACCTCGACCGAAGGATCCGTGACTACAGCAGCGGCAACCGGCAGAAGGTCGGGCTGGTTCAGGCCTTTATGCATCGGCCCCAGCTATTAGTCCTCGATGAGCCAACCAATGGCCTCGACCCGATCGTCCAACAGGAGTTCTATGCGCTGCTGAGCGAGGTCAGCGACGAAGGTCGGACTGTCTTTCTGTCATCCCACATCCTGCCCGAGGTAGAACGAATCACTGATCGGGCTGCCATCATCCGCCGTGGCCGTTTGATGGTTGTTGCCGAGATCGAGGAGTTGAAGCGCCAAGCACAGCGACGACTCGAGGTGACTCTTGTCAACACAGTCGATCCGGATGTGTTTCGCGATATTGATTCGGTACGCGACGTCAGCGTGACCGGCCGGACTGTCAGCCTCACAGTCGCGGGATCCGTAGATGCCGTCATCAAGGTCGCGGCCCGCTACGAGGTCGAGAGCATCGTCAGCCACGAGGGCGACCTGGAATCTGCGTTCCTCGCCTACTACGCGGAGGATGACGATGCTGCGTAGCGTCTATCGGGAGGCCATCTGGAGCCGCCGCAATAGTTTGCTGTGGTACGTGGTGGGACTCGGTGTCCTCGTTGGACTCACCGTTGGCGTTTACCCCACGGTCAGGGAGGGAGCGGACACCTTCACTCAACTTCTCGAATCAATGCCGCAGGGGATGATGTCCTTCTTTGGCAGCTCGGACGTCGCCGAGATGCTCAGCCCCGCTGGCTTCGTCAACAGTCGGGTCAATGCCAGCATCGGGGCGATCGTCCTTGCCGTCTTTGCGATCAGCCTCGGCACCGGTTCCATCGCTGGTGAAGAGGACAGACGAACGATGGATCTGATCCTCGCCACCCCAATCTCTCGGAGCCGGATTGTCCTCGAGCGATTCGCCGCAATGGTCACCCTTGTCGGAATCGTTGCGGTTGCTGTGCTTGCCGTGATGGTGGTCGCCAACCCGCTCGTCGACCTCGACTTCACCCTCGCCAACATGGTTGCATCCAATATCGGACTGGCCCTGCTGGCTCTGGTCTTTGGCTCACTGGCGCTGGCGGTTGGAGGGGTGACCGGAAAACGGGGACTGACGATTGGCGTCGCCGCAGGAGTGACGGTGGCGTCGTTCTTCATCAATGGTCTCGCCCAACTCGTGGACTGGCTCGAGGGCGCCCAGAAGATCACCCCGTTCTACTGGTTACAGCGCTCCGATCCGCTGTCCAGGGGAGTTTCTATCGAGGACACACTGATCATGGTTGCTGTGATTGGGGTCTTTGTCGCTGTCGCCGTGTTCGGCTTCCAGCGCCGTGACGTCTCCGTGTGACCCCAGGTAGTCCCGAGATCAGCCCCGGCTCGTGCCAACACACCGTGTGCTCGGGCTCTACCACCGGCGTCGGCGCTTTGGGCGGACTTCCTTAGTCCGGCTGAGGGGTTAGGTCCGCTTCGCCTGGGATGCCGTGCGAGATGAGCACGTAGGCCATCAGCACAACCGGCACTGGAATCGGCTTGACCGGGTGCACTGAATCGTCAAGCTCATCCACGGTCGCCGCCGTCTCGCCAAGCCGCCGCAACGCCCACTGACGGGCTCGTTGGGGTCCAACCCTTCCGAGCGGGGTAAGGGTGTAGGCGTAGTCCTTGCCGTTGATGCCGTAGCTGCGCTCTGCGTGCAGCGGACCTGATATGACAAGGGTGCCGGTGTTGCAGGTCACGATCGGAACGATGTGCCGAGCGGCTGTCGTGGACTTGATCCGCAACTCCGTCCCATCCGCCAGCCGAACCCGGCGCCCCCGGCCGAAGAAGATGTTCAAGGAGCTATTACGACCGAGTTGGGCGACCATCCCATCGGCGCCGGCGACTTCGAACTTCGGAAACCCGAAGTAGGCAACTCGCCGCAGCTTGACCGGACCCGTGATCACGGACTGATGCAGAGGTACAGCGTCCATGGGACGATCCTATCGTCAAGATTTCTCTTCGTCGGATCGAGGGCAGCACCGGAGCTGCCGTCGCACGTGCGAGATTGCCTTAGTCAGACTCCCACTGACCCTGTCCGGGTACCAGAATCGTTGGTTTAGGAATTGTTGGGAGACGCCGATAACTTCTCCAGGACTGACCCGCATGCAGTACATGTAAAGGGGTTGCAATGGATACCGATGGGGTCTCCTCTGCAGGGAACACCGACGACGACGTCGCCCAGCTAGTAGCGCTGACTGAACGCAAGCACGAACTCTGGGATGCATTGGGCAAGTGCCAAGATGACCAATTGCGCACTCAGCTCTTCGATGAGCTGGCCGCAAACCGCGAGGAGCTGGCCAGGCTCAAAGAAATCATCAGCCACGAGCTAGACGAGCCCGACAGCATGTCGCCGCCCGTCGTCCCCGCGCCCGAACCAACCAAATCGGTCGGAGAGACTCTCCGTGCCAACCTGTTGCTGCCTCCCGAAGCAGCCGAACCCGCCAGTGTGTCTCCACCACGGCCCCCGGCCGCCGACCAGCATCGGGACGCTGCGGATCTGCCGCAGGTACCAGGAGAGGCGGTCAGCGATTCGCCCACTCCAGAGCCTCGAGATACGGTGCAGGCCGATCCGGACCCGGATGAGACTCCGACGACGGCACCAACCGTCCACCAAGCTTCACCGCCGGCACCTGAGAGCACGCCGTTCAAGACCCGCGAGGATGACCTGGTTGCCGTTCGGGCTGCGCGCGAAGCGATGGTCGCCGCCTCCCCGGAACCCGCGCCGGAGGCCGATGCTCGAGTCGGTCTCGAAGAGCGACGTCGCTCCGCTCACGAAACGTACCAAGACCTGAAACGAGTTCGCCCAGACCGTGACCGACGCTTCCCGATCGTTGCGGCCCTCATCGCAATTGGGGCGATAGCGGTGGTCGCCTGGCTCCTGTTTCTGCGACCCGGCGGCTCGACGGAGAATCCGGATTCCGCGATGGCAGCCAACACCGCAACCGAAGCGGTTCTAGTCGATCAAATCCGCGCGGTCCTTGGTGGCCTCGGGTATGGATCGATCCTCGTTGAGGAGCGATCCGGCACCGTCTACCTCGCTGGGGTTGTGGGCTCGGATAGCGATCGCAGCACCGCAGTCTCCGCTAGCCAGGCGCTCGCCGGAGACATGCCGCTGGACAGCAGCGGCTTAACCATCGGTGCCGAGGATGGTTCGACTGACCCGCCGACGACTTCCGTGCCTCCAACGGACCCGCAACCGATAGTTGCCGCAACGGTCATCGATGGTCCGTACATAGAGGCAACCCTTGACGGGAAAGACTTCGTCCTGGCAGGAGTAGTTCCAAGCGCCGAGCTTGCGGGCTCCTATCTGCAAGCAGCAGAGATCGCCTATTCGCCATACATCCGCTCCGAGCTCATGGTTGACGAACAGTTGGAGTCGCCCGAATGGCTAACACGCGGGCCCAGCGCGATCGTCTTGTTGCCGATGATTACGGAAGGGAAGATCCTGATCGCGGATGATCAGGTACAGATGTCGGGCCAGTCACCAAACCAAGCCGGCATCGACCGTATGCAAGCTGCCCTTGGCCAGATAACGGGCCTCCCGGTCGTGGTCGGTGACGTCGAGATCACCAACCTGCAGCCTCCTTCCTGGGTCATTGCAGCCGATGCGGGAAAGGTGGACCTGAGCGGTGAGGTCCCGACTGAGGAGATCCGGGGCCTGTTGGTGGAAGGGGCTGCGGCGGCATACGGAGCAGACAATGTGCAGGACCGAATGACCGTCAATTCAAACGTGTATCCGTCGCTGTGGATGTACAGCGGTGGACCGCTCCTGCAAGCTATGTCGACGTTTCCCGACTATGAACTCAGGATTGATGGAACGGCGTTCTCCGGGTTCATCAACGGGAACGTCACCTTCGAATCGGGCTCGGCGACGTTCAGTGGCAACTACGCACAGGTCCTCGATGTTGGCGTCAGTGTCTTGACCCGCGATCCGTCGCTGCGGTTGGTCATCGAGGGCCATACTGACGATCGTGGCTCGGACGAATCGAACCTGGCGTTGAGTCAGGCTCGAGCCGAAGCCGTCCGGGACTACTTCGTGGCCGGGGGTATCGACCCGTCCCGGCTTACCGCCATCGGCAAGGGAGAATCCGAACCGGTCGTACCCAATGACTCCGAAGAGGGAAGAGCGCGCAACCGTCGTATCCAGTACATACTCACGACAAGTAGATAGTTGCCGGACTCGCCGTGCCTTCTACTGAACCACCTCAACCATTGTTGCGGTCAAGGGCGATTCTCGGAATGGTCCGCCTAAAAATCCCAATCCGGTTTCGGAGTCGGGAGCCGAACGATACGGTCCAGCTCGCTCAGTAGCCCGTCAGAGCCGCTCAGGTCGTCAGTGGCGGCGAGCCCCGTGGCCGGCCGTACTCCTAGCCACAGCCGGGTGAAGGCGTTCACCGTCGCCGTCAGGGTCGGCAAGCCGGCATCCACGCCCTTCACCGCCGACGACTCGGATCCAAGCGTGACAACGTAGTCTCCGCCGACGCCTCGCCAGGCGGCGTCCTCATCAAGGATCGCCGCGATCGGATCGGTGAGCTCGAGATTGAATCGAACCGGTTCTCCCTGGAGTTCCGTCGCAGCAAGACATGCCTCGACATCGCAAATCCTCATCTGCCAGTACGCAGTTGCCCGCATCTGGTTTTGATAGTCGGATTTCTCGGTGATTCGACGCCGCCGGAACGGCTGGTGAATCAGATCTTGGATCTGAATATCGACAGGCTCCCGCATCTTGACCAGTTGCACGTTGTCGCCGAGATAACCAAGCAACGCCATGAGCTCGAGGAACTGCTCTGTTGTCTCGTATGAGTACCACCAGGCGTTGAGCGGCCCGAACTCCATGGCCTTTGTACTGAACCAGATGTGGTGAGTGATCTCGCCGTTCGGTCCGTCGGCATAGCCAAGACCAAACCCGTTAGTAGCCCACAGCATCTCTGCGCGGGTGGCCGCGGGGGTAGCCAGGTTGCAGGATCCGTGAACCCGCTTCCGGTTCAGTCGTGACTGGTGGATGGCCTCCCAATCATCCTTGTTGAGCCTCCGCGGCGGCCGGGCCTTCACAGAAACGCGTATCGACGCCGGGTCAACCGAATGCCAGTACTCATATGTGCCCGTTCCGAAGCCGAGTTGGTTGTAGTAGCCCTGGTCGAACATTCCCAGAGCGCTCACTGCGGCACCAGCTACCGCGTCGCGAGCGATCGACTGCGCCGCGAGCTTCTTCGCCAGACCCTGACGACGAGCCACATGGCTGGTGGTGACGGCCGTAACAACAGACAGGGGAAGATCTCTCGACAAATAGCGGATCGAACCCGTACCCGTACTGACATAGCACTCTGCTGACCCATCGATCACAGCGACAAGACCGTCGTACGCGGCTGCGAACGTCTTGAGGCCTTCGGCCTGGTCGTCGTCGCCGGCGTCGATCCAACCGACCTCCCGCCAGATTCGAGCGACTGCATCGAAGTCAGATTCGGGGTTGTAGGGGCGTATCGTCACGTTGTCTCCTTGACCGAAAGCTGAGTCTACGCGATCAATCGACAGGGCCCACGCCGCAAAGTGCTCATCAGCGGCAGCCACGGCTTCATCGCACGAGATCTCAGCTGCGACTCCTACGGCGATTCATCGATACTGGCTCGGTCCTCGACAGAGGCGACCGTATCTACAGCTAGTCGTCGAAGAGGAATCGCCCGGTCCGGCGATCACCGGCGTAGGGTTGTGACGAACAGCCCTGGCACTTCTCCAGACGCTGTCGCAGAATGTTCGTGTCGAGCCTGGAGGCCATATGACGACAGGCGATCCTTTCGCCGGTGTGGTGCGCCAACGGTCTCAGCTCGGCCGAGCTATGCAGCAGGTCGAGTTAGCCGCCGCAGCACCAACAGCCCGGGAATCGTGGCTGATCGATCTCGAGCGCAGCCTGCGCGACCTGGAGGTCGCTTTCAACCAACACGTCGTCGAGGTCCAGTCGCCACATGCGTTACTGGATCAGATCGTTGATCAGGCTCCACGATTACAGAGGGCTGTGGAAGCCACCAAGAAAGAAGACACTGCAATCGCCAAGTCCATCAGCGCGGCACTGGAGTTGTTCTCGTCCGAGGAAGGCATCGACAACCACGGCGATATCAGGAACGCGGTTCTGGAGGTGCTGATGGCGTTGGCGCGCCACCGGCAAAAGGGAGCGGACCTCATCTACGACGCATACGCCGTAGATATCGGCGGCTACTGACCCAAAGCTCGATCAAGGTCGGTGATGAGCGCGGCAGCGCTCTCGAGTCCGATCGATAGCCTTACCAACCCGGCGGGGGCAGCTGGATCAGAGCGACGCCGGTACTCGGCTAGCGATTCAACCCCACCCAGGGACGTCGCGTTCGCAAAGACCTGGAGCCGGTCGACGATGGCAGCGGCACGCGCCGGATCATCGACTTCGAAGGACACCACTCCCCCATATCCGGACATCTGACGCACGGCGACGTCGTGCCGAGGATGAGTCTCCAAGCCCGGGTACCAGACAGTCGGTACCCGCTGCACCAGGAACTCAGCCACCTCCTGGGCCGTCTCGCTCTGCCGGGAGACACGGAGCGGCAGCGTCCGGATCCCGCGCAGCGTCAGCCACGACTCGAGCGTCCCAGGGATAGCTCCATCATTGATGCGAATCGAACGCAGCTCATCCGCGACACCTGCATCGCTTGATGACACCACGCCACCCATTGCGTCGGAGTGTCCGGCAATGAACTTGGTCGTTGCATGAACCGAGAAGTCGATACCGAAGCTGAGCGTGTGCTGCAGGACGGGTGTCGCAAAGGTGGCGTCCACCACGGTCACCACGTCGCGTTCAGCTGCCGCTGCCGCGGTTGCCGCAAGATCCGTGATGAGACACTTTGGGTTCGA
>CBDUNF010000157.1:0-8405 GCA_965368515.1 uncultured bacterium
ACGCAACTGGATCACCACCGGATCGCCTACCCATTGTACGAATCACAAACGCAATCGCGTGGGCAAAGCCCACCGAATGTAGGAACTCAGAACAGAAGCCTGAGCAAGACCAGATCCGTTCCGTGCCTCCACAATGCGGATTATGCCATCACGACGATATACGCACAGTTCAGTCGGTGGCTCCCAGCAGACTCAGCTCGACCATCGGGCTATTGCCGACAAGATCCTCGAGCGTGGTCTGGCTTCGATACCACGCCGTCTTGTCGACGCTGAAGACCCTCCGGCGAAACTCCGGATCCGTCACGGTTGACGCGACGAACTCGACATCGGGTCCACCGGGGAGATGGACGGTCATTCGAGGGTTGGCTACGACGTTGGCGTACCAATCACGAGGGCCGGGTGTTCCGGTAATGACGAATCGACCATCGACCTCGTACATCCAGATTTCGATTCGTCGCGGGTGTCCGCTTCTCCGCCCCGTCGTGGTGATGTCGACCGTTTCAGTGTTCTGGAGAATGTCGACGATCCGTGAATGCATTCAGGTTCCTAGACAGAGAAGCTCTCGCCCCAGTCGAGCGCCACGAACTCAATGCCGGATTCGCCGAGGACTCGCTTGGCTACGGAGTAGATCCAGTTGCGACCGACGTCCGAGAGATAGAAGTCATGGACAGGCACTACCTGCGTCGGACCGAGATTGCGGGCAAACTCGAGGCTTCTCGTTGTGGAACCCCACGGGGTGAGCAGGCCGAGGGCAAGCACAGGTGCACTGCGGGTCGGACCGTAGCTGTCTCCGGGATGTGTCAGAATGCCGTCAATAGTCCAGGCACGATTCGGCGGTGCATCGCCCGTCGGCGTTGTCTCGTGAGTTACGTCTTCGGTCGAGGTTCCAACCGGGGCTCCAGTGTCAACGGCAATCTCGAACTCAGCGAGCAAGGTCGCAACGGCTTCGTTGCCATAGACGGTGACATCGGTCCCACGGTCCAGTAGCCACTTCACAAAGTCAGGGCTCACATGGTCACCGTGTTCATGAGTGACCAGTATGCGCTGTACCTCCCCGATCGTCTTGAGATCGATGACGTCGGTCTGCAGCGTGTGGAACCCGGGGTCCAAGATTGTGGTGCCATCGTCGCTTGTAACGAGCAGGCACGAGTCGGTGAGGCGCTGAATGGTGCTCATGACTCGACGATAGCGAACTCTGGGGCCACCCGGCCGGGCAGCCCCAGAGCTCGTTATTGCGGATATGTGTGCTAGTCGGTGTCGTCGGTACCGGCCTCGTCGACCTCGTCGCCGACGACGTTGAACTGCTCGTCGAGTTGAACATCGATCTGGCGACCGTCGTCCATAGTGACCTCGACTTCGTAGTAGCTCTCCTCGTCCCCGACTTCGGTCTCGGTGACCTCACCGCCGCCGGTGTGCTCGAGTGCAACGGCACTTGCCGTGACGAGAGCATCTCCGGTGATCGGAGCTTCGGTGTCATCGGAGGATGCAACTGCAGCGCTGGTACCCGCAATAACCCCGATGGCTATCAATCCACTGACCAGCAGAACCTTCGTTCGGTTGATGGTCATTCGACTCCTTTCCTGTCGCTGACAACCAAGGTGCCAGATTGACGCTGAACGAGTCCTGAACCGCCGGTGCGCTTCAGGCTGGAGTCAGCAATCTGTGCCACTATTGGATGATGCGGTGCGTGCGATGAAGCTGCTACTGATCGAAGACGACCACAAGATCTCCGACGCGATCGTTCGTGGACTCGAGGCTGAGGGTTTCACCGTTGAGACCGCAGACCGTGGTGATGACGGGCTGTGGCTGGCCACCGAGGGGAGCTTTGACCTGATCCTGCTCGACATACTCCTGCCGGGGCGAAACGGATATCAGATTTGCGCGGACCTGCGAGCGTCGGGTGACTGGACTCCGATCCTGATGCTAACGGCCAAAGATGGGGACCTTGATGAGGCTGAGGGTCTTGACACAGGCGCCGATGACTATTTGACAAAGCCGTTCAGTTTCCCGGTTCTCTTGGCTCGGGTGCGCGCTTTGTTGCGCCGGTCGGCCCACCGCGATCTGGCTCCCGCCTCCGCCGGGGACCTTCGGGTCGAGACTGCGGAGCGTCGTGTATTCCGGGGCGACACCGAGGTTGCGGTGACGACCCGGGAGTTCGATGTACTGCACTTTCTCGTGCGTAGGGTTGGTGAAGTCGTTTCGAAGGCAGAGATCCTGGATGGGGTGTGGGATTTCGGCTTCGACGGCGATCCCAACATCGTCGAGGTGTATGTGGCGAGGCTGCGCAAGAAGATTGATGTCCCGTTCGGGCGACATGCGCTGGAGACAGTGCGTGGGGCGGGGTATCGCGTGACGGCCGACGGGGGCTGACGTGGGACCTTTCTCGAGGCGTTCGGTTCGATCGAAGGTGACCATCATCGCCTCGGTCATCGTGGCGGTGGTGCTGACCATCGTGGCCTTCGCCATCGTGATCGTGCAACATCGCGTGCTCACCGCCGCGGTCGATGACGGATTGCGGCGCCGTGCCGACGATCTGGCCGCGGTCGTTGCGGAGTCTATGCCTGAGGCGCTGGTAGGCGTCGATGACGACAGTGCAGCACAGATAGCGACGGACGCCGGCATGGTCCTGGTCGCCAGCCCCAACTTGGACGGCGAGCCAGCGATCGATGTCAACCCGGCTGGAGGGGCAGAGGTGCTGACTGTGCAGTTGTTGGTCAACCCCGACGACACGTTTCGCGTGCTGTCGCGCCGGATCGAATCCCCGGTGGGTCCCGTGATCCTCCATGTGGCGACCGCAACCGACGATGTGTCCGACAGTGTCTCCGCCGTGCGGAACTCGGTGCTGGTCGCAACCCCGCTGGCCGTTGCTGCCTTGGCCACAACCATCTGGATCATGGTTGGAAGAGCACTGCGGCCGGTTGCGGAGATAAATCGAGAGGTTGCGGCTATCACGGATTCCGATCTCAGTCGCCGAGTTCCGGTGCCGGAGACCGATGACGAAATCCAGCGATTGGCGTCGACAATGAATCGGATGCTTGATCGGCTCGAGGCGGGCGTAGACCGCCTGCAGCAGTTCGTCGCCGACGCGTCTCACGAGCTGCGCAGTCCGCTCACCCGCATCCGCAGCGAGCTTGAAGTCGATCTCGCGAACCCCGACCTCTCAGATCTGGAGGCCACTCACCGCAGCGTGTTGGACGAAGCAGTGGCCATGGAAGAGCTCGTGGCCGATCTGCTCTACCTCGCTCGGAGCGATGCCGACCGACAGACGATGCGGGCTGAGCCCGTCGACCTCGACGACCTGCTTCTTACTGAGGCCAACCTGCAGCGTTCTGTGACAGACATCCACATTGATGTCTCGGCAGTGTCGGGGGGTCAAGTAGTCGGCGATCGGGCGCAGTTGCGGCGGGTGATCGGCAACCTGGCTGTCAACGCGGTGCGCTACGCCGCGTCCGCGGTGCATTTCACCCTGAATGAAGACGCAGACTCCGTCGTCCTTACCGTCACCGACGACGGACCGGGTATTGACGTCGCAGACCGGCATCACGTATTTGAGCGATTTGGCAGAACCGACGAGGGCAGATCACGCGACAGCGGCGGCAGTGGCCTCGGCCTGGCGATCGCACGAGACGTCGTCGTACGCCATTCCGGGTCGATCACCATCGACCCGACCTACTCGCCTGGAACCAGATTCGTCGTCCGGCTGCCGAAGGCGTGATCAGTCGTCTTTGATGAACGTGCTCAGCACGGCGCTGATAATCGAAATCACAATTGCGCCGAGCAGCGCCGACCAGAAACTCTCGATCGAGAGGGCGTCGCTCACCTGCGCAGTGAGGGCGAGCATCGCCGCATTGATGACGAGAGTGAACAGCCCCAGGGTGAGGATTATCGCCGGGAACGACAGCACCTTCAGGATCGGCTTGATGAACGTGTTGACCACGCCGAAAATCAGAGCAACCAGCAGGATCGTCCAGAAGTCTCCTTCCAAGTCGATGCCGCCGATGAGTTCTCCGGCGGCCCAGAGAGCTGCCGCATTGATGAGGAGCTTGAGGATGAGTGTCATGGCTCCAGCTTAAACGTGTGCCTCGTTACGGGACGCTTTGGTGGTGGCGCGACCTGTCCGGTGTTGAAAAGTATGGTCAGGCCAACGCCGCTAGTGAATGACGAAGGGATCGGCCGATGACAACACAGGCGGGTAGATTTCCTCCAGGGTTCCTTTGGGGAACGGCAACCTCCTCGTATCAGATCGAGGGGGCGGTGACGGCCGGTGGCCGCAGCCCGTCGATCTGGGACACCTTCAGCCACACGCCGGGTATGACGCACAACGGCGAGACCGGGGACGTCGCCGTCGACCACTACAACCGGCTGCCCGAGGACGTTGCCTTGATGAAGCAACTGGGCGTCAACGCCTACCGATTCTCGATCTCGTGGTCTCGGCTACTGCCGGGTGGGGTCGGTGAGTCGAGCACGCTGGGCGTTGCGTTCTACCGGGAGCTCTGTGAGCGGTTGCTCGATGCCGGCATCACACCGATGGCTACGCTCTATCACTGGGATCTGCCGCAGGTGCTGCAGGATGACGGTGGCTGGCTCAATCCGCAGTCACCGGGGTGGTTCGCCGACTATGCAGCGACCGCCCACGCGCTTCTCGGCGACTTGGTCTCGATTTGGTCGACGTTCAACGAGCCATGGTGCACCGCGTTTCTTGGCCACAGCCTCGGCGCGCATGCTCCCGGCATGACCGACGCGGGAGAGAGCTTTGTTGCCGCTCATCACCTCATGGTGGCGCACCACCGTGCGATTGCAGCGATGCGAGCGGCAGACGCTGGTGCCGAAGACCAGCTGGGAATCGTGCTCAATCTGATCCCTGCCTGGCCCGACTCAGATTCTCCCGAGGACATCAAGGCAGCAGCCGCCATCGACACGGTCCAGAACAAGCTCTTTGCCGACGCTGTGTTCAACGGGTCCTATCCCGACCTGATCCGGGAATACCATCACAAGCTTGGAGTAGCGGACAGAATCGACGAGGGCGCCCTCGCCGGCGTCCGCGAGGACATCGACTACCTCGGGGTCAACTACTACAACGTCAATCGGATCCGGTTTCAGAAGGGCGTTCCCGCGTCTGGATCGTGGCCGGGGACGGATGGCTCCGTGGTTTTGCCGCCGCCGGGCGAGGTGACCGACATGGGCTGGGGTCTTGACCCGGAGGGCTTGTCGTGGATGCTGTTGCGGGTCACGGACGAGTATCCGACCCTGCCCTTATACGTCTGCGAAAACGGTGCTGCCTTTCCCGATGTCGTTACTGCCGATGGCACGATCTACGACCCCAAGCGCATCTCGTACCTCCAGACTCATATCGATGCCGTCGCCGACGCCATCGCCGGGGGAGCTGATGTGCGCGGATACTTCGTGTGGTCGCTGCTCGACAACTTTGAATGGGCGGAGGGCTACCGGATGCGCTTTGGTCTGATTCGGGTTGACCCGGACACGCTTGATCGCACCATCAAGGCGAGTGGTCACTGGTATCGGGATCTGATCTCTGCCGTCTCGCCGTGAGGTAGCTGAGCGGCGTCGCCCTTCGGGTGACGCTCGATATCAGCGCCGATGCGCAATACCAGAGCCCCCATCATGACGCCCAACGGCCATGCCAACGGTTCCACCCGGCCTCGAATCGCTGACCGCCGACTCGAGGCCGGTGTACGTGGCAGAATCGTCATCATGAATCCTATGCGCATAGCTGAATGGTCCGACCTCGCCGACCGAACGCCGACGGGAGCCTTGATCGGCAATACCGACCTGGTGATCGTCCGCTTCGATGATCAGGTGTCGGTTCTATACGGGAGATGCCTCCATCGCGGTGCCTTGCTTGCGGACGGTGCCATCGATGGCGACGATCTCGTTTGCGGTTTGCACGGCTGGGACTACCGCTTCCGCACCGGCGTATCGGCATACAAGAACGACGAAGTGCTGGAGAAGTTTTCCTCGTGGGTGGAGGACGGCGGCGTCTATGTCGATGCCGACGAGGTCGACGAGTTCGAGAAAGCCCACCCGCAACCTTGGGACAGGGAGGCATACCAAGGGGCTTACCAGGACCCTCATGGAACCCCTGATGAGCCCTACGTAAACCTGATCCGGGAGCTGGCCGATGCCGGGCTCGATCGGTTGGGGCATCATGGTCCGCTTGCTGCGATGGGCGTGCCCCGTGGCGACTTGCCGCAGTGGGACGATATTCAGATCCTCACCGCTCAGCTGGCACGGCCGCCGCTGCTTGACGATGACGATGTCGCAACGGAGCTTGTCGTAGGTCCTCGTGCGGCCCGACCGCTGCAGCTAGATATCCCGATCATCGTTTCTGACATGTCATTTGGTGCCTTGTCGTACGAGGCAAAGGTCGCGTTGGCGCGGGGCGCTGAGCTGGTGGGGACCGGCATCTGCTCGGGAGAGGGTGGGATGCTCTCGGACGAGCAAGCAGCCAACTCGCGCTATTTCTACGAGCTCGCCTCAGCACGGTTTGGGTTCTCGTGGGACAAGATCGACAAGGTGCAGGCGTTCCATTTCAAGGGCGGCCAGGGCGCCAAGACGGGCACCGGCGGTCACCTACCCGGGCCCAAGGTCACCGGTCTCATCGCCGAGACTCGTGAACTCAACGAGGGTGAGCCTGCAGTGTCTCCTGCCCGCTTTCCGGAGTGGACGACGCCGGCACAGATCGGCCAATTCGCCGCAGAGGTACGTGAGCGGACCGGCGGCATTCCTATCGGCTACAAGCTATCTGCACAGCACATCGAAAGTGATCTCGATGCTGCGTTTGAGGTAGGTGTTGACTACATAATCCTCGACGGTCGGGGTGGAGGGACGGGGGCGGCACCGACGCTGTTCCGGGACAACATCTCTGTCCCGACGATTCCGGCTCTGGCTCGGGCGCGACGTCATCTCGACAAGTCCGGGAAGTCGGGTGAGGTAACGCTGTTCATCACGGGAGGTCTGCGTACCCCGGCAGACTTTGTGAAGGCGCTGGCTCTGGGAGCGGACGGAATCGCAGTATCGAACTCTGCGATCCAGGCGATCGGTTGCCTCGGCATGCGGGCCTGCAATACCAACAACTGTCCCGTCGGTATTGCGACGCAAAAGGGCGAGCTCCGGGCGAGGCTGGTTATCGACGATGCCGCGGGCCGGTTGAATCGATTCTTCCGAGCCGCGGTCGACCTTATGAAGATCCTCGCCCGCGCCGTTGGCCATGACTCGTTGTCCGGGTTTGTGGCCGACGATCTGACAACGTTCAAGAAGGACATGGCGGACCTGACAGGCGTCGCCTACGGAGGGATTCGCCAGTAGTCAGGTGCCGTAGGCTGGGCGGATGCTCGTTCGAATCTGGGGTGCGATCACGATTGCTGCATTGGCTTGGGGAACCAATGGCGTCGCCACGCGGGCTGCGCTCACCGATGGCGTGCCCCCGATTGCGATGGTCACCATCCGAGCGATCCTGGCAACACTGATTCTTTACGTCCTGCTCCGATTGCGCGGCAGAAAGGCGCCCAGTGATCGGAAGACTTGGTCGACGGGCCTGGTGCAGGGCGTATTCCAGCTGTCGGTGCCGTTCGTACTGTTCACTCTTGCCTATGAAAACGCATCGGCCGGCTTCGTGGGGCTCCTGGTTGCTCTGATTCCGCTGGGTACGGCAATCGTCGCTCACTTCCTGCTTCCGGACGAACCATTGCATATTGCGAAGGTCGTTGGACTTTCTGTCGCATTCGTCGGCGTGGCGCTATTGCTGTTGAGTGGGGACAGCGGGCTTCAGCAAGGCGGGAAGCCGTTGGTCGCCGCCGGCCTGTCGGTTGGGGCCGTGCTGTCGATCTCCTACGCCGGTGTCTACGCCAAGATCCACGCTGATCGATTCGATCCGATGGAGTTGACGTTCATGCAGTTCGCCATCGGGATTGTCCTGGTGGGAGGCACGATGCTTGTCTTCGAAGGCCTGCCCGGCGCCATCTCAACCTGGGGTTGGATGCTGATCACCTACATGACTGTCGTTGGCAGCGTGACCCCGTTCTTGCTCTTCTTCTGGCTTCTCCAGCAGGTTTCCGCCACAAAGGCTTCGTTGGTTGGCTACATCGTCCCGTTGATCTCGCTCGTGTCGGGCATTGTTCTGCTGGATGAAAAGCTCCAGTTTGGGATCGCGGTAGGCGGTGTGCTCATCGTGATCGGCGTCGTCCTCACCGACCGATCCGAGCGACGCAAGATCCCGGTCGCCCCGGCAAGGTAGACGGCGGCGGCTGCAAGCCGCTTGGAGTTCGATGCAATCGAACTCCGGGCTGAGGGTGTTCCCGGCATGTTTCACGGTGGCTGCGAGGCGCTTGGGGTTCGATGCAATCGAACTCCGGGCTGAGGGTGTTCCCGGCATGTTTCACGGTGGC
>CBDUNF010000158.1:0-8393 GCA_965368515.1 uncultured bacterium
GACCGGTTCGATCGGCTTGACGCTCTCCCCGAGACAGGACGAGTCAACGGGAACGTCACGCCAACCGAGCACGATCTGACCCTCGCGGATCACGAGCTCGACCAGGAGGTTCTCCGCGACGACCCGATCGATCGGATCTTGCGGCAGAAAAATCATGCCGACGCCGTAGTCGCCGACAGGTGGAAGATCGACTCCCTGTCGAGCCATCTCGTCACGGAAGAATACGTCTGGTATCTGGAGCAGCATGCCGGCTCCATCGCCGGCAAGCGGATCGGCGCCCACCGCGCCGCGGTGCGTCAGGTTGGCCAACACCGTCAGGCCCTGTGTGACGATCTGATGGCTCCGGCGACCCTTGATGTCCGCCACAAACCCTATGCCACACGCATCACGCCCGGACGCAGGGTCGTAAAGCCCCTGCGGCTGCATTGATTTGCGGTGTGCCATGTCCATCTTCCCTCACTGCCACTCATTCACCGACCAACACGGTCCATCGCCCCCAGCGATCGGGTCATTGCGAAGGCAGGACCATAGACGGTTTCTAGCACGCCTCCGCCGAAAATTGCGAATATGCGAATATTCAGCGTAGTGACGACCCCCGCCTCCGCAAAAGCTCCCGTTTTGGTAGCTTTTTGCGCTGAATAAGGCTACCCGGTGCCCGATCTGCTGCACCGCAACCGAGAAAGCGTAGAATTGGGGTCAGGCCCCGATCGCGGATAGACAGGAGCACCCGCATGAGTCCCGCCAATCCGATCGAGAGATTCCTCCACGGCCACATGTATGACGCCCAACCGGGATCCGACCACCCGAGCAATTTGCGGCCATTTGTGACCATTTCCCGACAGGCCGGCGCCGGTGGCCACACGCTCGCCAAGGCAGTCATCCAGAAGTTCGGAGAACAGCCCGACAAGGATCTCTTCGGGGACTGGGAGATGTTTGATCAGAAGCTGGTCGCGATGGTTGCCGACGATCCCGACCTTCGGGTATCTGTCGAGACGCTGCTCGGCGAGCAATATCACAAAGCCGCAGACGACTTCTTCCGCCAGCTATTCAGCGCGACCACGCATCAGGACATCGTCATGAACCGTATGTTCAGGCTGGTCCGCACTATCGCTGAAGTTGGCAGGGCGGTGATCGTCGGTCGGGCTGGCTCCGAGGTCACGCGGGGGCTCGGGCCCTCGGTATCGGTGCGGCTGGTGGCGCCAGAGGAAAACAGGGTCAAGCGGATGATGGAGCTGCACAACCACAGCGAGAAGAAGGCCACCGAGGCGATCGACAAACACGATTCGGGAAGAGCGCGCCTGTTGAAGCGTCACTTTCGTGCCGATATCGACGACCCGTTGTTGTATGACGCCGTCTGGAACACCGCAAAGGCGCCTTTCGAAGATATCGCCGAGTCGATTGTGATCCTTCTGCGTGACCGAGCAGCAATCAATCGGGACTAGACGCAGTTGGTGCTCAGGATCCTTCGAGAACGTAGAAGTAGGCGCCCTGCGGGTCCCTGAGCAGTGCGAACGTCCCCACCTCAGGGACCGACATCGGCGGCATCTCGACTCGCCCTTGATTGTTGGCAGCGTACGCGCACGCCTCTTCTATGTCGGCAACGCCGAGGTAAATCGACCAGTTCGGGGGAACCGGGCCCCATTGGGGTTGGATGGCCATCATTCCTGCCACGGGCTGCCCGTTCCGCATGAAGGTGGTGTACTCACCGGTCGGCATCGCGGTGGTCTCAGCCGACCACCCCATCACCGCCTCGTAGAAAGCCTTGGCCGAATCAGTGTCGTAGCTCTGCAGTTCATTCCAATACAGCGCCCCCGGCTCGTTCACCCGCTCCGCACCGATGTGGCCGTCGGGTTCCCACAGAGCGAATACCGCAGCCGATGGATCCTGGACAGCAGCGGTCCGCCCGGCGCCCGGGACCCGGTGCGGCTCTTGCACGACCGTCCCTCCTTCCTCCCGGATCACCGCCAATGTGTCGTCGATGTTGGCGACCGTAACATATGTCGCCCAATGAGGCGGGATGCCGTTGTCAACCGTATCTGGCGTCATCTGATAAGCCGCTGCGACCGTCGCTCCCTCCTTAGAGAACATGCAGTAGGGGCCTTCCGGACTTGGCATCTCGACTAGAGACCAACCAAAGAGCCCGGCATAGAACAACTTCGCTCCCGCAAGATCGGTGGTAGCGAGATCAATCCAGGAAGGGGTTCCTGGCTCATAGGCTGTCATTACCGCCACGAATGGACCTCCTGATGGTTCATCCTCAGGCTACGCGTCATTGCCATCGACTGCCCGGAAAAAGCACCCACTTAACAACAGACAGATACATAGACTCGTACTCAGAATCTCGCAGATGCGGAGGGGCCGGCTGCGTGGTGTGCAAGTGGGAGTCGAGCAGAGGGATGCACCACACATGAGGATTGCTTCGAAGATAGCGACCGTCGCGGTCGCTGTACTGATCATTGCCGCGGTCAACACGCCACAGGCTGCCGAGGCGGGGCAAGGGTTCAACGACGACGACGGGAATATCCATGAAGCCGCCATCGAGGCGGTCTCGAACGCCGGGATCACCAGCGGATGCAACCCGCCGTACGCCACCGATTACTGCCCGAATCGTCTCGTCACCCGGGGAGAGATGGCCGCGTTCCTGGTTAGGGGCCTCGATCTCCCCGCAGCGACAGGCATCGACTTCTCGGACGACGACACATCGATCTTCGAGGACAGCATCGAACGGCTTGCGGCCGCCGGCATCACCCGAGGGTGCAATCCCCCAGCCAATACGAAGTACTGCCCTACCGACACGGTTACCCGTGCACAGATGGCGGCTTTCCTGGTCCGGGCGCTCGACCTGACAGAACGGGACTCATCGATTGACTTCTCCGATGACAACGGCTCAGTGTTCGAGGCCGATATCGAGAGGTTGGCAACCGCTGGTATCACCCGGGGATGCAATCCTCCGGACAACACGAGATTCTGTCCCGACGCACGACTGACCAGGGCCGAAATGGCGACGTTCCTGACCCGAGCGCTTGACCTGCCCACCGTCGCACCAAGTTCGTTCACAGTCGATGACACCGACCATGCATTGGTCTCCCGCTACCACGTGATCCGCAAGGATGATGGTGTCGACACGATCTACGCGGACAATATGCAGTACTGGCCTCGCGGGATGGCCAAGGGTCTCGATATCGAGCCGCATCCGGACTACGCGGAGCAGATCGACAGCGCCGGTCGCTACGCCGGCTGGGACGTGCTGTCTCCTTCAACCAACTGGGAGTTCAAGAACATCGGCCCGCGAGCTGACTGGATGAACTTCACGTTGAATCGGCCGGCACGTGTCGCCGTTATCTGGCGCGATGACTTCCCGCTTCCTTCCTGGCTGAGCGGTTGGAGCGACGGGGGAAGCATCGCCATCGACGGTGATCTGCATCCCGTTTACGAAAAGGACTTCCCTGCCGGTCCCGTTCAATTGGGCACGGTCGAGTACAGCACGGAGTGGCGCGAGATGTACCTAATCCTGCTGGCCGAAGCCGACGGCGAGCCTTCGCCACCTCCTCCTGCGCCCGCCGGGTTCTCCCCCGCCGAAGCAAACACACCGTGCCCGGCCTGGGTCCATGACCTTCACACGACCACCGGTCCCGACGGCGCCGAGTATCAAACCTGGCACCCGCAGATCGACCCCGTGTACTGGTGCTACTTCGGACATGAGCACGGATCGAACCCCGCACTGATACCTGGAGCACCGCTCATCGGCTACGAATATGTGGCCTCCAACGTTCCCCAGGACGAGCCAAACGTCGGATTCAAGGAGTTCATCTTCGAGGATATGACCGGTAACTACTGGGTGCGATTCATCATCCACGCAGGAACAGCCTCGGATCGGCGTGTATGTGCCCAATTCCATACCCTCTACGTGTCGGTCTACGACAAGTCCGGAGATGAGAAGTTCGGCGTCGGCTTCAAAGCAGACTATGGCGCTGCGTTCTCAACCGGAGACGCCGGAGATCAGGTACTGACCCCATCCGATTGCGGCTACAGCATGCCGGCACTCGTCAATCAGGTCGACAGTCATCAACGCCGCCGTATCAACGTCGGAGCCGGGTCCAACAACTATGAGTCCTGGGACAGTCGGGAGGAGACGCCTGAGGTTCTGAACCTGGGGATGGTGCAGTTCGACCACGGCTTCGACATCCGCAATCCCATGTCGCATTGCACCAGCATGACCTGCAATTCGGTGGCCGTTCGCGATCCCGAGCATGAAAACGCCACCCGGCGAACCCTGCTCATGGCGAGCTGGCGCTCTGACTTCGAGTTCGACGCCGACCATGCGCTCGGCAGTGGTGAGTACTACACAGACGCCTACGCAAACAGCAGGCTGAGCGCATCCAATCCTGTGGCGATCCGCCAGTTTGTCGAGCCCGGGTTCCATCTCGCGTTCGAGAAGAACGCTACGGCGGATCGGATCGAGTGCTCAGCGGAGGACCCCTGGATGTTCGCCTACACCTGCTACCAGATAGGTGGAGCTGGGAATCTCGATCATCTGCCCAGCCCTCCCGACATGAATCTCGAATACTCTCTGTGGCGAAACTGATTTCCCGGAGGCATTCTTGACTCGCTAGCCTGACTCTCAGCTTCGTGGCATAGGTAGGTGATGTCGCGGGCGGAGACCGCGAACGGGCTCGGATATATCCGAGCCCGTTCCTGTGTCATGCGGACATTGGCTTTCGATCGCGAAGCCAGAATCTCAAGTCGATCAGCACAAACGCCGATGCGAGATAGAGTGCTCGATGGAGGGTCACCCGCAGATGCGCAGAATCATTGCAATTGCCGTGCTGGTCATAGCCCCGCTGCTGACCAGCGTTCCGGCCGGAGCCGTTGGCGGGCCGAAGCCGTTCGGCGACGATGACCTGCAGCCGAAGAACTCCGACCTCATCATCCCGGAGTTTGATATGAGTTCCCGGTCAACCAACGCACTGAGCGAGTTCTCCGGCGATCCTCTGCAGCTCATTGTCTGGCCCAATGACACCCGGCGCTACACGCTCGGCACAGACCGTATCGGTGTGTATGTGTGCACATGGCCCGGGGCCACCGGCGGGCTCGATCTGGCCAGCGCAACCGCGACGCTCAACAATGAAGTAGTCCCGTTCTACGACGGTCTCTCGGGCGGGGAATATCAGCCGTCGTTCATCGGCCGCAAGACCATCATGCTCGACGACAACCAGTCGATCTGGAGTGATTGCGAGAACGCGATGCTGACCCAGGGCAACCCACTGTGGGAGGACGGCGGAGCTCTCGGAGTGCTAGACAACGACTCCAACGCTGGACTGGCTACGCCTGGCCCGTATTGCTTCAACTGTCAGAGCCAGAACTCGACCACGTTCCCGGAGAATCAACGGTGGGCGATCGTCGAGGGGGAGGCCCTCAAGTCGTTTGGTACCTACGACGCCCACATCACCACAGCAGCGCACGAGATCGGCCACACGCTCAGCTTCCCACACTCCTACTCGGGAGAGGTCTTGTACGACCCATTCGGGCAGGCCTATGTGGACGAGTACGACAACCCGATCGACTACATGAGCGGCAACATGCCTGCCGGGCTGGTCGGTCGACGGATCGAGTACCCATACTCAACTCTCGCCTTCAACCGTTACCGCGCCGGCTGGCTGGACCCATCCGACGTCGTGTTCTTCACCGGCGGCATCGCGGAACTCACCCTGGCCCCGGTCGGAGTCGATGGGGTTCAGATGGTCGTTCTCCCCACGGACTACCAATACTCACTGGTAACCCTCGATGCGAGGATCAACTCATCCATCGATCCCATCCCTCCCAGTTTCGAGGGCGTGACGACCCACTACGTCGAGCAGTGGTGGCGCGATCCTGCCGATGACGTGGTCAAACCGCTTGGCGGTGCCCCATCCCGCGTCTACACCTACCCACCATCGCCCGACTCACTGAATCATGTGACCGCAGTCGGCAGCGAAGCCACCTTCAACCTCAGCCAAGGTGAAGACCTGCTCGCCCAGGGCACAAAGCTGAAGGTCATTGGCGAGACCGCCGACGGATTCCAAATAGTGCTGATCGGCTTCGACGATACGGCTACATCCGTGTTCCTCGCCGACATCATCTGGCTTGCCGAGACGGGAATCACCAAGGGGTGCAGCGACACCAGCTTCTGCCCGAATGACTTCGTCACCCGAGGCCAGATGGCCGCGTTCTTGGCTCGCGCACTTGGATACACCGACGCGGGTGAAGGCGATCTCTTCACAGACGATGACGGCAGCGTTTTCGAAGCCTCGATTGATCGGTTGGCGACGGCCGGCGTCACCAAAGGGTGCAATCCCCCGGTGAACGACAACTTCTGTCCAAACGCATTCGTAACCAGGGAACAGATGGCCGCATTCCTGGTCCGTGCACTCGGACTCACCGACGACGGCGGCGGAAACACCTTCATCGATGACGAAGACAGCATCTTTCAGAACCAGATCGCGATACTCGCCGAGGCCGGCATCACCAAAGGCTGCAACCCACCTGACAACACCAGGTTCTGCCCATACGACCGGGTCACCCGCGAGCAGATGGCCGCTTTCCTGCGCCGTGCGCTCGGCTAGCCGGGAATGAGCGCCAGCTGTATCTCGAGTAGACCGACATCTGCGATGTCCAGCACCGAGAACCCGGTGGGCTTCTCTATCCCATAGTCGGCGAGTGCAATCTCGACAGAACCGACGATCACGACTGTGCCATCCACGAGAGACCCTTCGAGGTCGATTACAACCGACTGGGTGACCCCATGGAGCGTCAGGTCACCGGTCGCCGATGCCACAAAGGTTTCGCCCTCTGCGGGGACACTGCCGAGATCAATAGGTGCCGTCAGGACGTATGACGCCTCCGGAAAGCTGTTTGTCTCGAGACCGCGGGTTCGCATGGCGCTGTCACGTTGCGAGCGGTCGCTCTCCAGCGTGGTCATATCAACGGTAACCGACATCTCTGACACCACGGTTCCGGCAAATACGAGCAGAGCGTCGATATCGCTCGTGCGGCCGACTGCGGTAACCGACCCGATGTTGGCGAGCTCCTCGTCGACTCGATAGCCAACGAACGACAGTGCAGCGTCGGGTACCCAGGACCCATCCAGCCCCTCTCGGGCCGCCGCAGTTGTTGCAGGCGCCGACGTAGTCTCAGAAGTCGAGTCACCAGCCGTTGTCGAGGTACCAGCGGTTGTGGATGTCACAGATGCAACGGCATCCTCCAGCGTCGCCGGCGGTGGGGCATCGCTACGAAGAAAGAAGTACCAGACGGCGCCGGCCAACACGACTGCGGCTCCAACCAGCCCTATCAGCACATTTCTCTTGTTCATCGGATTCCCTCCCTAGTCCCGACGGCGCAGGTGCCGCTCCTACATGAGTTGCCCAACGTCGAGCAAAGGCAGTGGATTCCCGTCGGAGGCGTCGTTGAACGCCGGTGTCACGGCGTTGAGTGACTCTAGGCCGGCCCGAGTGGCAACCGCGACGCTGCGTGTGAACACGAGGGAGGATCGGCAAAGACTGTGTGCCGGGAATGGGTCACCCGCTGCGAGGCAGCTACCGCTTGCGCATCATGCAGGATCGGAGGGGCGGGCCGGCCTGCGATTGGCTGGCCCGCTCCTTCGTTCACATTTGACTTGCCATCGTCCTGGGGCTCACGGATGAACCGCTCCAAACTGAGCTCGTGGCTTCGATGCTGCTACCAGCCGGACTCGAACGCAGATCCGACCAACTCGCCGCCGGTGAAGTCAACGAGGGTGCACATCACGAAGCTGAGACCGTCGTTCCATTGGCTCTCGCCGGGCCAGTACCACCAGTAGTCGAGAGCGGATTCCTCGTAGCTAGCGCCCACATAGGTCGCAAACTCACCGAAACAGAAATCTGAGCCAATCTCCGACACGGTGTCCACACCCGGAAAGGCCGTCGACTCGGCGTCAGGAATGAAGAAATTGCCGTACACCTCAGCGAGGTGAGGCTCATCACAGCTGACTACCTCCACATCTGTGCCATAGACGAGATCCTCAAACGCACCCTCATAGGCGTTGAAGCACTCCCCCGGCCAAAGGTCGGCGAAGTCGGCGATCCGCGACGCGCTACTGGTCGTCGTGGCAACACCGGAAAACTCGGCCAACGCAACATCATCAACAACAAACGTGTTGAGAACAGTATCGAGTGCTTCCAGGTCGGCGTCGGTGACTATCTGCATCTGGACCAACATGATGAAGGTTCGATCGAGGTCGACGGCAGCGACGTTGACAAACGAAGTGTTCGTGCCTCCGCAGTTCTCATATATCTCCCACACGCCCGTGTAGAGGCCGTCGTCGTAGAAGTCACGTTCACTGGATTCGCACGAATCAACGAACGAGAACTGGTCAAGGA
>CBDUNF010000159.1:0-8324 GCA_965368515.1 uncultured bacterium
GTCCATATATGGACGTGGGGTACGCAAGAACGGATCCGCGTCCCTGTGGTTGGTCGACGCAGCGTTGTAGTCGTATAGGATCACGCTTCTGAACTCGAAGGGCGGGAGGCAGGATGGCGCTGGAATTGGCAGACCGATGGGTCTGGGATTTCTGGTTCGCCAAGGACGGTGGGACCTACCACATCTTCTTTTTACAGGCCCCGCGCTCTCTTGGTGATCCCGACCTGCGGCATCGCAACGCTTCGGTTGGGCATGCCACTTCGGTTGATCTCGTGACCTGGACCGAGGTCGGTACCGCGATCGAAGCCGGGTATCCCGGTGACTGGGACGATGTGGCGATATGGACCGGGAGCATCATCAAACATGATGGTCGCTGGTGGATGTTCTACACCGGTACCTCCCACAAGGAGGAGGGCTTGATCCAGCGGATTGGGGCCGCCGTATCCGACGACCTCAACTTATGGATCAAGCATCCGAGCAATCCATTGCTCTACTCCCACCCGTATTGGTACGAACAGCTCGACTCCGGCAAGTGGCATGACCAGGCATGGCGTGATCCGTGGGTCTATCAGATCGAAGACGGATTCGAGATGCTCATTACCGCTCGCATCGACAGCGGTCCTTCGAAGGAGCGGGGTGTGATCGGCAGAGCTTTCTCGACCGACCTGACACTGTGGAGTGCGGTGTCGCCGCTGACCGCTCCCGGCAGTTTTGGGCAGATGGAGGTGTCGCAGCGGCTTCATGTGGACGGTGCCGACCTCCTCCTGTTCTCCTGCGAGCCTGAGTTCCTTGGGACGCGCCGTGCTGCTGCAGGGGAGCCCCAATCAAACTGCTACGCCCTCTGGCTCGATGGACCCGGCACTCCTCACCCCGCCGACAACGCCATTGCCCTCGACACGCCCGATTGGTATTCCGTTCGTGCGGTCAAGGACCCAGGCGATGAGTGGGTTGTCCTCGGTGTTGAGCAGGACGTCGATACGGGTGGGTTCGCCGGTCGGATCGGGGATCCGCTCCCGCTCGATGCGGTCTTGCCGCCGTCGATCCGTGTCGCGAGCGGCGACTAGGCACCCGGAACCGGATCATTTCGACCGACGGTCGAGCTCCTTGATGACCGGCCAGGCGCCCGCCTCGGTGTTGGAAAGCACCACGCCATCGACGCCGGGTCCTTCAGCCTCTCCCCAGTGTCTCAGGATTCCGCTCACGCCGGCGTTGATCCCCTCTTTCCACCACATGTCCTCCTTGAACTCGAGTCCGAACCCCTGACCGGCGCCGTCGGCGAAGGTCAGCTGCGGGATAAAGAACGCCTCGGTGAAGTCGGGGGTCAACAGCACCCCTTTGCGCAAAGCGTCGACGAACCGCAGCAGGTCGCCTGCGGTCACGTGGGCGCCACCGTCGGGCGAACCGATTGACGGGTATTTGAAGATGTTCGCCTCGAGTCGCCCATCGGGGCGCGGGTCGAAGCCCTCAGCGACATCAGGTTCGGCGTCTCTCTTGTCGAAGAACCCCGAGCGGGTCATTCCTGCCGGGCCGAATACGTGTTCGACGACATACTCCCGGAAGCTGGTTTCCGTTGCATGCTCGACCGCCAGGCCGGCGAGAATGAAGGCGCAGTTGCAGTAGCGATGCCCTTCTCCTGGAGGGAAGTTCGGCGAACCTGAGGTGCACTGCGGCAGAAAGTCCCTGGTCTCAGTGACGGAGTAGGACGGCTTGTCGATCCACAGATCGGCGTAGTCCTCACCCGCCTCCTCGTCGGCGTCGTCGGCGATTCCGCTGGTATGAGTCAGCAAGCGACGCAATGTCACCGCGGGCGGGATCGTGGTGTCGGCCAGGTCGACGTACTCGTGAATAGACGCGTCGAGGTCGAGTCGGTTCTGCCCGGCGAGTCGCAGCACGGCCACGGCGGTGAACAGCTTGGTTATCGAGGCGGTGTCGAAGCGCATGTCCATCGTGTTGGGGATGCCCCAGCGCGGCGATGCCAGCCCATAGGCGCCGGAGAAGATCTCGTCGGGTCCGCGTCGCAGCAACACGACACCGGTGTAATCAGTGGCGCGAAGTAGTTCGTCGAACCCATCGATCGAGATGTGTCCTGCCATTGCTATCTCTCCTGAGCGGTCAGATCGGCCGAGGTCGAGGCCCAGGGCTACTGGACGTCTGCCCCGGTCCCCGTGGAAGCGAACCCTATCGGTTTCCGAGAAGGCTCAGTGATGCTTTCGAAACGCGACCAGCTCGGTTGCTGCGGGCCGGTTCGATAGGCCTATGGATAGGGTTTGTCGCCGAGCTCCTCTTGGAGCCTCGCCAACTCTGCTTCCAACTCCGCACGTATCGTGGCGTAGGTCGGGTCGGCGATGACGTTGTTGATCTCGAGTGGATCGTTCACCAGGTCGAACATCTCCCACTCGATGGGATCGACAGGGCCATTGGCACCCAACTGACCTAGCGGGTCGTTGTAGTAGCAAATGAGCTTGTGTGTTCGCGTCCGCACGCCGTAGTGGGCGGGTGTGTTGTGAGCTCCATCTCGATGCATCCAGTAGCGGTAGTACATCGACTCCGGCCAGTCGTCGGGGGTCGCACCGTCGAGGATCGGTGCAAACGATCGCCCCTGTACGTGGTCGGGTATCGCCACGCCCATCAGGTCGAGCAGAGTTGGCCCGAAGTCGACGTTCACGACGATGTCATCCGAACTCGTCCCAGGCTTGATCCGCTCCGGATACTGGATGAGCAAAGGCATGCCCAACGACTCCTCATACATGAGTCGCTTGTCGAACCAGCCGTGGTCGCCGAGGAAGAAGCCCTGGTCCGATGTGTAAACAACGATTGTGTTGTCCGCCAGGCCTTCCTGTTCGAGCTTGTCGAGCATCCGGCCTATGCCCTCATCCATAGCGGTCACTACTCGCAGGTAGTCCTTGATATAGCGCTGATACCGCCACTCCATCTCCTCCTCCCGGCTCAGGCCCTCGGGGACGACTGCCTTTAGGTCGGTGATGGGGTCGAGATCCATCATGTGCATCTTCACCGATGTGATGACTTCGGCTCGCCCATCGAGATCGTCGTGGAAGGTCGTCGGCTCGGGGATGTCGACGTCGTCGTACAGGGTGAAGTGGCGAGGGGCCGGGTTCCAGGTGCGGTGCGATGCCTTGTGGTGGCAAAACAGGGCGAAGGGCTCGTCTTTGTGTTCGCCGATGAAGTCGATGCAGTCGTCGGTGATCAGATCGGTGACGTAGCCCCCGCGCTCGACGACGTTGCCGTCGGCCTCCAACATCACCGGGTTGTCGTAGTGACCCTGCCCGGGGAGGATGCGCCAGAAATCGAACCCCACCGGATCGTGCCGCGGCCCGTGGCCCAGATGCCACTTGCCGATGATCCCCGTCGTATAACCGGCCTCCTGTAGCGACTGCGGGAACGTCCACTGTGTGTTGTCGAGATGAGTGTCGAGCGTGGTCGCCTTGTTGACGTGGTTGTAGGTGCCGGTGAGGATTGCAGCGCGGCTCGGCGTGCAGATCGAGTTGGTGCAGAATGCCGAGTCGAACCGCATCCCATTGCGGGCGATCCGATCGAGGTGGGGCGTCTCGTTGATCCTGCTGCCATACGCCGAGATCGCGTGGGCAGCGTGATCGTCGCTCATGATGAACAACAGATTGGGGCGGTCAGTCATACGGCACCTTTCGACGGCTCTCCCTCCGGAGGCTGGGATTCCACTCCGCAGAACGCAGCGACCCCAGGCTACGGCCCGTACAGGCCGAAGAAGTCGTCAATTGCCGCCGCCGAGAACACGGTCTCACACGGGATGCCGTTGCGATCGGCGTCCATCCGGTCGGGTGCCCCTTCGAGCATCCAATAGGCGACGGCTCGCTGGTAGCCGCTCGAGTCGTCCGGGTAGCCAAGATCTGCACACAGCTTTCCTTCGCCCTCACCGATTGCTGCATTCAGGAAGGATTCGTACTCCTCCGGGAACACGGTCTCGCAGGGGATGCCGTTGCCGTCGGCGTCCATCCGGGCTGGGGCACCTTCGGTGATCCAGTAGACGACCGCCTCGGAGAATCCGAATCCAAGGCCGGCGACGTCACGGCACAACAGCCCTGCCTCGAGACCGGTGATGTTGCTCGGCACCGGTGGCGCTCCGGCGAGGAATGCTGCTTGCCATTCCGGACGGGGCGGGTTGGTGCCGGAGTCCAGTTGTGCCCGCCACTCCTCATCGGTCAGGCGCTGTCCGGTGTTCCAGAACTCGTAGTAGGAGTACACGCCGCCGGTTGCCACCTGGAATCCGCCCTCATCGTCGGGAACGGTCACGAAGATGTAGTCGACAAATCCCGTACCCAGTTCGAGTACTCCCGACCCGTTGCGCATCACGTCGGCGATCAGCGCGGCGTGGGAATCGGGGCCGTCATCGAAATCCAGATCAATATCGGAGGTTCGTATCCAGAATCCCTCGAGCTGTCCGCCGATCCAGCCCAGTTGCTCGTTGTCCTCGTCGCTGATTGGCAGCCCGGCGAGTTCATCCCGGGCGATGCTGCCCAACCACGAGTAGAAGTCCTCGAGATCGACGAGAAGTTCAGCGTATTGGTCAGGGAGAAGGTCCCGGCTCTCCAGACCCTCACGCATCAAATCTGTGATCGCCGCAAGCCGCTCGAACGCCACTGGTTCCGGCTCAACCCAATGCCGGGGTGGAACCGGCGGCTCCTCGCCGCCACCCTCGGCGACAGCCTGCTTGGTGTACAAGATGGTGTCGTGCTTCAGCTCGGTGTATGAGCCGAATCCCGTCTGGTGTGACTTGGCTGTCCAGGCATTGCTCTGCATGAACTCGGGGTAGTCCGCGCCCCTCTCGTCCCACATCGGAGCAACCGCGTAGAGCCAGGCGTCATAAACGGTCGCCCCCCAGTCAGCGACGGTGCGCTCGGCGACTAGGTCCTGCATTCCAGCCATCTGGGCGTCGTATCCGTCAAAATCCCGCTCACCCTTGTCGGCCTGCACTGCTGCGGCCCAATCTGAATCAAACGCCGCGGCGAGATCGAGAGGCGAGGCCTCAATCCGCCCAGAGACGTTGGGCTCCACCAACTGGTCCAGGATGTAGGAGTCGATGACAAATCTGCTCCCCATGACTCGCAGCGATGCCGCCTCCGGGTTGATCTCGACAGGGCGCAGAGCGAGCAACCCGGCGCCGATGGCATCGAGATTCGCCGCGTCGGAGAAGGCCGTGACATCGGTCCACCCGGTTGGCACCACCTGTTCGACCACGGCACCGAGCTCGATCGGGGTGTAGTCGTCGGCTGCACCGACCAGCCAGGCGGTTGGTTCATAAACTAGCTGCCACTGTTCGACGACTTGCGGATCGGAAAGCAGAACCCGGCTGGCTAGAACGCCAAGCGGGAGGCTCTTGTTCAGCAAGAAGGCGTTGTTGCCAAGTTGCGACATCGCTCGGAAGTAGCGTTCGAGGTCGGCGTTTCGGGTGTAGTGACCACGGGGGCGGAACAACGAGTAGTCGACGTTTGTGGTGATGAATCCCGAGGCTTCGTCACCGCCGGTGGTTGGAGAGATGCCCATTCCTTCTGCAGCCATGATCAGCGCTACCTCTTCCTGGGCAAGAGGCCCAATCTCACCCACGTCGAGTTCGAGCACTGTTGCCGCCGCCTCGTAGAACTGCGTCACCCGGCTCGCCGCTTCCGCAAGGTCGGTACCGGCCAGTTCGGCGTCCTGGGCGCGGGCGAGCTCAACAAGACGGGCAAGCATCTCTTCGAGGATGGGAAGAAGAGTCTGCTGCTCTGCTTCGCGCAGGATCTTGTCGAAGGCCAGATGCCAGACGTGGTAGGCAGCGTCGGTGGTCAAGAAGATCGGGTATCCGTCGTAGGAGGCTCCGTCATAGATGTGGTGGAAGTGGCGCGTGGTGGTCGGCACGACCACAAAGCCATTTGCGGCCAGCTGGGGAACGGCGTTGTTGTCATCGAGAAACGCAGAAACCCAATCCGGGATGTACACGCCGTTCAGGCTGCTCGGTGTGTCTGGTCCTGCGTACGATCCGCCGCTGAGTAGCGGCACGGCGGTGAGTTCGCCGAACGAGGTCGGTTCGAGCGCAGGCACCACAACGGGCGGGAGCGATGTTGCGGTCGCCGATCCGGTTGTTGTCTGCGGTGGGGTCAGTGTTGTGATGGATGCCTGAGAGGTGTCCGTCGCTAGCGGCGGGTCTTCCTCTGAGGTGCATCCGGTCGCCATCAAGATGACTGTCAGTAAGGGGACTGCCCAGCGCTTCACCACTACCTCCGGGTTGAGCTGTACCTCTCACGGTACGACAGGTTGAGGGGTACGCATAGGACTGTTCACCCCGTTCTCGCGTGAACCGGTACGCGATGCTGCACGAGGTTACGCACGAACAAGTGGGCGTTCAGCGGCCGAGGATCACCGGGTCGGTTTCGCCGTCGCCGTCGAAGTCGGCACATCTGGGCAGACCGCCACCGGGGAGGTCGGGAGCCGTATCGAAGCCGAATCCGTTCCAGGTCCAGGCTCCGGCCGAGATTGGCGTAGGGTCGTCGAGTTCATCGTGGATGATGGCCAGCGATCCGTCGCATACCTCCAGGATGAGGATCGGCAGCAACACCGACCCGGCAACCCAAACCTCGTTGAGGGTGTCTGCTGCGTAGACGCCGAGGTGGGCGTCCCGCCCTTCGCTGTCGGCCCATTGCACCTCCGGGCGTGTCTCCATGAACGTGGTCATCTGGTGTGGCCGCCGGAAAGACGCAACCAAATCCGGTTTGCCGTCACCATCAATGTCGCCGCGGGCCGCCGCAACCAGATCTCCGTGTCGGAAGGCATCGACCGCGACCGCGGTGCTTGGCGTGACAGATAGCGGACGAGCGAGAGACCACCAGGAACCTTGCGCCCAGCCGGCATCCCCGACAGGCTCCAGCCATTCGACGAACTCGACGAGGCGATCGGGGTGCTCGGATACTGCCACCCGGTACGCCACGACCCCCTGGTCGTCCACCATGACTTCGAGCAGGTAGCCGGTCGTGCGATCCCGGCCAGACTGATCGAACAGGAAGTTGCCCAACGATGTAGCCACGACGGCCGAACGATCCCCCGAGATGAGCGACACCGGCTGCACAACGTGAGCGCCGTGACCCCAGACGACGTCGGCCCCGGCCGCCACGAGTTCTGTGGCGATCTCGGCCATGCCGGGATCTGTCACCGGCAGGTACTCGGTACCGCCGTGCACAGAGACAATCACCACGTCGGCCATTTCCCGAACCGCCCGCACGGCGGCAGAAGCCGCAGTGGGATCCCAGGAAGCGACGCCCGGTCCCGTACTTGCCGTCGTCCCGACGCCGGTGGCGTCGAAGGCGAGGAAGCCGATCGTTGTTTCTCCGACCGTCCTTATCGCCGGCTCTTCGGCCGCGGTCTGCGTCGCTCCGGCGCCAACCGACACCATGCCGACAGAGTCGATCGAAGCGATCGTGTCCAGAAGTCCTTCGGGGCCAGCATCCATGCTGTGATTGTTCGGAAGTGAAAGCAGGTCGAAGCCGGCGGACGCCAGCACCGCCGCACTGCGCGGGTCTGCCTCCAGGGAGTTCTCGTTCGGCGATAGGTGCGGGCGGAGTGTTAGCGGAGACTCGAGATTGCCGGCCGCGACATCGGCTCCGGAGAGCAGGTGGCGGACCCCCGCGAACACCTCGTCAGGCTCTGCGTCCATGATTCTTGCGAGGCCCCGGCCGGTCATGATGTCGCCGACGAGGATGACCCGCACCACGGGTTCCGGTGCGCTCGTCGTGAGCGGGTTCTGCTCGGCCGGCTCGGCAACGCCGCTACAGCTGGCGACCAACACGCACAGCGCAGGAAGGATGATCGGTTTCACACCTCCATTCTCGTCTGCTTTGCCAGAAACAACGGACCCTGATGTCTCGGGGGCCGTTCAGGGGCATTCCCCATTCCGCGACGCCGGTGGCCCGGCGATGATTGCGGCATGGATGCGACAGCACTGAAACGATCGGCAGCGGGTCTTGCGTTCGTCCTGCTCTCGGCACTCATCATGACCACAGCGTCCGAGCGCGTTTACTGGTATCTCGGCGGGGCCACGTTCGATGCCTTCCTGGCGATGGCGGTGTTCTATGCGATTCCCACCCTGGCCTTCCTTTGGGCGGTTGGCAGCGGGCCATCGAGCCGCCTCCACCAATTGGTCCTGGCCGGGGCTATCTTCGGCTTTGTTGTCGAAGGGGTCATCACCCCAGTGATCTACGAAGACGGACCGTTACCGCTGCTTGCGGCGCTGTTTGTCGGTTGGCACGGTCTGGTCAGCGTCGTCAGCTTTTGGTATTTCGCCAGGAAGTGGCTGCTGGAGC
>CBDUNF010000160.1:0-8261 GCA_965368515.1 uncultured bacterium
GAACTGTACTTATCAGAGTTCAAGCGTGCTGTCGCCGCCGCCACCCTCAACGCCGACCGTGCCGACTAGGGACACAACCTTCGGGCCACCGCTTCTTCGGGGCGTGGATAGCGATATGCCTCGATAACTCGGGTCGTCTCAAAGCCAAGGTCCTTATAAAGACCCACGGCGCGGTCGTTGTCGGCCTCAACATATAGCTTGGCCTTGGTTACGTGTCTGGCATTGCCCAGATAGTCCAGACCATGGCAGATGAGTGAGCGACCAAGACCCCGACCTTCCCAGCCGGGTGCAACACCGACGATGTAGATCTCGCCAACACCGTCATCGTGAATCTTCGTCCAACAACTCCCGGCAAGTTCGTCATGGTCCCAGACAAGGAAGAACCCGTGCGCGTCGAACCAAGTTTGAGCGATGCGGTGCTCCAGATCTCGTCGCGTCATCGATCCGTTCTCGGGGTGACCGGCGAACGCAGCATTGTTAGCCCGCAGCCAGGCCCGCTCGTCAACACCCATGCGGAAGGTCGCAACGTCGAAACCGTTGAAAGAGACGTCAAGACACTCAATTGGAAGTGAGCGCCTCATCTCGAGCAGTTCACGGGTTCGACACCACCCCGCCGCACGGGCCGCCGCAGCCACATATGGTGCTCTAGCCCACAGAGTTACCGCAGCGTCTCCTGACTCGAGACGAAGGGCCTCCAGCAGGTCCCTTGCGATATCGAGGTGCCGCTGTGTGGGTTCGACAACCACCTCGATTGCCCAGTGGCCCGGATTCGTGACTGTGCCGCGATGCCATGCGGCCTGTCCGTACCCGATCAGATCGCCGTCAGCGCCAGTCGCCACCTGCTCACGCGCATCCAGCCCACCATCGAGACGCAGGTGCTTGTACTCGGACAGAGCTTCTTCGCCGTCGTGTTCGGCCACGACGCGTACGAGCTGTTGGAGTTCCCCGCGCTGATCGGGGTGGAATCTAGATGTGGTGACGCCCATGTCGCCTCCGAGACGGTGCTTCGCTCCCTTCGGCGTCCAATCCGGCGAACGAAAGCAATTCGACCTTATCCTATGCCCGTGAGCAGAATCGGTCTTGTACTTGGCGGCGGCGGGATAACCGGAGCCGCGTTCCAATTCGGCACCCTACTCACTTTGCAGCTAGCCACCGACTGGAACCCCAACTCGGCAGATGTCGTTATCGGAACGTCATGTGGCGCCCTCACCGGGGCGATGGTGCGTGGAGACCAGCTCAATCTGCGGACGTTCGTCGGCGATGCCGAATCACGAGACGAAGTCGCGGCCACACTTCGCGCCCGTGTGTACCAGCGCAGCCGACCCACGGGGATGGTCCGCTGGCTGCGCAGGGGTGTTCTCCCGGGTCTACGCCGACCGGACCTCAGTCTGGTGCTCGGAAGCCCGGCGATCTACTCCACCGCGGGACTCGCCGAGTGGATCGACGATGCCTTGGGTGATGGAGCGACAAGCTGGCCCGACAGGCCAACGGTCGTTGTTGCTTACGACGTTGAGGCCCGGGAACGTACGCCTTTCGGAACCGAGGACGCCCCACCAGCCCAGATCCGCAACGCAGTTGCCGCATCCGCCGCAGTGCCCGGTATCTTCCAACCGGTGCACATTCGTGATCGCTGGTATGCGGATGGGGGCCTGGCCAGCGGAACATCGATTGATCTATTGCTGGGCTCCGAGGAGCCTCTAGATCTCGTGATCGTGGTGGCACCACTCGCTGCAGCCGAAAGGAGACCCGGCGCCAGGTTCTATGAGGACATCTTTGATCGGTTTGGGCGAATCGCACTCGAGGCCGAGATTGCCCTGGTCAAGGAACATTGGCCTGACACCGAGTTTGTGATCCTGCGACCTGATCACCGGGTTCTTGCGGTGTCCCGGCCGAATCCAATGTCGGCTGAGGCCGCTATGCCAGTGTTCTTACGGACATTGCGTTCGATGAAACATGAACTTGCAGCCCCGGCAACATGGGATCTGCTGCGAAAACACCTGGTGGCAACGTCGCCTAGGTGACTTCGCGCAGCTCTTCGAGCAGGCGGTCGACCTTGTCGCTGATATCTGCTGTCGATTCCGAGGCCTCAGCGGGTTGGGGCTCGACTACCTCGAGGTGCGGGGCACCTTCTCCCCCGGCATCGGATGCTGCTTCTGGCTCGGCAGCTGGTTCGCCTGGCTCGATTGTCTCGTGCATTGGAGCGGACTCATGCTCAGCCTGCGGCATGGCTGGCTCCGCCTGAGCTGAATCACCAGCCTCGGCATCCGCAGCCTCGGCGTCGGCCTCAAAAGCAGGAGCCGCGTCCTCGGAACTCACCTCGGGCGCCGATTCGGTGGCTAGGTCGTCCGGCGTTGTGGGCTCCGGATCAGACTCGGGGAAAGCCGGTGCGGCGATGGCTGCGGGTATTGCCGCTGCTGCAGCGGCAAGTAGCTCCGGGTTCTCAGCGCTGGCCCGTGCCTGCTCCAGCGCCGCATCGAGTACGGTTCGGGCGCTTTGTAGCCGAGGATTCGACTCAGCGCTCAAGGCTCGAAGCGATTCTTCAGCGCCTTCAAGCTGCGCACGCAGTTGCTCAATCCGTTCTACGAGCAGTTCGCTCTCGGCGAGGGCGGCCTGCGCAACCTCGCGAGCCTGTGCGGTTGCGCCGGAAGTGAGAGCTGACGCATGAGCCTCCGCTTCGCCGGTGACTGTCTGGGCGTGGCTCTCGGCTTCACTGGTGACCGCCTGAGCGTGACTCTCAGCTTCGCTGGTGACCGATTGGGCGTGACTTTCGGCTTCTTGTGTTAGTAACCGCGCCCTCTCTTCGGCCTCTCCAACGAGTGCAGCGGCCTTGGCTTCGGCATCGGCTTGGGTCGCCGCTGCTTGCTCTCTGGCCCCTGCCAGCAGCTCCTCTTTGGCATGGGCAGCGGCCTTGAGGGTCAGACGGAGAGCCTCTTCTGACTCGTCGGCGTCCTGAACCTTGGCTTCGAGCGCAACGATGGTCGTCTCGAGCTCCGCGATTCGCTGCTGATGCGCCTGAACAGCGGTGGCGATTTCGGATAGATGCGCATCTACGGCATCGGGGTCGTATCCGCGCCGATTAAGCTCGAATTGTTGTCCGGTGATGCTCTGATGTGAAAGATCCACAAGGTCCCTTTGATTCCGCTGGGTCCGATTGTACGACTCAGGGTCGCGATCTGGGTCGGCGATTGGAATAGGTCGCTCGACCCCTAGACGCTTCGGCATTTTCGTTGTTTAGTTGAGGAGTACTACTCATAGCAGTCAAACGACAACGCACCGCGACTAGAGGACGGCACCAAATGAGCGTATTTCGATATCTCAAGACTGTGCTGCACCGTATGGAAGATAACCAGATCGGTGCCAGCCTTGTTGAATACGCGTTGCTGATCTCCCTCATCGCGCTCGTCGCCTTTGCCGCCGTCGCAGCCTTCGGCGGGGCTCTCGCAACCGAATACTCGGGAATCGCCGACACGTTGCCGTAGAACGGTCGCTCTCATCTCCCGGGCCGGCTAATCGGCCGAATTCGGTGACTCGGCTCGTCGCCCAATAGAATGCCGTCCGGAGGCATCTGATGGTCAGAAAGACGGCAGCCGCTGTCGTTGTTTTTGTATTCGCAGCCGTCGTCGGCACCCTGATTTCCCCGAACAGCTCCGACGAGACCGCGACAACCCCGACCGCCCCCCAGCAAACCACTACCGCGGGCGTTCCCCGAGCGTTCTTCGTAGATGAAGACGAGACCGTTGTCGGCCCCGCAGTAATCGTCGCCGACACCGCCCACATCGATGGAACCCAACTCGTCGTCAGCTTCGATATCGCAACCCTTGCTCCAACCGCCGATTCGGCCGACGTCATCCGGCCCCAGGGCTTTGGCAACTTCATGACCATCGCACCTGAAGACCTCGTCACGGTCTTTCTCGACGACTGGCAGGTGACGGCCAACGGCACGGACATACCGGGAACCGTGGCCAATCCGTCAGCGCGAGCAGCTCGTTTTGAGGTAGGGAGTGGCTTCGATCTATCGAGCATCGAACGGGTTGAAATCTCCTCCTACGCCCTATTGACACCGGTCAGTTCGGAGATCGCGCTTGCCGCCGGCAGCGAATCAGCTCCAGTAGCACCGGGGATCACTGCCCGCCTGCTCGCCGTTACGGAACAGGCAAACACGATCGTGCAGGTCGAGTTGACCTCTGACCGTGAATTCAACCTCGACAACCTGCGGGTCACGGGAGCCGGGCCCGGATGGCTGTCGGCGGTACGCGAGGCGGAGGGGAGGCCACGATGGAACCTCACGTTCGATTCGGAGACAGCACCGTCGCCGATCCTGATGGAGGTGGAGGGCTCCGTCTGGATGGTCGTCGATGAGGCGGTCACAGTCACTCTCGGAGAGCCAGAATGAGCGAGAGCATTTGGGAAGAACTCGCCCGGTCACCCCTCGATCCCGACCCAGGCGATGAACAGGCCGTGCTCCCATGGATCTGGTCGATCGCAATCGCCGCTGTCGCCGGATTGCTGCTGGGCCTCTTCTTCCTCGGATCCAGTACCGGGGCAACTTCGACGACCACCGTCGCCGCCACTCCCCCGACAACCGAGACCACCAGCCCCCCGCCGCCGCCGGACCCTGAGGTGCCCGGAGGATACGTCGATATCGACGGGGTGGGCCTCGATGCCAAGATCGCATACAGCCGTGCAGGCAATCTCTACGTCGTCGTGAGCGAAGCAGCCCGCAGCGACCGAGAGCCACCCGATGCCCCGACGTTTCATGCCGCAGAGTGGGTCCTCAGCGGTGACGGAGTTTCCATCACCGCCAGCAGAGCCATCGAGTCGACACTGACCCCGGGCGTCGTCGTCGTCGAGTTTCCCGGCGTCTCCGCGTTGCCAGATTCTGCGCCGAGCCTCACTGCCAGGCGAGCCTCCGAGATGGTCGTGCGAACCGGGTGCCATGGCTGCGGTGCCACATCGGTTGACGAGGAAACAGGGGAAATAACCCTCGCAGGAATAGCCAGACCGTACGCGATCGCAGAACCGCTAGCAATCGACGTCGGCGCCGGCATTGCGCTTTCGGTCGACCACCTCGAGTTCACCAACGATTGGGGCTACGCCGAGTGGCACGTCGTCGACGCAAACGACGCCATATTGAGGACGTCCCTACGCATTGTTTTCGAGGGAACGGACGACCCCGCTCGCGACGACATTCAACCAACTCAGCTCATCCCGCAGAACCTGTTTGGTGCCAGCCAACAGAATCCGACGGTCGCCAATCCTGAGCCGTTTGCCCGGAGTGGATCACTCCTGCTCGAGCGGGCAGGTGAGCTCATTTCAGCCGACAACTCCCCCACTAGCTTGGTCCTGCGGTGGACTGTCGAGTGGCAGCACCCTGTTGGCGAACCTATCGCGATCCCGCTGGCGAACATCACCGACCTCGGAATAATCGACTGACGTCGTGCGGTTACCGGATTAATAGTTTGTCAATCTGGTACTCACCCAATTCTTATGGTTCGAGCCCATGATGAAGACCGACCCGATGTGATAAGGACACAGCAATGGACTCGCTAGAACCCCAGGTGGATACAACCCAAGACAGCCCTGAGCCCCCGGTGTTCAACCCTGCTCCGGCCCCTGTGCGAACCCGGAAACCGAGCAATGGCTACTGGCGATGGTATGCGGTAGCCGCCGTTGTCGGAATCGCCGTTGCTGGTGGGGCGTATTTCGCCTCCAGCGACAACACGGTCGCCACAGCTTCTCCTGCCACTACAACAACCACCAGCGCACCGGCGGTCGCTCCCGCGGCGACCGCCGACACGACCGCCATCGAAACACCCATCGCTCTGGCGACCCCAACGCCGCTCCTACTAGATGCGGCCGCAGTGGGCCGGGCAGTGATTCCGTCCGTGGTCACCGTTCAGATCACCGGCGCAAGTTTCAACGGTGAACAGGCGTTGCTCGGATCAGGATCCGGGGTTGTGTACGACGACCAGGGCCATGTGATCACCAATGATCACGTCGTCTCAGCCGGGACCAGCTACGAGATCGTGCTCGCCGATGGTCGAATCTACCCGGCCGAGGTGGTCGGTACCGATCCGACCACGGACCTTGCTGTCCTCAAGGTCACTGCGAATGACCTTCCCGCGCTCGCTACCGGCAACTCTGATGTGCTCACGGTCGGAGATCCAGCGGTTGCGGTTGGCAGCCCTCTTGGTCTCGACGGCGGCCCTTCTCTCACCGTGGGCGTTATTTCTGCCTTTGGCCGAGAGGTCCAGACCGATGCCACAACCGTTCTCTACGGAATGCTGCAAACCGATGCACCCATCACTTCGGGATCTAGCGGCGGCGCCCTCGTTGATAGCGAAGGGCAACTCGTCGGTATTACAACGGCCGTCGGCGTCAGCGAGGTTGGTATCGAGGGGATCGGGTTTGCCACACCGGTTGAAATCGTCAAGAGAGTGGCGGATGAGATCATCGCTTCCGGCAATGCTTCGATCCCCTATCTCGGCATATTCGTCGATCCCGCGTTGGAAGACACCGCCGATGGTGGCTCAATCCCGATCGGTATCGGAGTTGCAACCGTGGAAGCCGGTAGCGCAGCATCCGTCGCTGGTCTCCAAGAGGGCGATGTCATCGCGGCCATCAACGACATTGAGATCAAGACCTTCAACGAGCTCGTGGCAGCGTTACGCCGCTTCGGAGCCGGGACGACGATCGACGTGACTCTCAGCGACGGCGCTCTCATCGCAGTGACCCTCGGTCAGCGACCCGGCGGCCAATAGACGCAGCCCGTCGTGCGCTTGGTACCCTCGTGCCGAGCGCACAGGGGACACGACGATCGAAGCCATCGATAAAGAAGTACGGCTGGCCAACAGCAGCCTCGAAGTAACGGTTTCCACGGTATTCGGACCCCGGATAACCGGATTCTCTACCGCAGGCGGTGCCAATACGCTGGCTGAGCTCGGCGAAGCGGCCATCGATCTCCCCGACGGTCGCGCGTATCTGTTGCGAGGCGGTCACCGGCTCTGGGCAGCACCGGAGGTCCCGGAAATCACCTACGAGCCCGACAACGAGCCGGTCGCAGTCAATCGAACCCCAACACAGATCACCGTGAGCCAAAGCGCAAGCGACGCGGTGGGGATCGGCAAGTCGATTGCTATCACGCTAGGCGATGGACGAGTCGATCTGGTCCACACGCTGACCAACCACGGCTCGGCTGCGCGAGATATTGCTCCCTGGGCTATCACGCAACTACCAGTCGGCGGCACGGCCATCATCCCCCTCCGCAGCGAGTTGGCGGACCAGCATCAACTGCAGCCGAACGCATCGATCGTGCTGTGGCCATACACCGGGATTGACGACAGCCCCTTTCAGATTGAGAACCGTCTGCTGATCCTCGACCGGAAACGCACTTCACCTACGAAGACAGGCACCCAACTCGGCCGCGGTTGGTTGGCATACGTCAACGATGGACTGGTTTTCGTCAAGCGGGCCACCCACCAAAACGGCGGGCGGTACCTTGATCTGGATGCGTCCGGTCAGGTCTACGCCAGCCCCGATTTCGTTGAGCTGGAGACACTCGGCCCGCAAACCCTGCTTGCTCCGGGAGACGCAATAACGCATTCGGAAACCTGGGAACTGCACACTGTCGACCCGGATGCTCCGCCGGCGCAAATCCCCGAGCTTCTCAATCTTGATGGAGGCACCAACTCGTGAGCTATGTCATGGGAATCGATTCGTCGACGACGGCGACCAAAGCACAGCTAGTAGACGCCACCGGCACAGTCGTCGCTGTCGCCGCCAGCGAGTACGAATACCAGACTCCGCAGCCGCTTTGGAGCGAGCAGAGCCCGGACCTCTGGTGGACGGCTACCAAGGAGGCGGTGTCTGCGGTGCTCGCCACGGCAGGGATAACGGGCGCAGACGTGGTTGCGGTCGGGCTGACTGGCCAAATGCACGGCTTGGTACTCCTCGACGAGGCTGGCAACTCACTGCGCCCTGCCATCTTGTGGAATGACCAGCGGACTGCGCCCGAATGCGATGAGATTCGCGACCGAGTCGGCAGGGACCGTCTCATCCGGATCACCGGCAACGACGCTCTCACCGGATTCACCGCCCCCAAGATTCTGTGGGTCAGAAACAACGAGCCGCAGGTATTCGAGCAGGCGAGACAGGTCCTGCTGCCGAAAGACTACGTTCGCTTCCAGCTGACCGGCGAATATGCCAGTGACCGCGCCGGGGGTGCGGGAACCATTCTGTTCGATCTCGCGACACGCACATGG
>CBDUNF010000161.1:0-8229 GCA_965368515.1 uncultured bacterium
CCGACCCCACTTAGGAGGGTTGCTGATGAGCGACAAGACCGCCGACCTAGCCGGACCGGGGATAGGAAACTATCCCGATCTCGACAAGATTCTTCCCGACGACTACGAGTCCCTGCTCACGCCGCGCGAGACGATGGATGCCCTCTTTGCGGCCAAGGGCTACATCGAGGAGAACCTCTGTAAGGAGTTGAACCTGATGATGGTTCAGGTCCCGCTGATCGTCGACTCATTGAGTGGAGTCAACGACATGCTCGATCGTGACGGTTCTCGGAGTCCGGTTGGCTTCCATATCTCCAACGACCACGACCTGCATCCGATCGATGCGCAGGTCGTTCAGGCAGCAACCAAGTGGAAGAGGGTGGCTCTGGCCCAGTTCGATTGTCAGCCCGGAGAAGGCATCTGCACCGACATGAAGGCAATCCGCAAGGACTACTTCCTCGACCACGACCACTCTGCCTACGTCGATCAATGGGACTGGGAGCGGGTAGTCGTACCAGAGGAACGGAATCTCGAGTTCCTCACGGGGATCGTCAAGAAGATCTGGGCGGTGCTGGTTGGCGCCGAGCGCCACGTCCAAGAGATCTACCCGCAGCTCAACACACCGAAGTATCCGAACTTGCCTGAAGAACTCACGTTCCTTCATGCGGAGGAGATCCTCGACATGTATCCGGATCTACCGCGCAAGGAGCGGGAGACCCGGATTGTCCAGGAGTATCCGGCGATCTTCATTTACGGCATCGGCTGGCCGCTTGCCGACGGCTATCCCCATGAAATGAGGGCAGCCGACTACGACGATTGGACAACGGACACGTCGGCCTCAACCGGCAAGGACACCCACGGCCTCAACGGCGACATCCTGGTTTGGAATCCGGTTACCCGCCGGCGCCACGAGCTGACCTCGATGGGGATTCGTGTAACGAAGGAGGCTCTGGTTCAGCAGCTGGAGATGAGCGGACAGTTGGACTTCCTCGAGCTGCCGTATCACCAGGCAATAATGAACGACGAGATCCCCCTTTCGATCGGTGGCGGAATCGGCCAATCTCGCACGTACATGATGCTGCTCAAGAAAGCTCACCTCGGCGAAGTGTCGGTAACCGTGTGGCCGAAGATCCTCAAGGAAATGGGTGCGGCCAAGGGAATCCACGTCCTCGAATAGGAACCACTCCGCCCAGACTGGCTGTGCGCTGGTACCGTCGAGTCATTGCTTCAGAGAGGGACGTATGAAGAAGCTGGGCTTGCTTGTGGTGACGATGGCGCTGGTGATCGGTGTGGGGGCGCCCTCGGCAAGAGCAGCGCTACCCGATCCCTCGTTTGGAACCGCAGGCACAGCTGCCTTCGCTATCGCCGGGGACGTGGCGGTTGCCGACACTGCGCTGCTGCCGGACGGTCGGCTGGTCGCCGTCGGGTACACGTCCGGGCTGAACCCGTGGGGCGCCATCGTCGCCGCCGACGGTTCAACCCTCACCGACCTCACCGGGTTTGCCTCGCCGTTGACGCGACTCCGGGCGGTCGCCACGGGGAATAACAGGATCTACGCCGTCGGCGACATCGAGATCGGGCTCGGGCTGTCGACCTTGGTTGCAGTGTTTGATGCGTCGGGCAGTTTCGTCGAATCTCACGTGTTTGTGCTCCACGAGGTCACAGTGCCCACCAGCGCTGCCGTCGACTCTGCCGGAAGGCTATTTGTCGCGGGGACCGGCCGCGGCGACGACGACGGCGGCGAGCACGCCTGGGTTGTCAGGCTCGACTCATCCGGCGTGATTGATGCCGGATTCCCGACTTTGTATCTCGAGCCGCCTGACCCCTACACCGATCCGATCGCCTACGTTGGTTCGTCTGACGGGCAGGCCGTTGCCGTTGTTACCGGTGCAGATGATCCGGCGTCTGGCTCGTCGATCGGATTCCATCGTGTGACCGAGACCGGTTCGGTGTTCATGGCCGATTTCTCGTCGGCCCGTCCGATCGCCGCTGCCGACATCGACTCTTCGACAGGCAAGACTGTTTTCGGATCACTGACTCCGGGCGCATCCCTGACTGACGTCAATTACCTCGTCCACACAATCGACGTCACCGGCGTGCCGGTGATTACCGCTTCGGGTAGCTGGATAGACGTGGCGGGGACTATCGAGGTCGGTCGAGCCCGGAGTGGGGAGTTGTTGGGAGCAGGCGAGGGCGACGTGAACACGTTCGTCGAGTTGGTGCAGACGGTGACTGCCTTTGGCGGCCGTTCCGACTCGGAATTAGTCGATGTCGCGACCAGCCCGCTCGACGGCGGTGTGTTCGTTACTTCGGTCGATGTTCCCAGCGGTGATCTTGCTATCACCAAATACGCTGGCGACGATTCCGGCCGTTTCGTCGACGATGACGGATCGGTTCACGAGTCCGATATCGAAAGGCTCGATGAGTTGGGCATCACCCGGGGCTGCAATCCACCTATCAACGACAGTTTCTGTCCTGCGCAGAACGTCAGCCGGGATCAGATGGCGGCGTTCTTGAACCGGGCGCTTGGTCTCCCGGCAGCGTCTATGGATTTCTTTGTGGATGATGCGGGTTCGGTGTTTGAGGCAGATATCAATGCGATTGCTGAAGCGGGGATCACGCTCGGCTGTAATCCACCTACGAATGATCGGTACTGCCCGACTTCCAATGTCACCAGAGGTCAGATGGCGGCGTTCCTGAAGCGTGCCTTTGGTCTTCCGGCGGCCGCTATGGATTTCTTTGTGGATGATGCGGGTTCGGTGTTTGAGGCAGATATCAATGCGATTGCTGAAGCGGGGATCACGCTCGGCTGTAATCCACCTACGAACGATCGGTACTGCCCGACTTCCAATGTCACCAGGGCGCAAATGGCTTCATTCATCGTGCGTGCGGTCGATCCGTAAGCAATCGGAGTCGTCAGCCTGACAGCGCGGCGGCTAACCGGTCGACGTCGGCCATCGTGTTGTACAGATGAAATCCGGCGCGCAGCCGGCCAGCCCGATATGCGGTGCTCAGGCCCGAAAGGCGGGATTCATCGAATCCAGGTTCCACGGCCACGGCAACAATGGCTGAGTTGCTTGGCGGCAACCCGATTCTCTGTAGTAACGAGTTCGCCAGACCAACGTTGTGGCGATGGATTGCATCGACACCGATATCTACGAGAAGCTCCAGTGCCCGCGCGGTGCCTACCCAGGCCAGCCATCCAGGAGACAGGTCGAGTCGGCGAGCATCGGCAGCCAGCCGCAGCGGGGTTCCGTAGATGCTCTCCCAGGGCTCTTCGCCTGCATACCAGCCGGCGTAAAGCGGGCGAATCCGCTCGAGCAACTGAGGCCGAACGGTTAGGAATGCCGTTCCTCGTGGACTGAGGAGCCACTTGTATGCACCGGCAACCACGAAATCGAATTGAGCTGCGTCGAGCGGGAGCCACCCGACAGCCTGGGTAGCGTCGACAAGTGTTAGGGCGCCACAGTCAGCAGCGATGGTCGTGATCGCGTCCAGATCAGCGACACGGCCATCGGCCGACTGCACTGCGCTGAACGCAACCATGTCGGTGTCAGGTCCAATTGACTCCGCCAGCATCTCCAGCGGAACGACCTCGAGTTGGAGGTTGAGATCATCGCGAGCGAGCAACGGGAAGAGCACCGAAGTGAACTCGCCTTCTGGCACCGTTACTCGTGCCCCGGGCGGCAGCGCAGTGGCTACCAAGCCGACGAGAGCCGATACCTGACTACCAATCGCGACCTGGTCCTCGGGGACCGCAACGAGCTCTGCAAATAGCCGACGTGCTTGCGCAACCGGTCTGTCGTAGTCGGGAGCGTGTGCTTGCCCGCTTTGCCACTCATCGAGGGCGTCGTGCAGTGCCCCCACCGCTTGCGTCGGCGGAAGGCCGATGCTGGCGCTGTTGAGGTACCCGGCTGCCCCGGGGAACTGGGTCTGAGCGATCGCAATGTCCATGGCACTTACCCACGGTCTTCTTTGAGGTCGAGCACTGTTTCGATTGTCTGCTCTGAATTCATCATCTGCGGTGGTCGGCTCACCTTCGCCTCGATTCCCTTGGCGATCTCGAATCCGATCTTGCGACGAGCTTCGGGTTTGAGAGTCTCGCGGCGGGCCATGAACTGTCTCATTATTGCAACGTCCTCGTCGGTAACGGCGCTCACATCCCAACCCTGAGGAAGGTCCGCAAATGATGGCAACGGCGCCAGAAACGGATCGGCCTTTGGTTCGATGACAATGATCGTTCCGGCGGCGAGATCTCCAAGGCGCTGATTCTGAGTAGTTGAGAACACCGAGATGATTCCGATCAGATAGAGCGCCGGCAGGAAGTCGACAATCCTGATGAGGTTGCGAATCAGCGATCCGGTAGCCCTGACCGGAGCCCCATCGGTAGTCACAACCCGCAGCCGCAAGAGCCGCTTGCCAGGAGATTGGCGCCGACCTCTGGTCTCAAACACCAGGTGGTATCCGAGGAACAGCACGATCGGCATCGCGGTCAGCGCGATCCGGACCGGCAACGGTGGAAACGCGTTCCGGAACGGGAGGTATACCACTATCGCCAGGGCGACGATAATGATCGTGTCGATGATTGCAGCAGCGGAACGGGATCCGAGACCGGCCAGCGTCATTTCGAGATTGAAGCCCTCCGGGGTTCTTATCTCGATGCGGTCGGTATCCATGAGGTAGGCGTGAAGATAGGGACATTTTCGAGCGAACGCCAGACAGACTGGGACCAACTCGAGTCACTGATCGGCCGGGCCAAGGGACGCCCGGAACGGCTGCCCGCGCCCGACATCCTGTCTCTGGGCCGCCTGTATCGGAGTGCGATCGCCGATCTCTCCCGGCTCCGCGCTACACACCCATCGCACCCCACCACTCACAGCGTCGCCAGCCTGGTTGCCCGCGCCCGACCGCTCGTGTATCGGTCGGAGTCACGTCGTCCCCATCCCGTCCGGTTCCTAACGACGGACTTCTGGCAGATCTCGACCGAGCGCCCCGCCTTCCTGTGGCTCGCCGCCGCCTTTCTACTGGGATCAGCAGTTCTGGGATGGATCTGGGCCGTCGTCGACTCGTCGGCGGCGATCGGGATGGTTCCTGCAGAATTCGCCAACGCTCTCGACCCGGCTGGGGGGACTGATATGGGTGCGGATCTCGGCACCCAGGCCGAGTTCTCGGCGTTTCTGATCACTCACAACGTGACGGTTGCGATCCTGGCGTTTGCGGTCGGCATGTTCTTCGGTATTGGCACAGTGGCGGTCCTGGTGCAAAACGGAATCCTGCTCGGGGTGATTGGTGGGTTCCTGGTCTCGGGCGGCGACGGCGGTTTCTTCGTTGAGCTGGTTGCCGCTCACGGCGTGCTCGAGCTTTCGTGCATTGTTGTTTCGGCGGCGGCCGGTCTCCGCCTTGGGTGGGCGCTAGTGAACCCCGGGCGCAGGACGCGGCGGCAGGCGCTAGTTGCTGAGGCGCGGCCGGCAGTGCTGATGACTCTTGGGGTTGTTCCCTGGCTCGCTATTGCCGGGATCATCGAGGCCTTTGTCAGCAGGCGCGGCTTGGCCGCACTACCGATGTCGATCGTCGGCGCAATAGTCGGAGGCCTGTTCTGGTTCCTCATGTGGCACCGTGGCCGCTTGCCCGAAGGCGAGGCGACGGCCGATCTGCCGCGTCCACTGACGGGAGTTCTTCAATCTGCCCCGGAGGGCAGGCGAACTCCAATCTGATTGTTCCCGCAAGGGAAGAATCAGACGACTCCCCGTCGCTTGAGGTTGAGATAGGCGCCTACTGCTGCGGCCGGCAGATCGTCGGCTGCGGCCTCGATCACGGTGACACCCCGGTGACGCAGGCGGGTGACGGCGGCCTGGCGAGCACGAAGTGCGTCAAGCGCCACGACCGCACGGTACGGTGATTCCTCAGCGGCAATCGGCTCGGTGACCGCTTCGTGAACATCGTCGTCTCGCACGTAGGCAACGATGACCGCATGGTTGCGGGACAGAACCGGCAACGCCTCCAGCAGTGGCATTGCGGCCGATTCCTCGAAGAGGTCGGTGAACAGGACTACCAGCGATCGTTTTGATCGCCCTACCGCCCGGAATGCAATCTGATAATTGCTCTCGACGGGTGAAGGCTCGAGATCGTGGATCGCCTCCTCCACCGCTCCGGCCGCCCGCCGGCTCGGCGGCAGCGAGCGCAGGATCCGATCCGAGAACGCCACAACCCCCGAGCGATCTCCGAGAGCATCCGCAGTGTGTGCAATCGCGGCACACGCATCCACTGCGATGTCGAGCCTGGTGTGCTCGCCAATCGGGGCGGTCATCAACCGACCGCTGTCGACAACGCAGATGACGTCCCGGTCCTGGTCGATTCGGAAGGTGTTGGTCATGGGCTTGCCGGTGCGCATCGTTGCCCGCCAGTTCACATGGCGGATGTCGTCATCTGCGGTGTAGTCACGGATCGACTCGAACTCGGTGCCGATGCCGATCGGGCCCTGTCGTCTGCGGCCCGATGAGAAGCGGCCGGTTGCCACCGCACGGGCAATTCGCCTGGCTCCGATCACGTCCGGGTAGACCGCAACGTCGTGTGGTCCGCACATCTCGCGCTGGCGGGCGGCCAGGCCCAGCGGACCAACGCTCCGTACCGTGACCGGCGGCAGGGTGTGGTGGCCGCGTCGAATCGCTCGCAAGCTGGTGTCGAGGACGGTGACGTCGGTTTGGTTCGCTAGCTCGAGGTCGGGTACCGACGCCTGGTGCAGGAGGGTGCGGCCAGCGCGTGGATCCGTTGCTCGCACCTCCAGTGCGACGGAGTGGAGACGCTGCAGAAGAGAAGGAACGGTGCGTGCCACGTTCGGTTCCTGCCGAAGCTGGAGGCCGTCGACAACGTATCCGGCCACGATCACGGCGACGGCGATACTCCCGATCACGGTGCCGAGAGCAACGACGACCGCTCCGGCGGCAACTAGCGCATAGGCGAGACGGGGTGTTGGGATCACTTCGGGACCGGCACCGCCGATAGGGCTGCGCTCACGGCGTCTGTAGCCAGATATCGATCGATGGCCGCATCTGAGGTCAGCACGAGCCGGTGGCCGAGCACGGATTGGGCTCGCATGCGGACATCGTCGGGAGTGGTGAAATCCCTTCCGTCGAGAACGGCCTTGGCCCGAGTTGCTGCCAGCAGATGGACTGCGGCCCGGGGGCTGCCGCCCAGCTCGACGCTCGGCAAAGCACGAGTGTGTCGGACGAGCCGTACCGCATACTCTGCGACCTTCTCGTCGACACGAACCCGTCCCATCTGGTCGCGGAGGGCAAGCAATTCGGCGGAGGTCGCCACGGGCTGGATCTCGGCGACCGCGGCATCGTCAAGCCCACGCCGGGTGAGGCCCACGATCGCGATTTCTTCCTGCTCGCTCGGATAGTCAACGTTGAGCTTCATCATGAACCGGTCGAGCTGAGCCTCTGGGAGCGGATACGTGCCCTCGTACTCGATGGGGTTCTGAGTCGCCACGACGACGAACGGATCAGGTAGGTCGCGGGTTGTGCCGTCGATCGTTACCGACCTCTCCTGCATGGCCTCGAGGAGAGCCGCTTGCGTCTTCGGAGGGGTGCGGTTGATCTCGTCAGCGAGAACCGCACCGGCAAAGAGCGGTCCGGGCCGGAATTCAAGCGACCCGCCGCTGAGCGCCATCGTGCCCGTGATATCGGAGGGGAGCATGTCGGGGGTGAATTGGATTCTGGCAAACTCGAGCCCGAGGCTCCGAGAGACGGCCCGGGCGGCGAGTGTCTTTGCGGTCCCTGGTGGGCCTTCGAGCAGGATGTGCCCGCCGCTGATGACAGCCATCAGAATGCCATCGATTAGATCGTTCAGGCCGACGACGGCCTTGGCGACCTCGGCCGCAACACGGGTGCGAAGGTCGTTCACAGTTGCTCCTTGTTCACTAGGTGGGATAAAAGCAGGGCGCGGGCGCGCACGTCATTTCGGCGTGTGCCGGTGCCGAGGGCTTGCTCGGCGATCTTGCGGTCGACGCCGCTCAACACCGCGACTTCGAGAAGGTTTGCAGAGGAGCCGAGGTCGGCACCACGTTTGGCCAGCTCACGATCGATTGCCGCGCTCAATGGGGCGCCGGCATCCGGGTCGTTGCTGGCTTCGAGGGTCGCTGCCACCGCGTCGAGATATGCCGCCCGCGGGGGAGGAAGCCCCCGGGAGTTTGCTTCCGCAGGGCCGAAGCGGCGACCCCGAGCGATCAACCAAACGACCCCTGCCAAC
>CBDUNF010000162.1:0-8213 GCA_965368515.1 uncultured bacterium
TCAAGCACGAGGTCCTCAACGCCAAGCAACACACCCGTGAGGCGCAGATCATCGCCCAGGCCGGTCAGCCCGGGGCAGTCACGGTGGCCACGAACATGGCCGGCCGTGGTGTCGACATCGCTCTCGGCGGCAATCCCGAGGAACTGGCACGATCCGAGTTGCGCAAGCGGGGTGTCGATCGGGACGAAGAAGGCTACGAGGATGAGCTCAAGAAGCTGACCGAGGAACTCGCCCTGGAGACTGCCCCGGCTCGGGAGCAGGTCCTGGCTGCGGGCGGTCTATACGTGCTCGGTACCGAGCGGCATGAGTCCCGTCGTATCGACAACCAGTTGCGCGGTCGCTCCGGTCGGCAGGGAGACCCCGGCGAGTCCCGGTTCTACCTGTCCCTCGAGGACGACCTCATGCGACGGTTCGCCAACGACCGGGTTGCTTCGATCATGAGCCGTCTCAAGATCCCGCGCGAAGTGCCCATTGAGCACAAGATGGTGAGTAAGGCCATCGAGCGTGCCCAGAACCAAGTCGAATCGCAGAACTTCGAGATTCGTAAGAATGTCTTGAAGTACGACGAGGTGATGAACACCCAGCGCAAGATCATCTACGAATGGCGCAACCAGATTCTCGTAGGCGAAGCGACTCAGGAACTGATCGCCGATTGGCGCTCCGAAGTCATCGAAGCCCACGTGCGCAGCATGACCGACGGACTCGACCCGGACGAATGGGATTGGGATTCCTTTACCGAGAGGATCACCGCGGTCTACCCGACGACTCTTGGCAAACACAGCTTCCCGCATCCCGAGGACCTGGACGCTGAGGAAGCGGTCGAGGCCTACCTACGTGACGCCACGGAGGTCTACGCCAGCCGCGAGGATGAGCTCACTGCCGAGGTGCTGCGCCGCCTCGAGCGCACCGTTACGTTGTCGATTATCGACAACAAGTGGCGCGAGCATCTGGCCGAGATGGACTACTTGCGGTCCGGGATCGGGTTACGGGCGATGGCGCAGAAGGATCCTCTTGTCGAGTACCAGCGTGAAGGTTTCGACATGTTCTCGCTCCTTGTCGATGCGGTCAAAGAGGACACACTCCGCTACATGTATCACGTCAAGGTGGAGCGACAGCAGGCCCCACAGCGTCCCACTGCGATCCAGACGTCTGGGCCGGCAACGGCCAAGCGCCGTACCGTCCGGGTCAAGGACAAGATCGGTCGCAACGATCCTTGCCCGTGCAACTCCGGCAAGAAGTACAAGATATGTCACGGGAGACCCGGCGCCGAGCCGATGGCCGGATGACGTTGTACTCGATCGAGACCTCGATGGTGCGGATGACACTGGACGAAACCGGCGTCGTTGTTGTGGTGGAGACCAATCCTGACGAACGTCACACGGCCGAATCCATGGAAGCCGATGTGGATGCGTACCGGACGATTACCGACGGGCAGGTTCTGCCCGTGATCTGGGATGTTCGGCAAATGGGAAGACCGACGCCACAGGGCTGGCGGGCACTCATAGAGCAGTTACCAGGGGTGCTGGCTTCCCTAGCCTGGCTTGTGGATGCCGAATCGCTGGCGATCACTGGTGCCTTTCCGGAGGTGATTGGCTCTTTCCTGTTCCCGACACGTGTCTTTGAGGACGTCGAGAGCGCCCGGGAATGGTCGGAACAGTTCGTGCCAGAGGACTTGTCGCTCAGCCACCTATGAGACGGTGGTATCAATCGCTCGGCACCGACCTGAGCGCGGGGAGAGCCGAGACCCAAACGAACTACTCCGGTTGGTCGCATCCGGTATGAGCCTGGCCAAGCCAGACTGCAACGAACTCGCTCGGCGAGTTCGCAGCTACCATCTCACCGCTATGAATGACGCTGACCCCCGAGCACTTCTGCAAGAACTCCGTTCCCGTCTCGATGATGCACGGAGGTTCCTTTGACGTCGCTGGCAAGGAAACCGACCTCATAGAGCTGCGTGAGCTTGCCTCCGCTCCGGATCTCTGGAATGACCAGGACCGGGCCAAGGAAGTTACCCAGAAGCTCGCCCGGTTCGAGGGAATCATCGCCAAAGTGGAAACGCTCGAGAGCCGTATCGATGACGCCGAGGTGTTGTTCGAGATGGCCGCAGAAGAGAGCGATGCGGAGACGGCTGCGGAAGCTTCCGCAGAACTGGTGTCACTCGACGGTGAACTCACGCTGCTGGAGCGGGAGAGCCTGTTCTTCGGCGAGTACGACGATCGCCCTGCCATCCTCAGCGTGCATGCCGGGGCGGGGGGAGTCGATGCCCAGGACTGGGCCGAGATCCTGTTTCGGATGTACGTGCGCTACTTGGAACGCACTCCATTCAAAGTCGAAATTGATGAGATCCAGCCCGGTGACGAGGCTGGGATCAAGTCGGCAACGCTGACTATCAAGGGAGACCATGCCTACGGATCGTTTGAGGGCGAGCGAGGAGTGCATCGATTGGTGCGGATAAGCCCATTCGACTCGGCCGCCCGCCGCCATACTTCGTTCGCCGGCGTTGACGTGATCCCTGAGGTTGACGTCAACGAGGTCGAGATCAACCCGGAAGATCTTCGTATCGACACGTACAGATCGCAGGGGGCGGGCGGCCAGCACGTCAACACATCCGACTCAGCGGTACGGATAACCCATTTGCCGACGGGTGCTGTGGTGGCGTGTCAGAACGAGCGGTCGCAGTTGCAGAACAAGAATCGTGCGATGCAGTTGCTGGCTGCCCGGCTCGCCGAGTTGGCCCGCCAGGACCAGTTGAATGAGATTGATTCGATTCGGGGCGAGCAGACGGAAGCCGGCTGGGGCCGGCAGATCCGTTCCTATGTGATGCAGCCGTACCAAATGGTAAGGATCTCCGGTCCGATCTCGAGGTCGGCAACATCACCGGTGTGCTTGATGGCGATATCGATGCGTTCATCGACTCCTATCTTCATTGGCGCAGATCTCAGCAGGAGGACTAGGCGAGCACGCCATACGACGTGCGTAGCTTCGGTTTCCCCAGGAAACCCCGATGCTCCGCTTTTGGCGGCACACGCCGTCACACTTTGTCCTTGGTGTATCTCCCCGCTGCATGTAGCATTCGCCGTCGGCGGCGGAGAAGGGGAGAAGTAAACAGACTCTTGCGGTCGGTGCGCTCCGGTCCGCAAAGGGAGTTTCATGATCCGTCTCCATAATGTTACGAAGGTCTACGACAACAGCGTCGTAGCCCTTAGAGAAGTTGGCCTAGAAGTCGCCAAGGGCGAGTTCGTATTCCTTGTCGGACCCTCCGGTTCCGGCAAGTCAACCCTGCTGCGGTTGATGATGCGCGAGGACAAGCCGGACAGCGGTGAAGTGTGGGTCGCCGGCAAGCATGCCTCGGCGCTGCCTTCATGGAAGGTCCCCCACTTGCGTCGCTCCATCGGCACGGTGTTCCAGGACTTCAAGCTCTTGCCAAACAAGAGCGTCTACGAGAACGTTTCTTTCGCCCTCGAGGTGACGGGTCGCTCGCGCCATGTGGTCCGCAACCAGGTGCCCCAGGTTCTCAAACTCGTCGGTCTATCCAACAAGGCCGACCGGCAACCCCGTCAGCTCTCCGGCGGCGAGCAACAGCGGGTTTCCATAGCGCGCGCCTTCGTGAATCGACCTCTGATCCTTCTCGCCGATGAGCCAACTGGAAACCTGGACCCGGCCACATCCGTCGGCATCATGAGAATCCTCGATCGCATCAACCGGACCGGGACCACTGTGGTTATGGCGACCCACGACCACGCCATTGTCGATGCAATGCGGCGTCGTGTCGTCCAGCTTGAAGCAGGAAGAGTTATTCGCGATCAGCGCAGTGGCGCCTATGAGATCCGCGTCCAGTCCAACGCTATGCCCGCGGAACCGACTGAGGTTGAGCCGATTGTCACTCAAGAATCCCTAGCGGTTGAACCACCGGCCACTGTGGCAGCCGTGGTGGAGCCGACCACAGACGACGAAACGGTTGAGAAGGCCGTCGTGCTGGAAGCCGAGACACCTGAACCTGCCGCCGCGGTGGCCGAAACGGCGTCCGCCGAAGAAGATGCGGAGGGCGAGGTCTGATGCGAATCGCCTACGTACTCAACGAAGCCTTCAACAACATTCGCCGCAACGGCCTGGTCGTTCTGGGTGCGGTGCTAGCGGTGTTCGTCTCGCTGTTCCTAACCTTTGGCACTCTGATCTTTGGCGAGATTGCTCGAGTCAACACGGAGCAATGGCAGGAAGATGTCCGTGTCATCGGATTCCTCAGCAACGATTTCCGCGATGTCGAAGGGCTGCAGACCGAGATTCGCGGTTGGGATGAAGTGGACGAAGTCATCTACTTCAGTCCCAACGAGGCTGTCGAGGAAGCCAAGCGGATGTTCTCCGATGATCCCCGCATGCTTGGCGTCATCGAAGACAGCCCGGGGATTATCCCGGCTTCGCTTCGCGTCCGACCTGTCGACCTCAATGATTACGACACGATTACTCAGCGGCTGACCAACTCGCCCGGAATCTCGGATGTGATATCGGCCGACGAAGCGGTACAGCAGATTGCTGCGATTCGGGACGGTCTTCGCGTGTTCTTCTGGGTGCTGGCTATTGCTCTTGGCGTGGCCGCGATCGCACTCATTGCCAACACCATCCATATGGCCATATATGCGCGCCGTGAGGAGTTGGAGATCATGCATCTTGTGGGGGCCAGTAACTGGTTTATCCGGACCCCATTTCTCATTGAAGGGATAGTAGAGGGTGTGCTGGGGTCAGCGCTTGCCGTCGCATTGGGCGTCGGTCTGTACAACCTTGCTGAGGATCGTCTGTCTGATCTTCCCGAGTTCATCAGTCTCACGGTTCCGAATTCATTCCTGGTCTATTGGGGTCTGCTTATCGTGGCCTTCGGGGCTGTCGTCGGCATCATCGGTAGTGGGATCTCCCTAACCGTTCACAAATACGTGCGCTCATGAGGCGGACGCTCCTTTTCGCTCTGGCAGCCGCTCTCCTCGTCCCGGGGGGTGTTGCCGGCGCCTACGACCTCAACGATGAACTCGCGGATGTGAACACGCGGATCGACAATCTGAATGCGCAGATTGCCGCCGCCAATTCTTCGCGAGGCAGCGTCGTGACAGACATAGTCCAAACGCGCGATGCGCTCGAGCTTCGCCAGGCCGAGCTTTCAGTCACCCAGGGCGCCATCAAGGACACCGAGGACGACATCGCAGAGCAACAGCGCGGGCTGGAGTTGTTGCGTATTCAACTGCAGACTTCCTATCAGGATCTAGCCGAGACCCGCATTGAGCTCGATGGTTCCAGACAGGACGCTCGGGATTGGGTACGGGCGACCTACGTCGGGTCGAACAGCGGAACCGAGTCAGTAGCTCTTTCGGCCGACTCGGTGACGTCGGTCTATGTGGGGTTGAAATACCTCGACTACCTGGCCGCCGACACCGATCGAGCAATTCTCCTCTACGAGTCGCTGCAGACTCAGGAGGAGCGGCAGCAAGATCTGATTCGTGAGGACGAGGTCGAGGTCAACGAGAGGATCGCCGACCTCGACGCCGTGAAGGCGAATCTCGATGCGCTTGCAGCTACCCAGGTCGAACTTGCAGAGGAAGTGGCTGCGCAGCTCGCCGATCTTGCGTCCAAGCTCGATGCCGTCGACGAAGCGATCGCCGAGTTCAGCGACGAATTGGATGGACTCGAGGCGGAGCAGGCCCGGGTAGAGCAGTTGATCGAGGAAGAAGCCTCTCAAGAGGGAACCGCACCGGGAATCCTGGTGAGGCCGGTGCCGGGTGCGATTACGTCGTCGTTCGGCCTGCGAATGCATCCCATCCTCGGCTACTCCCGGATGCACTCGGGCGTTGACATGTCTGCCGGGCACGGACAGGCGATCAAAGCCGGGGCGTCGGGCCGCGTAATACTCGCCTCGGTTTACGGCGGCTACGGAAACACGATCATCATTGATCATGGTGGCGGCATGACGACTCTGTACGCCCACCAGTCGAGCTTCAACGTCTCGTACGGAGACCAGGTTGGCGCCGGGGACATCATCGGCTACGTCGGGTCAACCGGGTTGTCGACAGGGCCACATTTGCATTTCGAGGTTCGTATCTGGGGCTCGCCGGTAAACCCGGCGGACTACCTGTAGGGCGGGGGCAAGATGGCAGGGGAGAAGGTTGTAGCAAGGAACCGTAAGGCTCGCCACGACTACGAAATCGTTGACACCTTCGAGTGCGGGATCGTGCTCCGGGGCTCAGAGGTCAAGAGTCTGCGCGATGCCCAGCTCGAGCTCAAGGATGCGTACGGCGATATACGCAACGGCGAGGTCTGGCTGGAACGAGCGCACATCGCTCCGTACGGATTCTCGGCCGGTGGTGGCCACGACCCGGAACGGCCGCGCAAGCTGCTGCTTCACAAGCGAGAGATCGACCGGCTCATCGGCAAAATCAATGAGGTTGGGCTGACCCTCATTCCGCTCCAGGTCTACTTCAAGAACGGCAAGGCCAAAGTCGAGATGGCGCTCGCAAAGGGCCGGCGCAACTACGACAAGCGGCAGCGGATTCGTGAGCGTATGGAGCAGCGCGAGATGGACCGAGCCCGACGGCACGCCAGGTAGGTTTCCTACGTCTCAGTGGTCATCGTTTCCAGCTGAGCAAATATCTGGTCGACACTGGCCACTCCGAGTGCACCGGCGACCCGAAGGACCACGGTGCCGTTTGAGTCTGTGACCACCCAGAACGGAAAGGCGGCTGTGCCGAGCATCTGCGATACGGCTCCAGAGTCGTCGATGATGACCGGGAACGAGAACTGCTCAGCATCGAGGTAGGGCGTTAGCGGGTTGTCCCGTGAATCGTCGATTGCCGAGGTGATGGTGACAAGTTCGACATTGGGGAATCGAGAAGCGTTCTCGGGCCACCAGGTATTGAGGTCGGGGAGCTCCGCCTGGCAGTACGGGCACCAGTGCGCCCAGACGAGCCAGACCCTTGCCTTGCCATCGTCCGGGGCGTAGGTGGCTTCGGCTCCGGAGTAGTACTCCGGTCCTGTGATCTCGGCGACGGTCATCTGGCCGAGGACTGCTGGATCGTTCGCGCTGTCCTCAAAGATGGGGAGGCTGCCGTTGGTGCCTTGGGTTGAGATCGCAGCGGGGGATGCCCCGGCGGATTCGACGGCAGCAGTGACCTGGCGGTCAAGAGATGCCATCTGGTCGCCGAGGACATCGACATCACGTCGTAGAGGCTTGAGATCTGTGACGTCCTGGGTCAGAGCAGCAACCTCGTCGGTGAGGTCGTTCGACTGCCGGAGCTGGATCAGTTGTACGGCGAGTACGCCGATCAATAACACCACGATGAGCCCGAGAATCGGCCGGGTCAGGTCACGGGGACGTGGCTTTTCTGTGGACGCGGGGGTCTCTGCGGCTTCGCCGTTGATGAGTTGGGTCTCTTCCATACAGTGAGTATGCCCGCGATTGCATACAAGGGCGAGTCGGAACTGCCGTTACGGCGACAGTTAGGGTGCGGCCGGAGGGACGATCTCCGGGGTGGGCTCAGCCGTGGTGTCGCTTCTGTCGCGCAGAGTGACAACTGGTTCCGGACCGGTCAGATCCACGAGCATGTTGGCCGGATCCATGACTTCGCGGAGTTCCTCGATCGAGGCGACGGTCTCGGCGACAATGCCGTCGATCATGATGTTGTTGCCACCGGGTTCGCCGTTGCGAAAGTCGGTCTTCAGAGCGATGATCCGCTTGTTCATGCCCCAGGCGATCCCGGCTTCGATGCAGGCTCCTTCATCGGGAACGCGACCGTCCAAAACGAACACAATGAGATCGGCGGCCTGTACTTCACGGATGTTGAGATCGAAGATGTGGTCTCGAGCCTCTGCCAGCGTCATGCCGTCCTGATCGATGAAGTCAGTGAGTAGGCCGACATCCTCCTGGGGAAACCAGGTCGAGTAGCCGAGCTCATGGATCATCGATACGACTTTGCGGTTGAATTCGCGTTCCGCCTCGTTGAACAGGCTGGCCGCGTAGTACACCCGTGGCTGGCGAGTCATGGATTGTCCCTTCTGAGGTCCCTTGCGCACCAGGACCAACTGGTAACGCACAGTAGTCGGGTTCTGAAAGCATGTTCTACTTCTGCCGTACCGGAAGCTGCCGAAAGTGGAGTAATCTGAGATGGCAACCCAGATCCCTTCGTGGGGGTGACATGGTTTCGACTGTGAGGGTTGAGGTGTCGGAAGCGAGCCGA
>CBDUNF010000163.1:0-8152 GCA_965368515.1 uncultured bacterium
AGCCGAGGCTGCTGTCGAGCCAGATCATCCGCCGCATCGACGATCACCACGCCCAGTTGGTCAACCGTGACCGGCATGGCCACATGATCATCCCCGGCCAAACTCTGTACGTCCTGGAATGTGAGCCAGCCGTCTATTCGGCGCTCGCCGCCAATGAGGCTGAGAAGGCCGCCGAGATCAACATCCTCGAGGTTCGCTCGTTCGGGTCAATGGGTCGCATGTATCTGGCAGGAGAAGAGAGAGATATAGACGTCGGTTGGCGTGCTGCCGTTGCTGCGCTCGAAGGTGTTTCGGGGCGCGAGAAGTCTTAACGAAGTAACGAAAGGAGATGCTTCATATGGCTGAAGCTCTTGGAATGATTGAGGCACGGGGTTTTGCGGCGATGGTCGAAGCTTCCGATGCGATGGTGAAGGCGGCGAAGGTCGAGCTCGTGAGCTACGAGAAGACCGGTGGGGGCTACGTGACCGCGATTGTGCGCGGCGACGTTGCTGCGGTCAAGGCGGCGATCGATGCCGGTGTCCGCGGTGCAGAAAAGGTCGGCGAGGTCATCTCGACTCACGTCATTGCCCGTCCGCATCTCAACATCGACCTGGTGCTGCCATTGGGACGCAACGAGGAGGCCGAGCAAGAGCTCGGATAACCACTTCGCCGGACGCGACCTACTGGTAAGCGACTCCCGGACGATATCCGATTTCGGAGGACATCCGATGTCGCAAAGCCAGGTCAAGGAGGTAATCCATGCTTCTGGGAAGGGTGGCAGGAACTCTTGTGGCAAGCCGCAAAGAGGAGCTGCTCGAAGGAATGACGTTCCTCGTGGTGCGTCAACTCGATGCCAACAACGAGGAAACGGGTGGCTACGTAGTCGCCGCCAACGCGGTCGGTGCCGGGGTGGACGAGGTCGTCATGTACGCCTCGGGCAGCTCCGCTCGTCAGACTGCGATGACGAACAACAAACCGTGCGATGCCGTCATCATGGCGATCGTCGATACGTGGGAAGTCAACGGCGAGACGAAGTACACCAAGTGAACGCTGAGGTGTTCTCGTGCTGAATGAACACGATGTCAAAGCGATAATCGAGCGGGTAAAAGGCCGCGTTGCCGCCGCAGACGTGACGGGCCAGGCCGGTCCTGCACTCGCGGCCGGCGACCAGTTGGCAGCTTACGAAGAGCAACTCGGTGATGGAATCTATCCGACTATCGATGCGGCAGTCGCCGCCGCAAGGCGTGCGTTCACCCAGTTCCGGGACATGGGCCTCGACGGTCGGCGGACCATCGTTGAGGCGATGCGGGCTGCCATGCTGCGCGAGGGCGAGAAGCTCGCCTACATGGCACGCGAAGAAACCGGTCTTGGCCGCGCCGACGACAAGATCATCAAGAATCGGGTAGTCACGATCGGCACGCCCGGCCCTGAGGATCTCGAACCGCATGCTGTCACCGGTGACGACGGGATGATGGTCACCGAGTGGGCGCCCTACGGGGTTATCGGATCCATTTCTCCGACGACGAACCCGACCTCGACGATCATCAACAACTCGATTGCGATGATCTCGGCCGGCAACGCTGTTGTCTTCAACGTTCATCCGAGCGCCAAGCGGGTATCGGTCGAGAACATCAAGCTGCTCAACCAGGCGATCGTCTCGGCTGGCGGACCACCCGACCTCGTCACGGCGATCCCCAACCCGACGCTGGATAGTGCGCGGGAGGTCATGTACCACCCCGACGTCCGTGTGCTCCTCGTTACCGGTGGGCCCGGTGTCGTCAAAGAAGCCTTGAAGACACAGAAGAAGGCAGTCACCGCAGGTCCGGGGAACCCACCGGCAGTTGTCGATCAGACAGCTGATATCAGCAAGGCAGGCCGCGACATCGTCAACGGGGCGTCCTTCGACAACAACATCATCTGTGTTGATGAGAAGACGACGATCGTCGTCGACACGGTCGCGGACCGTCTCATCCAGGCGATGACCGCGGCTGGAGCGTATCGGCTCAAGGAGCATGAGCTCAAGCGGCTGGAGCGAGTCATCTTCAAGGAGATGGGTCAGCCGTCCAAGCCCGGCATCATCAACGGCGAGTGGATCGGCAAGGATGCCGACAAGATCCTTGGTGCAATCGGAGTCAGCACCGATCCGTCGGTTCGGCTGCTGATCGCCGAAGTACCGGTTGACCACTCGCTCGTGTGGACTGAGCAGATGATGCCCGTCATGCCGGTGGTGCGGGTAAAGGATGTGGACGCAGCCATCGACCTGGCGGTGCGTTCAGAACACAAGTTCCGACACACCGCGTCGATTCACTCCACGAATGTCGCCGCAATCACCAAGATGGCCAGAGCCATGAATTGCAGCATCTTTGTTGCCAACGGCCCCAACTATGCGGGTCTAGGTGAAGGTGGAGAGGGTTTCACGTCGTTCTCGATTGCTTCGCCGACCGGGGAAGGACTGACCCGGCCCCGAACGTTCTCCAGGGTCCGCCGAGTGACGGTCGTTGGGGCCCTGAACTATGTCTGAGGTTCCCACCAGCGACAATCCCGGGGTTGATCCAGCGGTAGCCATGATCGAGTTCGCCTCGATTGCCGTCGGCATCACCTCAGGCGATGCGATGGTCAAAGCGTCCCCACTCGGTTCGATCTATGCGGGAACCGTTCATCCCGGCAAGTATCTGGTCTTGGTTAGCGGTGACACTGCAAGCGTTGATGAGGCGCTCGGGGTCGGTCTCGAGGTCGGTGGTTCTTCGGTGCTTGACTCCGTATTCCTTCCAGACATCCATCCTGCTGTGACCGGTGCCATCGCGGGAGGGGAGGAGGCAGCCTGGATAAACGGTGATGCGCTCGGCATTATTGAGACCGACCGCATCGCGACCGTGCTCCAAGCCGCAGACGCGGGAGTTAAAGCCGCCTTCGTCGAGTTGAGTGCGGTGCGGATGGCTGATGGCCTAGGTGGCAAGGGGTATGTGCTGTTCTCCGGCGCGGTAGCCGACGTTGAGGCTGCTGTGGAAGCAGCCGAACACTGGAGCACCGAAGCCGGACATCTGATCGAATCGCGACTCATCGCACAGTTGGCCGACGAGATGGCCTTCAACCTGCGATCGGATCTTCGCTTCCGGCATCGCATCGTGCTTCGCCCGATGGAACGGAGTACCTGACATGCAGCTAGGACGTGTGGAAGGAACCGTGGTAGCCACAATCAAGTCGGAGGGGCTGGAAGGCGTGCGCTTCCTCGTGGTGCAACCACTCGACAAGCAGCAGAGACCTGTTGGCGATCATGTTGTCGCCGCCGATGGCGTGCACATGGCCGGACCCGGCGAATTGGTGTACTACGTCGCCTCGCGGGAGGCCGCCGAGGCCATGCCGGAGCGGTTCGTGCCGGTCGACCACGCCATTGTCGGGATCGTTGACCAGGTGGCGGTGAACCCATGAAAGTGGCTGTTGTCTCCGGCAACGTGGTATCCACAATCAACTTCCCTTTCTTTGATGGCAAGAAGCTCATGATCTGTGATCTGATCAAGGCTGATGGGTCGATCAGCGGATACACCATTGCTGTCGATCGAGTCGGAGCCGGCGTCGGCGAGACGGTCTTGATCATGGATGAAGGAAACTCAGCACGTCAGATGTTCGGCCTCGAAACCGGGCCGATTCGTGCGGTCATTGTCGGCATCGTCGACCAAGTCGACATTAACTTTCCCCCACTTCCGGCCGACAACAGTTAGGGTTCCCGCTGCCGCGGTCTAGCTGTGGTGACGGAAAGACCCGTTTAGCTATCGAGGGGAAGACCCGTAATGCGAAAGATGTTTGTGCTCGTTGCCGCCCTTGGCCTTGTTGCCGGGGCCTGTGGCGGATCCGATTCCGGTGGTGGATCCTGTGCAAGTGTTGCCGATGAGGCGATCTCTGCGTTCCAGGACGTGATCAACGAGTTCGATGCGTTGTCGTTGGATGACGCTGCTGCGCTCGGCGGCGAGGAAGAACCACAATTCCTGACCGACATGGAAACCCGGATGGACAACCTCCAGGAGCAGGCCGACGACCTTGGGTGCAGTGACGAGACCATGGAAGAACTCTTCCTTGACAGGATCGACACCCTGACTGCGGAGGGTATGTTCGGAGAACTGATGCTCCAGGAACTCCAAAGCGGAGGCTTGTTCGAGTAGCCAGACCGTTGCGAGTACCTCCCAAATCGGGGGAACACTCCTAGAGTCAGAATATGAAAAGCAGCGGCAGAACCACTCTCTATGCGGTTCTGCCGCTGCTTCTTTTTGCATCCGCCTGCGATGGTCCCGTCATCAACACAGAGGAGCCCGAGGCAGTCGATTCGTGCGAGTGGCTCATCCCGATTGGGATCGAACTTGTCAATGATTACGTGTACACGCTTCCGGAGGTGGATTTAGGCAGCACCGGGGGGGACATCGAGCGACTGCCTGCTGAGATCGCTGCCTTGAACGCTCGTGGGGCGGACCTCGACGCCCGGGCGGTAGAGCTCGACTGCGACATCGTCGTCCTCAACCGCGGAATCGCCGAGGCGACGTCGGGAATCGAATCCGACGATCCTATCGTTTCCGTGCTCCTCGAATCGGTTCGGGGTGGCATAGTTGCCCCGACCGTACCGACCCATGGCGAGTGGAAGCTGGAGGCTGGCACGGTCGCTGCCGGTGAGTTGACGCCCTTACCCGATCACCCGATCACGCTCATTGTCGACGGTGATGCGGCCAGCGGCTACGCCGGCTGCAACGGGTACTACTACCCGGTCGTACTCGCCGACGGCGTGTGGACTTGGGGAGAAGGAACCGCCAACACCACCGAACTCCAATGCGTCGATACAGATGGCAACGAGCGAGCAGATGTGTTGGACATCGAAACGACCTTCATCCGATCACTCGAGCAAGTAGCTGCATACGCACTCACCGATGATGTGCTCGTACTCACGGGTGATGGCGTCGAGCTTCGGTTTGTGCGATCAGAAGGGGACTGACTCGAGTTGCGTCGCGGCTGCGGCATCGATCATCCAGCGGACATTCGGCGCTCCCGCGGCGACTCGCTGAGCCGGGTACGGATGATCGTTGTCGATTATCTGGGCAAGGATGCCGGCTTTTGCCTCACCCTGGACAAGGAAGACGATCTCACGCGCGTTCCACAGCAGCGGCATCGATGCGGTTAGGCGCCAGGTGTTCTTGGTTTCAACCCAGTTTGCCAGGTATGTGGCCGAATCATCCTCGAGTCCCTTGGTGCCCGGGAATAGGGAGGCGGTGTGGCCGTCGTCTCCGATCCCAAGCAGAACTAGATCAGGTTTTCCGTCGAAGAAGATGCCCTCCAGCCGCTCCGAGTAGTCGGCCGCGGCGTGTTCCGGTGAGCCGAACGCCGTGTTTGGAGCCTCCAGTCTGCCTACGACTGGGTCAACGAGGGTCTCGTGCGCCATGCGGGTATTCGACTCGGCGTGGTCATGGGGAACCCACCTCTCGTCACCCAACCACATGACGACGTTGCTCCAATCCAGCGTGGCGGCAGCGAGTCGGCGGTAGGTGGCCGCGGGCGTTCCACCCCCGGCGAGGCCCAAGCTGATGACCCGGCTTGTGTTGTTGATCGCTTGTGCAATGTGTCGGGCGGCTCCCTCGGCAAGATGCTCGGGAGTGGGGAATATGTGCACGCTCATGGTCCCAAGCTACTCGACGATTCGTCTAGCCTCCGAGGCATGGCACGCCGACTCGTTGTGAAATGGAAGCCCGGGGAGAAGACGACCGCTCGTCTCGAAATCCCCGATGACGATTCCGGCGTCGGGATTCTTCTCGCACATGGGGCCGGTGCCGGACAGGACCACCCGTTCATGGTGACGCTCCGCAAGGCATTGTTGGCACAAGGTATTGGGGTGATGACGTTCAACTACGCCTACACCGAGGCCGGCCGGAAGGCTCCGGATCGACCGCCGAAGCTCCTCGATGTGCACCGTGCTGCCGCAGACCGTATTGGCACGTACTTCGGCAGGGTATTTCTGGCCGGCAAGTCGATGGGCGGGCGGATCGCATCACATCTCGCCGGGGATGCCGGCTGGCCGGCGGCGGGACTCATCTACTACGGATACCCACTGGTGGCCCTTGGCAAGGGTGAGCCCCGTGATACTGCCCACCTGGATCGGATTGTTGCGCCGCAGTTGTTCTTTGCTGGAACCAGGGACCGTCTCAGCCCTCCCGATCTAATCGTTCCGCTGGCAAGGAAGCTGCCGTCGGCCACGGCCCAGATCATCGAAGGAGGAGATCACTCCTTCAACGTTCCCAAGGCATCAGGTCGGACTCAAGACGAAGTCATCTGGAACTTGGCCGAGCGCACCGCGGCCTGGGTCGGTTAACCGCGGCCCTCGTAGAAACCGGAAACGACCTTGCCGTCGACGACGTCGAGGATCCAGACTGATGCTTTCGGCCACTTGCGTGAACCGCGCAGCTTGACGCCGCGGGCGCCCAGGTCCTTTATCAGCGGACCGATCCAATCCTTGTGAGAGCAGAGCACGGGCGAACCGGAGCCGAGGTTGCTGATGTAGTCGTGAATCAAGTCGAGGTCAGTGAATTCCTTCAGCAGTTTCGTGACCTGGATTTCGGCACCCAGGTTGTCGGCAACAGGCCCCACCGTCTCGGTGCATCGGGTTGCGGGGCTGGAGTAAATGTCGGTGACCGGATGCCGGGCCAGGATTTCGGCCACGCCCAGCGATTGCTGCTGACCCTTCTCGGTCAAAGGGCGCATCTTGTCCGGCCCCTTCCATTTGGAACGAACCCCGGCGTTGGCGTGCCGCACGAGGTACAACCGAGTAGAGGTTGGATTGGTCAGTGTGGCATGGGCTCGCTCGACGAGCCGGGCGTCCCGGTTATACGAAAGCAGCGCCTGCGCCCCGTGCAGACCGACCCACTCAATGCGGTCAACCTCATCATTGGGTACAAAGCGACCCTTTTTGGCCTTCAACAGCCAGTACTTGACCAGCTTCAGTCGGCTGCGCTGTGTCTCATACGTCACGGCTCCGAGGTAGTCGCGCATGTTGCTCTTGTAGCCGGTTTCTTCGACGACTTCGCGCATCGCCCCTTCTTTGAAGGACTCCTTGCGATCGAGTTTTCCCTTGGGAAGAGACCAATCGTGATAACGGTTGCGATGAACAAGGAGGAACTCCGGCCCGCTGTCCGGGTAGCCGTCGCGGTACAGAACCCCGCCGGCCGCAAAGATCGGTCGCGGCCGCATTAGGGACGGGCCTCCACGATCGAGGTTGGCGCGTTCGTCGTCAACTGAGGCTCCTTGCGGGGGTCATTGGTTGAGCGCGGAAATCCTAGGCGTTCTGGAAGCGTGGTGAGTTCTCAGGAACGTGCCTTCTCGATCGCGAGAACCTTGTTGAGGCGACGAATGTAACGCTCTTCCTGGATGAACTCAGCGTTCAGGTATGCAGTAACGATCTCCTCGGCAACGGCGACGCCCGTCACCCGGGCGGCCAGAGCAAGGACGTTGATGTCGTCGTGCTCGACTGCTTGGTGTGCCGTGTAAGTGTCGCCCGCCTGAGCACAACGGATCCCGTCGAGCTTGTTGGCGGCAATGGCCGCACCTGCGCCCGATCCGCAGACAACGATGCCGCGGTCGGCCCGCCCAGCCAGAATCGCCCGCCCAACGGCGGCGGAGTAGTCCGGATAGTCCACCGGTTCGGTCGAATCAGTGCCCAGGTCCAAGACCGAATGACCAGCGTCAGCGATCTGTTGTTTCAGTTCCTCTTTGAGTTCGAATCCGGCATGGTCGGATCCAATAGCGACGCGCATATTCCTCTTTCTAGAGCCGGATTGGACTGTAGCCGCGGACTGGCCGGAGGCCAGTCCGTTGGAGTTCTGCTTCGCAGAACTCCCGCTAGCGGCTTCTGGTCAGTCCCCCCTGTGGGGGGAAAGTACCGCCGGCGCAGCCGGGGGTAGGGGGGCGATGTAATCGCCTTGGAGTTCGATGGGATCGAACTCCGGGTTGAGCGGTGGTGCGGGTTCACGCCGGGGGCAGGGGGGCGATGCAATCGCCTTGGAGTTCGATGAGATTGAACTCCGGGTGCGCAACCACACGGGATTAGTCCTTGTGCACGGCCGGCAATAGGTCTTGTGGGTCCATCGTTCATCCAGCACTATGGGTGGTGACGAAGCTACGTGGGGTAGCAGTCGTCCAGGTAGGT
>CBDUNF010000164.1:0-8024 GCA_965368515.1 uncultured bacterium
AGTGATGGAACAGCACCTGCTCAACTTCAGCCGGGTAGACGTTCTCGCCACCCGAGATGTACATGTCCTTCCAGCGATCAACGATGTAGACATACCCATCGGCATCGATACGAGCAGCGTCGCCGGTGTGCAGCCAGCCATCGGTGAATGACTCCTGGTTCGCTTCGGGCCGCTCCCAATAGCCAGGTGTCACGTTGGGACCGCGGACCCAGAGCTCACCGACAACGTCGCTCCCGACATCGACGCCCGCTTCGTCGACTACGCGAATCTCGGTATGCAGAGCGGGCTTGCCAACTGAACCCACTTTGGCAATGGCATGTGCTTCATCGGTGAGGAACACCGTCGGGCTGGTTTCGGTCAGGCCCATGCCTTGCCTGATCACAACTCCACGATCGGCGTACCGTTGTAGCAGCGCCACCGGCATTGGGGCTCCGCCACACGCCCACGATTGCACCTTGGTGAGATCTGCCTCGAGCCAGCCCGGCGCTTCGGCGAGGAACTGATAGATGGCCGGGACCCCAAAGAAATGAGTGATTTCACCGCTGACCAGCCATTCGAGCACCCGGCCCGGATCAAAGTCGCGGAGATTGATAGAACGACCGCCAAGATGCAGCAACGGGGTCGTGTACAGGTTCAATCCACCGGAATGGAATGTGGGTAGCACATTGAGGTTGGTGGAGGATGAGGTGAGCCCCACGGGGTGGCCGATGTTGATGGCGTTCCAGAAGAACATCCCGTGCGTACAGATGGCTCCCTTGGGGTGACCGGTTGTGCCGGAGGTGTAGAGGATGGCCCACGGATCGTCATGGGTGGCGGTGACCGCGCCGACCGCATTTGGATCGCTTGCCGCCTTGGCCTGCTCATAGTCGTCGCCAAGTTCTAGAGACACCGGCACTCCCAGCACCTCGGTTGCCGCCGCGTACGTGTTCTCGTAGATGAGTACATGGGGACGGCAGTCATCGATGATGAACTGCAGCTCCGGCACCGCTAGGCGCCAGTTCAGCGGTACCAGGATTGCAGTCAGCTTGGCGCAGGCAAACAGTGCTTCGAAGACGTCTGTGGTGTTGCCGGCCAGCATCGCGACCCGATCTCCCGATCCCACCCCGGCGGCGGCTAGCCACGCTGCCAAACGCCGGCTCCGTTCTTCCAGATCCCGATACGTCAGCGTCAGGTCACGACCGTCATCGATCAGCGCAACAGAATCGGGAGAGAGATCGGCATGGTGACCGATCCAATCGAACGCAGGTACCGATGTTGTCATGTGATCTCCGATCAATCCGGTGGGGCCGGCTCCTCCGCTCGAGTCAATAGTCTCAACAATCTGGCGCGGCCTTCCTTGAGGCGCAAGGAGCGGACTCTCCAGGTGCCGACGATTCCGTAGGGCAGGTACAGCACAAGGGCGACGTAGGCGAGACCGATCAGCAACTCGGAGGCGGCGCCGTACCACCGATCTAGGTAGAACTGGAGCAACCGAAACACGGCGGCGCCGATCAGCGCACCGGTGATGGTGCCCACTCCGCCGATGAGAATCACCAGCAGCGCTGTCACCGTGAAGCCGAGCCCGGCGACATTGGGAGTCACGATGGGCTGATGCATCATGTGGAGCACCCCCGCCAGAGCTGCGGTGATGGAAGCCACTACCAACACCAGGACCTTGAACCAGAAGGTGTTGAAGCCGAGCATCAGGGCCCGGTCTTCGTTCTCCCTTATGGCATTGAAGACCTTGCCGGCAGGGGAATCAATGATCTTCTGATACCCCACGTAAACCAGGATCAGTATTGCCAAACACACCAGGTAGAACGCAAAACGCTCGTTGGTCGTGTCGAGGAACCACACCGGGGCGGTGACTCCCTGCAGTCCAATCTCAGCGCCGGCCCACTCTTGAAGATCGCTCGACTGGATGACAATCCAGAACACCGATGCCATCCCCAGGGTCACCAGAGCAAACGTGATGCCCTTCACCCGCGGCAGTACAACGGCAAAAAGCAAAGCCTGCAGGACCGCAGCGATCAGAACAACGACTAGCGCCGCCGCCCAGTGCATCTCATGGGTCTTGAGCATGATCCCAAAGGTGTATGCCCCCACGGCATAGAACATGGCGTGTCCGAACGAGAGCAACCCGGTCACCCCAAGGATCAGGTCGTAGCTGATCGCATAGAGCGCCAGGATGAAGATTTCGATCGCAAGTCCCTGGAGAAAGCGAGCATTTCCCTGATCGTTGTTGATCACCGCATTAAATCCGCTGCCGTCGACAAGGACGGAGATGAGGAAGGGGAAGGCCACCAGCAGTGCGACGGCGGCTAGTAGTCCACGACGTCTTCGCAGCCACTCCGAGAAGGTGAGGTTTCCGGTCATAGTTGCACTGGTCATCGCTCACCCCTTCCGAATAGCCCGGATGGGAGCACAAGCAAGATGACCACCATCAACAAGATCGATGCAGCAGGCACCACCGTGGGCGATGGCTTGAACGGCTCGTCGAAGAAGGGCAGGGAGATTCCCGTCTGCCCAAACCTGATGATTATCTGCTGGATCAAGCCCACGAGGACCGCACCTGCGGCCGCACCGGGGAAACTGGTCAGACCACCGATGGCAAGGGCGACAATCGCGCCGAGGAGGAATACGGCTCCCATCCCTGTGCTCAAGCCAATAGAGGGTGCCGCCATCACTCCGCCGAGGGCGGCGAGCCCGCAACCCATCGAGAACACCAGCGTGAAGACCCGACGTACGTTGATGCCTAGCGCCTCGACCATTTCCGGGTCTTGCACACCAGCACGGATCACCATGCCGATGCGCGTCCGTTTCAACAGCAGCGTCACGCCGATCAATACCAGCAAACCAACCAGGACGATGAATCCCTCGTTATACACCCGGAGTCGTCCTCCGAATACCTCGACCGTCGAGCAGCCGCTGAAGAAGCCTCCCAACCCCTCACCGGGGCAGCCTTCTCCGGTGCCGTTGAAGGCGGCCGGTCGCGCCATCGTGAATTCGGGGCGACCCCAGACCTCGCGCACCAGCTCGATGAGAATGAAGCCGACACCAAGCGTGATCATCAATTGATAGATCGGTCGGTCATAGAGCGGCCGAATCAGCACCGTCTCGATGAACGCTCCGGCCGCAGCACCTATCCCCGTTGCGACAACGATGGCAAGCATGAATCGCCAGGTTGTGCTCAGACCAAAGATCCAGTCGTTGAGGGAGCCCTTGGTGAGGTGGAGAATGATGGCCGCGACAGCCATGCCGCCAAACCCGACCCAGTGCGTCTGAGTGAGTTGGGTCATCTCTCCCGCATGACCACGGAAGGACGACAGACCCAGGGCGATTAGCGCACCGCCGGCCAAGAGAGCCAAGAAGGCCAACACCGCCGGCCAGGCGAAGCTCTCCGCGGGTAGCGGAGCCAATTGGCCTAGATCGACTTGAACTGAGAAGTTGCTGGGGCTCTTCGCAAAGTCCTCTGCATCCCAGATCGCGAGTGGGAACTTCGTGATCGCTACCACGGTGGCTCCGGCTCCGACCACAAGGAAGCTCCACGCAGTCAGCTTCATCGACCCGGCGACGCTGTCGGCGCTGCCGTCGTGACTGCGCCATCTCCTGAACAGCGAATAGCCCCCTGCCGCAAACATTGCGGAAATTATCAGGATGATGGCGCCGCTGGCACCGCCGTCGGTCTCCACAGCTCCGTCATCGCCGCTACCGAGCGCGAACAGGAACAACCAGGCCATGTAGGCCACGCCGAGCGCAGCCGCCCAGATGCCGACATGCCAATTGACATCGAGCGCACGCAACCTGTTCGCCAATCGCCGCCACAGTGGCAACAGCGCAAATGGAGCCAGCACGATCAGGATGGGCACCGCTGCGTCCACCGCTGTATCGAACCTCGTATACACGGTCCAGCCCACATAGGCGCCGAGCATGAAGAGCTCGCCGTGCGCCAGGTTGAGTACATCCATCAGCCCAAAGATGAGGGACAAGCCGGACGCCACCAGGAATGTCAGTGCGCCAACCGACAGGCCCTGCATGATTGTGGCGAACCAATCGTCGCGTTCGAGACCAGCCATCGCTGCCAGCAAGAGAAACACCAGCACGGCAACGACGGTGATCCGAGATCGGTTCTCTTTCAGCCATTCCGCTTGCCGGCCGCGTGATGACACCGGGTTGCTCGACGCTGGGTTCTTGGTATCAGTAGTCATCATGCCGCTCCCAGGTAGCGTCGGATGGTTTCGGCATCGTCCACCAGGTCCGCCATGGCGCCGACCTTGGCGGTGCGGCCCTCTTCGACGATGACGTAGTGCTGGGCAAGCCGGCTGGCGACTATGAAGTTCTGCTCCACGAGCAGCACCGTCGATTGGCTCGACAGTTGTCGGATCGCCTCCATCATCTGCTCGATGATCACCGGTGCCAGCCCTTCACTCGGCTCGTCGATCAGCAGCAGGCGATTGTCGGCAACCAGCGCCCGGGCCACGGCCAACATCTGCTGCTGACCCCCCGATAGGTTGGTGCCGGGTAGCCGAATTAGCCGTTTCAGGTCGGGGAATAGACCGAATATGAACTCTTCTTTGGCGGCAAGATCGCCCTTGTTGCGTTCGGCGATCCGCAGGTTCTCTTCGACGCTGAGATCGGCGAAGATGGCCCGGTGCTCGGGGACATAGCCGATTCCCATTGCTGCTATGTCAAAGCTGCGCCGGGCCGTGATGTCCTCCCCATCGAGCACAACCGAGCCGGAGCGAGCTGGGGTGAGACCGAGAATCGTCTTCAGCGTTGTCGTCTTGCCGGCTCCGTTGCGCCCCAGGAGCGCAACTATGTCACCCTCGGGAACTTCGAGGCTGACTCCCTCGAGAATGTGGAATTGCTCGATGAACGTGTGGATTTCGCTGAGCGAAAGCAGGCTCATGTGTCACCCCCGTCCGGGGTTGTGTCTTCGTAGAGGTCGCCGAGATACGCAGTCTGCACGCGCTCATCCGAGGAGATCTCAGCCGGGCTTCCCTCCGCGAGTAGAGCACCTTGGTGCATCACAGTGATTCGGTCCGAGACGGACATCACGACGTTCATGTTGTGCTCAACAAGCACAACGGTCTTGTGGCCGGCTTCCTGGATTGACTGCACGAGTGCCATGAGCTCCGGCACCTGTTCGGCAGCCATACCGGCGGTGGGTTCGTCGAGCATCAGGACGTCAGGGTCCGGAGCCAGAATCATCCCCAGCTCCAGCTTGCGCTGATCACCGTGGGGGAGGGTCCTCGCCAGCGTCAGAGCACGATCGGTGAGGCCAACCTCGGCAAGGACCTCATTGGTGCGCTCGAGGTATGCCTTTGACTTGGTGTGCGACCGAAAGAGCCGGAAGCTGTCGGATCCCAGAGCCTGGCTTGCAAGGCGGATGTTTTCGAAAACTGTCAGGTTGGGGAAGATGTTGGTGATCTGAAAAGAACGACCGATTCCCTTGTGGATCGTGCGATGCATCGGCAGATCCGTTATGTCTTCCCCCTTGTAGAACACGCGTCCTGCGGTCGGTTTCAAGGTGCCGCTGACGAGGTTGAAGAACGTGGTCTTGCCGGCCCCGTTGGGACCGATGATCGAATGGAGCGAACCCTCTTCGATCTGCATGCTCATGTCGTCTACCGCTACCAGAGCACCGAACTCACGCCGTAGGCGCTGCGTCTCCAGGATGACGCTCACCGTGCCCTCCCTTCCGAGATGGGTGTTGTGGGGGACAGGAACTACCTGCCCCCCACAACTGTGTCGATTAGCTACCCAGCGATCCTGCAGGGAGGCTGCCGCAGCGGGCTGCGAAATCGCCTTCGAGCAGACAGGGCGGTTCGGGTCGCACGGTGGCGACGTTTTCGTAGTACTTGAACTCGGGATCATCAACATTGAGCAAGGTGACGACATACATGTCCTGAATGGCCATGTGGTCCTCAGCGCGGATCTCGATAAGCCCCTTGGGACCATCGAAGCTCATGCCTTCGAGTGCCGCCTTGAGCGAGTCGGCGTCCGCCGCTCCGCCGGTGGCCTTGAGCGCCTCGACCGTCATGATTGCCGCGTTCATACCGTCGGCATCAAATAGGTCGGGGAAGGTTCCGCCCACCGCCGCCATGTTGCTGATCAGGTAGTCGTTGATTGGATTGCTCGGAGCCGTGTAGTGGTACAGGATCACCGAGGTGGTGCCGATCGCATTCGCAAAGAATGCCGGCATCACAACGTTGTCGACGAACGGTGAACCGAGGACGGTGTCGTCATCTATAACACCCAAGTCGATGGCCGACTGCAGCAACGGAACGAAGCCGCCGCCTGCCCAGGTGACCAGGAAGGCATCTGCATCCGTGTCGGCAAGCGGCGTCAGGTACGAGGTGAAGTCGGTGGTGTCCGCCGGGGCAAACACGTCGTCTTCGATGAACTCGCCACCGTAGAAGCCACATGCATCGCTATAGGCCTGCGCTCCGCCGTAGCCGAACGAGTAGTCGGGAGCGACCTGAACAAACGTCTCGTAGCCGTCGCCGTTGACGAACTGATCGCAGATCGCCATTCCGTCTTGGTAGTTGGAGCGACTGGCCCGGAACGTGTTCGGGTCGAATGTTGCGCCCGTCAGGTCCGTTGCCGCCGCCGGGGCTGCAATCAAGATCACGTTGTTCTCACGGGCGATCTCCTGCAGTGTGGCAGTGACACCCGAGCTCACAGAGCCGATGATGATCTGCGCACCATTGACCTCGATTAGCTCGCGAGCAGCAGTAGCGCTGAGCTCGGCGTTGCTCTGGTCATCCTTGAAGATGACATTGATCTCGCAGTCCTCGAGCATATAGGTCTGCTCGGAAGCGCTGAGACCGTCGCCGACAACGTCGCTGCCCGTGGCATAAGCGAAACCGATCGGCACGCCACGGTTTATGTGCGATCCGTAGATTGCCAGAGCACCGGTCTGATCGGTGATAACCCCAACGGTGACGGGCTCGTCGCAGCTAATTCCTGCGGGAGCGGCCGTCGTCTCTGCGGGTGCCGCAGTGGTCCCTTCGGGTGCCGCGGTTGTCTCTGTCGGTGCCGCAGTGGTCTCTGCGGGCGCTGCTGTGGTTTCGTCGGACTCGCTGTCGCCACAGGCGGCAGCGAGTAGGGCGAGCACAACGAGCAGCATCAACAGCTTGGTAGCTTTCCTCAATGTTCCTCCTCTTTCCATGTCTTGCTTGTCATCGGGTTGCCAGGTGTGCATGAAACACACCGTCGAACTCTTCTGGTTTCTCAATGAAGGGCACATGCCCACAGTCTTCGACAACGACTTCGGTGTATGTGCCTCCTTGGTCTCGGTAGCTCTCCAGAACCGCACGGATCTGGTCGAGCATCGGTTGCGGTGGATACTGCTCCGCTCCGGGATAGCCGGGGACGAGTCCCATCGGGCCCCATGTACCCGGATCGGAGGCGGCATTGTTGGAAACGGCGAGGTCTTGCGCTCCCCGCACCCAAAGCACCGGTGGCTTCGGATCCGCTGCTCTGATGTCAGCTGCGGTGAGGGCATACTTCGGAGATAGAGCGTTGTTGACTCCCATCTCGCCTGGTGCGACAAAGGGCCAGTTCGGCGACACCACCTTGTCTCCTGGGTATGCGTCCTCCCCTAGGTGAACTTGGAGCAGGGACGCGACGAAGGCGTCCTCGCGATCGGGGATGAGGGGTGGCCTCCAAACCAGGGCTCGCAACGCCGAACGCGGCGAGAACATCGAGTCGGTCGAGGTGTCACCCTCCGCAATCAGCCGCACCAACTCAGGGTTGATGAGCCCGCCCCCGGATCCGGCGAAGTCTTCAGTGGTTGGACTGCCGGACTCGTCCTTGGTTCCGCCAAAACCGAACGGCGAGCCCGGGTCCGCCAGTGTCACCGAGATGATTCGTGCCGAGTCGGCGGCGAGCATCCACCATGCCATCACACCACCGAGCGAGTTGCCGACGAGATGGAAGCGGGCGTGGCCGAGGTGATCCATCAACGCGATTGCATCGTCGACGAAGTCTCCCATTCCTCTGGTGGCGTCGATGGTCACCTCGGGGTCGGCATCTCCGTA
>CBDUNF010000165.1:0-7981 GCA_965368515.1 uncultured bacterium
GGTTAACCCCGTGATGCGCACCTTCAGCCTCCTCTTCCGGCCCGCGGTGACATTCCTCAACTGGACGGCGCTGTCGCTGATGCGGCTGCTCCGCATCCCCGAGCCCGACGCGACGCTCTCGTTGTACAGCTCCGAGGAGCTGGCCATCGTCACCGACGAGTCGGCCGAGGGAGGCGAGCTCCGCGAGCTCCAGCGCGAGATCATCCACAACATCTTCGAGCTCGAGGAGCTCACGGCCGAGGAACTGATGACGTCACGCAGGCACATACGGGCGATCGCCCAAGATGCGGATCGGGCCGCCATCGCCGCACAGATCGCGGAGTCGCCCACTTCTCGCTACCCGGTCTTCGTCGACGATCTCGATCACGTCGTCGGGATACTCCACGTCAAGGACTTCGTGCGGGTCAGCCAGTCCGACGATGACGTCGAGATCACGTCGCTCGTCCGGCGGCTGCCGACCGTGGGTGGCAAGACCAGCGCCGACGACCTGCTCGCCCGTTTCAGGAACGAACGGATTCACGTTGCGCTTGTGGTCGACGAGCTCGGCAGCACGATCGGACTCGTCACCCTCGACGACATCATCTCCGAAGTGATCGACGATCCGGCCGGAGACCACGATCTCCCCGCGATCGTCCACGACGACGGATCGGTGACGCTCGATGGCGAGACCACGCTCACCGAACTGCTCGAGGACTACGGCTTCACCTTCGAGCACGAGGGAGTCACCACGCTCGCCGGTATCGTCCTGGCCGAAACCGGCACTCTGCCGCGCGTGGGTGATCGAGTCGAGTCACAGGGCCACGAGCTGACGGTGGAAGGAATCGACGCCTACAAGTTGACGCAGATCCGGGTCACCAGGCTCGACGTACCTGCTGCCGGCCCCGATTCCGGCGACCCTGTACCAGACAACTAGATCCGATCGGGGTAGCTGTTTTGCGTATTTGATAGCGTCCCGCATAACGGACGCCGATTTGTCGCTCTCGCCCCCGGTAGCCGGAACCACCGTCCAGGCTACGTCATCAACCCCGAGGTCGTGATCGGGTCGGAAAGCCTTTGCGGCCACCTCTCAGTCCCGAGACCAGCACGTCCGCAAAGACAGCCGACTACTGCCGTTAGTCCAGGATCTTCAGGTGGGAAAGCTGTCCTATTAGGCCCACCGAACTGGAAGAGAACATCTAGGGACTCGTGACCAACCACCATCAAGCCTCCGGCACATCGATAGCTATGGAGAGATTGAAGCCTCGTCGCTAATAGCGATGAGAACCCCATCGGCGTCGAATGCGGCGACTCTCCATGTCATCGTTTCATGGAGCACGGCGGTCTGGTTGGTGTCGGGGCGGTCGCCGCCACCGACACGTACGCTGGTATCGGCGCCGGTCCATGCCCAATACGGCCTGGCGTCGGCGGCGCGCACGGTCAGCCAGTATGACTCCGCACCGTCCGCGGGCTGCCAGCTCAATGTCGGATGACTGCCCGACTCGTTCGTAGTCTCCAAAATGAGAGCGTTGATGCCGAGATTCTCGCGCAGCTCCACGAGGACCGGCGACGTGGTTGGATCGTCACCGGGTGTCGTGGTCGACGGTGCTGCGGATGTGACGGGCCCGGTCGTTGTGGTCGGGGCCGCCGTGGCAGTGGACGGAACCACGGAGGTCGCGGACTCGCCCTCCTCCGCAGTCGAGCTGTCGCTGGCCGCGCAACCCGCTAGCGCGATCAGCAGGATGACCGGCACCACCAGAAAACTCGTTCTCGAACCGATCATGACCCAATCCTCACCAACGCGATGATGGCATCGTATGCCAAGTCCTCCCACCCCATATCCTCTGCGATCAAGCTGAGTATCTCGAGCTCGGCCACGTTCTCCGCTTCCGCAGCCGCGGCAATCCGTGCGGCCAGCAATCCTTGAGCCGCAGCATCGATGCCTCCGTCTACTGGTTCGGTGGCGCTCCCGATCACTCCTGCACGCAACGCGGAGAGAAGCACCTGTCCGAGAGTGAATACGTCCACATCGGGATTGCTGAGGATGTAGTCGACGATGCGTTGCACCTCTGCAGCGATGACGGAGCGGTAGAACTCGAGACCGCAGCCGTCGGATCGCCCCAGCTTCGCAGCCAGCGTCTCAGCCTCGAGCAACAGGGGCTCGAGCTGGCCGACGATACCGCCGCCGGCGATAACCGCTCCTGCCTCGAGCGCCTTCAGGAGGTCGCCAACTTTCACTTGCAGGGCCTCGAACGCCTCGAAGAAGGCCGCCGGGTCGGAAGCTGCTTCGCCACGGACCGCCCACCACACGATCTCGCTGATGTCGGCGCGGCCCATCAGCTCGACGTCAATGTTCACGCCGGTTCCTTCAAGCCGCTCGCACGAAGCAGCCGTGAACATAACCTCGCCGCCGCCCGAGACGTCGGAGATGCTCTGGCCATTGCTCACAACCGAGGTGAGGTCAAAGCGGGGCATCGTGTCGGGTCCGCTGACGACGCCTCCGATCTGGGTCGTACCGCCACCCCACTGGAATGTCCCCGCTACCGCCCCGGCCCGAGAGCTGAATTCGAACCCGCCACGAAACGACTGGTCTGTTTGTCCTGTGCTGCCGCGGAAGCTGATGAACCCGACCCAGTCTCCTTCGGCCGCTGTCGCCTCAGGAGTCTGCGCCGATGCCCCCGGAGCTACGAGCGCCAGCAAGCATGCCAGCGCAACGCTCATTCGACCGAATCCACTTGGTGATTTCACGGGGCAGATGATCGACAGCATCGCCGCGTCACGTCAATACGCAGATCCGCGTATTGACCTATCCGCTGGTAGGTTTGCTCAGATGCAGGCTGCTGCACTGAACGAGCGCGATACGACCTCCGTCCTCAGGCTGGTCGAGGCTCTGACCGCGGCGCAGACCATAGATGAGTACGCGGTCATCACGATGACCGGCCTAACGGAAATCATCCCGTGTATTGACGCATCCTTCAATGAAATGAACCCGAGCGCGCAACGGATTCAATGGAGCGCTATCCCCGAGAACAGCCGCATGGGTGAGTATGCCCCGCTCTTTGCGGAACTCATGCTGCAGAACCCATTGGTCCGCCACTTTGACGAGACCGAGGACACCCGAGCGATGATGTGGTCCGACTTTGCGACGTTGGATCAGATCCGACGGACCGAGCTACACCAGCAGATGTTCGGACCTTTGGGGGTCGACAGCCAAATGGCCCTCGTCTTGCCAACGCCACCCGGCATCATCGTCGGGTTTGCCGTCAATAGAGGTGCGGAAGGTTTCACCGAACGTGACCGAGCCGTGATGAACACTCTCCGGCCGCATCTCGCCCATTACTACCGAGTGATGCAGCTGCGCGACGAGCTTTCCGACCTGCACCGCACCGTTCGGGGGCACGGATGGACCGGGGCGCTGGCCAATAGCGATGGGATCGTGGAAGCTGTGAGCGATAACGCCCGCCAGCTCGAGGACGAGTCTGGTGTCGCTCTCGTCGAGGGCGAGCCCCTTCCCGAGCCATTGCGGACATTCTATAGGGCTGGGATTGGGGAGTATGAGGCATCCCAGCCGGCGGTGCTATCCCGTTCGATCCGGATCTCGGAGGCGGCCAACGGAGTCGCCGGTTGGCATGTGCCGGGCCCCATCGCACCACACGTCGTGATCCTGCAAGACGATGTTGATGCGAGCACCCAGCGTCTTCAAGCACTCGGGCTGTCGCCCCGGCAGCTCGAGGTTGCCCTCCAGCTTGCCGAGGGAGGGACAAATCGTGCGATCGCCGGTCGACTCGGGATGGCAGAAGGGACGCTCCGCAAACACCTGGAACGTATCTATCGACTCCTCGATGTTGGCGATAGGGCGAGTGCTATCGCTCGGATCCGCGGCTGGTAGTGCGCTACGCGGATCTGTATTCATCGACGGCCGTAGCCCCAGGTAGGGTTAGGCCACACATCTGAAACGGTGGTCCGGGTGAGGAGTGAATCAACCCGCTTGATCGAGGAAGGTTCGGGCGCGCCCGAGGTCCACCTCCTGCGCACCAAGATTGCGCCACCCGTGACCTCCTCCGGGATGCTGGTGCGGCCCAGCCTCGTTCGCCGAGTCTCTGAGTGGGCCGGCAAGCTAATCCTCATCAGCGCCCCGGCGGGTTGGGGCAAATCGTCCCTACTCGCCTCTTGGTACGGGGACCGGGACGATCGCCGCTATGCGTTCGTCCGTCTCGAGCCCAGCGATGACGATCCGGCCATCTTCTGGCGGTACGTGATCGAGGCACTCCGGACCGTGTTCCCCGACATCGCAGCAGGAAGCGAGGAGTTGCTCAGGTCGCCGGAAATCGAACCAACTCGACAGATCGTCCCAGCGCTGCTCAACGAGCTCGTTGCCCAGCACGAGGCGGTGGTGCTGGTCCTCGACGACTATCACGTCGTGGGGGAATCAATTTCCCGATCCGTCGAGTTCTTCATCGAACACCTGCCGGCACGGTGCCAGGTAGTGGTCGCCTCCCGATCCGATCCGCCGTTCCCGCTTAATGCCATGCGAGCGGCGGGTGAAGTTCTCGAGATCAGAGCCCGCGACCTGGGCTTCGACGGGCCAGAGACCACAGATTTCCTCCGCAATCGATTCGATCTGGAGGTGCCTGGGGAAATCGCACAGAGGTTGTGTGATCGCACCGAGGGGTGGCCAGCGGGACTCCAGCTCGCCGGGATTTCGATGGCGAGCGTGGCGGATGTCGCCTCGTTCGTAGACCGTTTCGCAGGAGACGATCGCAACGTCGCGGCCTACCTGGTGAGTGAGGTCCTATCGACGATCCCGCCCGAGCGACGTGAGTTTCTCCAACGGACGTGTGTCCTCGATGAGCTGTCTCCGTCTTTGTGTGACGCTGTAGCGGAAGGCGTGGGATCGGACCGGGTCCTGCGCGACTTGGAGGGATCCGGTCTGTTTGTAATTCCGCTCGACACCCGTCGCGAGTGGTACCGCTATCACCACTTGTTCGCCGACTGGCTTCGTCACGAGCTACGACGCGAGCAGCCGGGTCTGGTCCCCGAGCTACACCGACGAGCGTCGGACTGGTATGCCCAGCGCGGTGAGCTCGAGTCGGCGATCGAGCACACCTTTCGTGCTGGCGACCAGGAGGGCGCTCTCGAACTCCTGGAGAGGTACCTCGGCGATTGGGACTCCGTGCAGTGGTCTCGCGTACTGCGTTGGATGGTCAACGTCGAAGAGGAGTCAGCCGCCAGATTCCCGATGATCGCTGTTGCCAATGTCTGGTTCGGTCTGTTCGCCGGTGATTTCCCTCGCGGAATGCGCTGGCTCAAGGTTGCTGAGGAGTCGATCGACTCCGTGCCGAAGGAATCGCAGGCAACCATCCGACGCTACTTCCAGGTCTTCAAAGGGTTGGCCGAGCTCACCGCTGGTGGAGACATGGACCTGGCTCGGGAACTCTGTGTGGAGGTCGCCGATGCCGAGCGTCCGAATCGATCGCGCCTCTATGTTGCGGCAGTCGGCAACGCAGCCGTAGCGACCTTCTGGACCACCGGCCCGTTGGCGGCGGTTCCCTTGCTGCTCGAGGCGCAGAGGGCTCGTGCTGATGCGTCGCTGGCCGACTCCGGTCTCACCCCGCTCCTCGCATTGGCGCATGCCGAATTGGGCAGTTGGGCAGAGGCCGAATCCGCCGCCAACCTGGCCTTTGAGCTTCCACGCCCTCCACCGCATTTCGCTTACCCGGATCTCATGCTTGCCCACTTTGCGGCGGGGACGGTGTTGTTAGCTAGGGGAGAGCGCGACGCGGCGATCAGTCGGATCGAGCAGGGCCTGAATCTGGCCCGCACCTGGCCCGACCCGATCGGGGTTGCCTATGGGCTCCTGTCCATGGCCGACGCCAGATCCGACTTTCAAGAGAAGCGGGCCCTGGTGAGAGAAGCTCGAGAAATCGTGTCCGGCAAATGGGGGCGGGGTCGGATCCTTGACCTCGTGGCTGCCGCCGAGGGTCGGCTCGACATCCGCAGGCCGATCGGGAACACGGAGGGCACGGTGCATGCGGAAGCACTCACCGAGCGGGAAACCGATGTCCTGCGGCGGCTTCGCGGCGATCTCTCTTTGCGGGAGGTCGCGGCAGAGATGTACATCTCGCACAACACGGTCAAGAGCTACACCAAGGCGATCTATCGCAAGCTTGGAGTCACGTCTCGGACCGCTGCCGTCGAAGCCGCAATCGAACTCGACCTTCTCTGAACTGTCACAAACTGATCACCTGGTCGGGTGGATTGCTGGAGAGCGCTGCATAGAGGTCCGGAAAGCATCCAACCCGGGCGCCGGCAACCATGTCGATGGGTTCGCACTCGCCCGGCTCAGTCCGGCCTCGTCCTGACGATGGATCACACCAACGTGGCTCGCCTTTGGCGAGATTGCGTTCCAACGCACAGCTGTCACACGCCATGATGAGCATGCCGGTCTCCTTCGCGACGGCTGCGAGCCTCTCCCCGATTGGGTCGCCTTCTCGCAATGCCCAGACGTTGTCGTCGAAGAAGAAGATGCCAAGCACTTCGACTCCGTGAGTTCCCGCCTCGAGCTGTGGGAGGATCATCTGGGCAACCTTGTAGCTGGCAGCTCGAGGTGTGTTGAGAATGTATGCGACCTTCATGTGAACCAATCGTCGTTGGTTGGGGAGACTACAGGTAGGCCGAGCCAAGCGTCGCCGAGGTGGGTTTGGAGTCTCCGCCCAAGCCTGTCCACGGTCACGCGGCGTAGCTTCGCTCGACTAGGAGAGAATCTCCGAACTCGTGCGAGAGGTAGACGTGTTCCGTGGCTACTCGGTGGACCCGCTGCAGAAGGGAATCACCCAGGAAAGCGCGGAGAAGCTCGAAGTGTGATTCGCCTGGCTCATGCATGCCCGTCAGGATGGCGTCAACAACCCGCAGTTGTGTCTCCGGCCCGATCCGATCCCGAGCGATGCCGCGCCCGGCGCTGACACCGACCTCGGCCGCAGCGGACTCGAGGGCTCGTACGACGGTCGTACCGACCGCGATGAGGTGATTGCCCCGCTCCTTGGTGAGGCGGATTGCGCTCGCCGTATTGTCAGGAATGACGTAGGGCTCATCGAACGGCAGCCGTCGATCGAGGGTTGGGTCACCAGTCGACGAGATGCCGGCTGCGTGCGTCAGCGTCGCAAACCCGATTCCCCGCTGCTGCCATGCGAGGAGCGTTCGCCAGTCGAGCGCAAAGCCGGCCGACGGTGGCTCGAACGCAAATGGCTCAGCGGCAAAGGCGGTCCACATGTCCCACAGCTCCAGGCGAGTAGGGACGTGGGCGTACTGGATTGGTCGCCCGTGCCGAGCGAGTCCGGCGAGAATCTGTGCTGGGGCGCCGCTGAAACGAACTGTCACCAGGCGCGGATGATCGAGGACTTCTTCGACAATCGCTAGCAGCGGCCCAAGCAAGAGACGATCGCCGGACAACAACACTGGCGGCATCGGTCGTTCTTCGGTCACCGTGCGGTAATCGCCTGCCCCGAACGCGATAGCGATAAACCGCGTGTGGTCACCTGCGTGCGCGAATGCGGCCAGCCGAACCTCGATGAAGCCGCCCGTTCGCTCGTGTCTTCCACTCAAGCTGGCCGGCATGGTCGCGGCATCGTTGGCGACGACCAGGTCGCCGGGTCCAAGCAACATGCTGAGATCAGATTGCAGCAGGTGCCTCATGCGGCCGTCGGCTCCAACGGTAAGCAGCTTGCCAGATCGCCGGTCCGGCCGGCTCGCAGCCATCATTCCTGCAACATTGGGTCGGTCGGGGCGTCGGCCGAACGAGTCGACAAGACCGACTCGAGCACTGCTGCGGCGGCGTCGTCCGGACGTTGGAGCGCGGACCTGTCGGCCCCGGGAACGGCCGCTGCATGTAGGGGGGTGTCCATGTCCCCGGGGTCGACCGACAGGAAGCGAATCCCGGCGCTACTCGATTCCTCACCCCATATTGCTGTCAAGTGGCGAAGTGCGGCCTTGCTGGCACCGTATGCTC
>CBDUNF010000166.1:0-7927 GCA_965368515.1 uncultured bacterium
GCGGCTGGGAGATGCGCGATCGCAATGTGATTTCGCCCGGTGCCGTGTGGGGGCCGGGCCAGATAATGGACGATGGTTGCCAGGGCGCAAAGGAGTGTCTGGATGCGGTCAAGCCCGCATATGACCAGGCGCGTGCTGAGGGCAAGGCGGTCGGGCTTGGCCTTGCCCTCAAAAACTCCGGTCTCGGCAACGGGTTCCTCGAGATCTCCAGGGCCGTTGTGAGGTTCGAGGAGGACGGGACAGTCGAGGTCCGGCACTGCTGGACCGAGATGGGCCAGGGTGTCCACACGGTTGCCCAGCAGGTCGCTGCCGAGGAACTCGACATCGACGCCGATCGGATCAAGGTCATCGTGGACACGACCCGTGAACTAGGTGCCGGTCAGACGACGGGATCTCGCGGCACGCTGATGGCAGCCGGCGGCGTCGCCGACGCTTGTCGTGTCGCCAACGAGAACAACCGGGCCCCTGGTGTCGATTACTACGGCGAGTATCGGGTCGACTGGACCAACTCGCTCGAAGAGAAGCTCGAGAACCCGATTCTGCACTCGGCGTTTGGCTACGCCTGCCAGCTGGTGATCGCCGACAAGGCAACCGGAGACATCGAGAAGGTCGTGGCGGCGCACGATGTCGGCAGGGCCGTCAACCCGATGCTGGCAGAGGGTCAGATCGAAGGTGCCGTCCACATGGGTCTCGGCTACGCACTCACGGAAGAGTTCCCGACCGACGACGACGCACGCCCGACCAATTGGACGTTGCGCAGTCTGGGCATCCTGAGGGCCAAAGACATGCCCGCCGTGGAGACCATCCTCGTGGAGGTCCCCCAACCGCGAGCACCATATGGCGTGAAAGGTGTCGGCGAGATAGGTTTGGTACCGACCGCCGGAGCAGTCGCCGGGGCCTTCTTCGAGGTCGACGGCAAGCGGCGTACGCAGGTGCCGTTCAACGTTCATCAGCCTTTGGAGGTAACGAAGTGACCACCACAACACCCGGGCTCGTATGCGCTCATCATCACCTCTATTCCGAACTGGCGCGGGGGATGCCGGCGCCGCCCAAGGTCGCAACCAATTTCCAGGAGATCCTGGAGCAAGTCTGGTGGCGTCTCGACAAGGCCCTTGATCTGGACATGCTTTATGCATCGGCTCAGCTGGGAGCGCTCGAGGCCCTGGAATCCGGAACGACCGCGATCGTTGATCACAACGAGAGCCCGAATGCTATTGAGGGATCGCTCTCCGTTCTCGCCGATGCCTGCGAAGAGGTCGGCGTCAGGTTGTTGACCGCTTATGGCGTCAGTGACCGGAATGGTCCGGATCAGGTGAAACGTGGTCTCGAGGAGAACGAACGCTTCATCAAGGCTGGCGGCAAGGGCATGGTCGGGATCCATGCGGCGTTCACCTGCACCGACGAGTCGCTCGAGGCCGCCGCCGGCTTGGCCAAGGACCTGGGTGTCGGCGTCCATATACATGTGTGCGAAGGCATCGGCGATATCGATGCTCCGCAGCGCCTCGAGGGTCTAACGGAGGACAACTGGCTCATCAGTCACTGTGTTCACCTGCCGACCGATCACAACCTCAAGGGCACCATCCTGCACAACCCGCGGTCCAACCTCAACAACGGTGTTGGCTATGCGGACCCGGCTCGCTTCTCGAATCCGGTCGCCCTCGGAACCGATGGGATCGGGGCCAACATGATCGAGTCGTTCCGGCTCGCCTATGTGATGCAGCGCTCGGTTGACGTGACTGTCGGACCCGATCCTGCTTGGTCATGGCTCGCCGAAGGTTGGAACATCGTTCCCGAAGCCCGCAACGACGAGGTGACCTGGTCGTACGACCCGATGGATCCGTGGCACATCGCCTTCACGCCCGGTATCGCTCCGGTGGAGGTCAAGGTCGACGGTGAGACCGTGTTCAAGGACGGCAAGCCAACTCGGGTCGATGGTGAAGAGATCCGGGCCAAAGCACGAGAACAAGCCAAGAGACTGCACGCCAAGCTCTAGCGCTGGCGAACAACTGAACTGAGTCTGGACCCTGAGAGGAGCCGCTGATGTCGGACCGTTTCCATCAGATCACGATGGAGCAACTTACGGATTGGGTGTTCACCGAACTCGAGGAGAAAGACTCGATCTTTGGCATACCGCGTTCGTCGTTCTTCGTCCCGGCGGAGACCGACCGTTTCCGTTTCGAGAAGTACGGCCAGTTGCTGGAGACACCCTTTGGTGTCGCGGCCGGGCCGCACACACAGATGGCGCAGAACATCATCGTGTCGTGGCTTGTCGGGGCTCGCTTCATTGAACTCAAAACGATCCAGACGCTCGACGAGCTCGACGTCAACAAACCATGTATCGACCTCGAGGACGAGGGCTACAACGTCGAGTGGTCTCAGGAACTCAAGGTTTTCGAGTCGTTCGATGAATATCTCCGCGCCTGGGTGATCATCCATGCGCTGCACAAGAAGCTCGGATTCCCCGGCGACTCGCCCGGGATGATCTTCAACATGTCCGTCGGGTACAACCTCGAAGGCATCAAAAAGCCGAACGTCCAGTGGTACTTCAACGCCATGGCGGATGCTTCGCCGTACAAGCAGTCCTACGTTGACATCGTTGCGGAGCGCTACCCCGAGATCCGCGATGTCGTGATCCCCGACACCGTGTCGGACACCATCACTCTGTCAACGATGCACGGGTGCCCGCCTGATGAGATCGAAGCCATCGTGCTTTACCTGCTCAATGAGCGGAAGATCCACACCTCTGTTAAGTGCAACCCGACGTTGCTCGGCGCCGAACGCGTGCGCGGGATCATCAACGACGATTTGGGTTTCACCGACATCCCTGTACCCGACGAAGCCTTCGGGCACGACCTGAAGTACGTGGATGCCGTCCCGATGTTCCACAACCTGCGTCGCGTCGCCAAGGCCAACGACCTGGTATTCGGCCTCAAGCTGAGCAACACGCTCGAGGTCGAAAACCACCGTCCCGTCTTCGAGCAAGACGAGATGATGTACATGTCGGGTAGGTCGCTGCACGCCGTGACCACGAACTTGGCGCTGCGTTTGTTCGAAGAGTTCCGCGGCGACATTCTGTTGTCGTTTGCAGGTGGCGCCGATGCTTTTAACGTTGCCGACCTGATGCGTTCGGGTATGACGACCATCACCGTGTGTTCGGATCTGCTCAAGACGGGTGGTTATCTGCGTCTCCCGCAGTACATAGACGAGCTCAACGGCGCCATGGATGCAGCCGGCGCCGACACGTTGACCGACTTCATTGCCAACACGGCTGTTGCGCAGGAGAACATGGGCGACTTCGTTTCTGTGGCCGCCTACGGGGCTCTGACCATGAGCGGACTCGATCTCAGCGCCGACCAGGCGGCGTCGCTGAGCGAACGTCTCCGCTACTGGTCCGATGATGAATCTCCGCTAGAAGTTGTCGTCGAGTGGGCGCGTCGTCACGACTTCAACGAGGAACGAACGGCCCTGCTGGTCAAGGTGACAGTTGACGCCCTGAAGCGCATCAACCTGCGGCAGTATGCGCAGTATGTTCGTCAGGACTGGCGGTACAAGAAAGGTTCCTTCCGGACGGACCATTCGAAGACCGATCGCAAGCTGGGATTGTTCGACTGCATCGAGGCACCATGTGTCGATGAGTGCCCGGTGAGTCAGGACGTGCCCGCCTACATGCGAGCGGTTCGCGAGGGTGACTTCGACAAGGCGGTCCAGATAACACGAGCCGACAATCCGCTCGGTTCGATGCTGGGCAGGGTTTGTGACCACCTATGCGAGACGACGTGCATCCGTACGCACATGGATGAGCCTCTTGCCATCCGTGAGATGAAGCGGTTCATCATGGAGCACGAGTCTGCGACGGGGGAAACCAAGTCCGCAGGGACTGCAGGGAAGGTTGCCATCATCGGCGCCGGTCCGGCCGGGATCGCCGCCGGACAAGAGCTCGGCCGAGCTGGGTTCGCAGTGACGATCTTTGAAGGGCACCCGTACGCCGGTGGCATGGTCGGGGGAGCTATCCCTGAGTATCGGATCCCGCAGGCGCAGATCGATCAGGATCTCCAAGTGCTGCACGATCTCGGTGTAGAGATCAAATACAACATGAAGGCAGGCAGGGACTTCGATCTCGCCGATCTCCACGAACAGGGTTTCGACTACACGTTCGTTGCGGTTGGCGCTCAGTTGCCGAAGTATCTCGGTTTCGACGGCGAAGACAGCGAAGGCGTCATCGATGCTCTTGCTTTCCTCCGCAGCGTCCGCGAAGGCACCCCGCTTCCGGTGGGGCCGCGGGTCGGCGTGATCGGCGCCGGCGACACCGCGATGGACTGTGTTCGATCGGCATGGCGCGTAGGCGCCACCGAGACGTCTCTGATCTATCGGCGGACCATCGACCAGATGCCTGCAGATCGTGAAGAGATACATGAGAGCATCGCTGAAGGCGTGAACATCATCGAGTTGGCGAACCCGGCTGCGATCCATGCCGAGGACGGCAAGCTGAAGGGCTTGGTGTGCACCAAGACCGAGTACCGGGGCGACCGCGACTCTTCCGGCCGTAAGATCCCATTCGATGTGCCCGACTCACAGTTCGAGATCGAACTCGACACGCTGATTCTGGCCATCAGCCAGTACTCGCTACTCGACTTCTTCGGAGACGAAGAGCCTGCGTTGAACCAGCGGGGGTACCTGGTGGTCGACCCGCAGACGTTCGAGACTTCACTATCGGGCGTCTATGCCGGTGGTGATGTTGCCGCCGATGGCCCTTCTTCGATCGTCAAGGCAGCAGCGGACGGCAAGGCAGTCGCCGCGGCCATCATCAACAAGGCCACCGGAACCCCGGTCCCGATGCCGGAGACATGGAAGCCGTTGCAGTTCTCAGTAGGCGAGATGGTTGCGCGCCGGGCGCACCGCGAATACCGGGTTCCGGTCAGGCACACTCCGCTGGATGTGCGCAACAACTTCAACGAGACGTTGCATACGTACACCCAGGAAGAAGCGCAGGCGGAAGCATCCCGGTGTCTCGATTGTGACACCATCTGCAGCCTGTGTGTCGGGGTCTGCCCGAACCTGGCGCTGATGACCTACGAAGCGTCGCCGTTCCAGGCCCAACTGCCGGCTCTGTCGGTGGACGGCGGATCGGTGGCCGTGGGTGATATGTCATCGTTCCGCGTTGATCAGTCTCTGCAGATTGCGGTCCTGACCGACTTCTGTAACGAGTGTGGCAACTGCGTGACCGCCTGTCCGACCTCGGGTGAGCCGTACCGGGACAAGCCCAGGCTGTTCCTGGATCGCGCCGACTTCGAGGCTGAGAAGGACAACGCCTTCTGGATCGCTAGAGAGGGCGATGCAGCCGTGGTCGAAGCCCGCTGGGACGGTGAGACTCATCGCATGGCCATCAACGGTCAGGTCGAGTACTCCGCACCTGCTCTGACGGCGACTCTGGAACGCGAGTCGCTGGCGCTGGTATCTGCCCAGGCGAGTCCGGGAACGGTCGACGGTCAGGTGCTATCGCTGGAGCCGGCGGCGCAGATGTATGCGCTGTGGCGTGGTCTCGACGCTTCGATGTCGTTCCTGCCGGTGGCCGGGGTCGAAGGAACCATGGTCGCCCATCCCGGCTACGAGGAGTAGCTAGACGACAAGAGAATCGAGCCGACCGGCGCCTCTGCGAGGCTTGGTCTAGTTCGGATTGGGCAGCAGTTGGCCACTCGCCCATCGCAGGTTCTGCGCGCGCAGTTCCGCCTTGGCGAGTTCCGCACCAGCCGACGTCAGCCGGTAGTAGCGACGGGGTCGGCCTTCTCGGCCGCTGGCTGCCGCGTCCTCGAGGCTCTCCCATTCACTCTCGAGAGCGCCGCGCTCCTCGAGACGACGAAGCGCTCGGTAGAGCGTCGGCTGCGACATAGTCGACATGGAATCCTCGGCGGCAGCGAGATGTCGAGCGATGTCATAGCCGTGGAATCGTGTGTCACCGGCGAGCCGGAGATCCGCCGCGGTCAGCAACAGACGCAGCTCGTTTCGCACCAACCCGGTTCCACCCTTACGTCTCACGGTAACTCTCTTTGTTTAACGATCTGTAGCTTACGCAGTCGTGGGACAACATGGATAAAGGAAAGAGCGGCGAGGCCGACACCGACCGAGGTCACGGTTATCGCGGCATCAATCGTCACTGCGGCAATACCCCAGGCGATCTGAGCACATCCAAAGATGCCGGTCCCGACCACAACCGCGACGCCGCCTTTGAATGCCAGCGGCCGGGGCTCATGTATGAGCGAGGCGATCACGATTGCGGCAAAACCGATTCCGACTGCTGCGAAGCCGGTGGCCATTGCGAGGTCTATCAGGGCGGTCTCCAGAACCTGTGTTTCGTATGGCCATTGGTCCGGTTCTGGCATGTTCGCCGCCATACCGAGGAAACCGGCCGCAAGCAGCGTTCCCGGTAGCCGATAGGTTCGCAGCACTATGCGCCTTGGTTCGCGCATCATCAGCGCCCCAAGCAGGAAAGTGCCCACCGCGCTTAGCAGAACAAACCGACGCATGTCCATGGGGTAGGTGCGTTCCAACAGTCCTGCCGCGGTGCCGGCGAGGCCGACAAGCGATATTGCAACTGATACGGGAAGAGCGGTCGTGTCTCCTTCGTCGAGTCTCGCCCAGATCCCTGCAGGTATGCCGCGGAGCGCACGGAGAACGACTCGCGCCGTTCCCTCGGTGTGCTGCATATCGTCCCAATCGGCAAGACCTTCAGCGAGGAACGAATCACGCTGCCGTGGTTCCATCCCCCAGGACAGGACGCGGTTCAAGAAGTGGGCGAACCTGACACTCTGAGGGCACTGAAAGTCTGTTTGGGCGTGCATGCGGGGCCCACGGTAGTTCGTCCAAGTTGGTCGGCCCAGATGGCTAACGCACGTTGGGCCCGAGCGGACGAGTCTTGCGACCTGCGCAGCTTGAGCTCAGCTATTCGAATCCTGCTACGCACTATGTGCGTTTAAGATGAAATCGAGACAATCCAAACGGGCAGCGGTTGCCGCCGCAAACAGGTACGAGGCTCGTGCGGGATTCGGTCGGTCAGGGCCGGAAATGTGTCCACGGGAACCATAGGGGGGACCCGTGGGCACGCCCTTTGGCTATACGATCAGGGCGACCAGAGGGGCGATTATCCCGAGGGCGATGACGGCGCCGGCGATGGCGCCGAGAAGTAGAGATTCTCGCCTGCTTCTCTCAGTCATGCCGACTGTTGCCTTTCATCGGGCGGATCGCATCCGCAACATGGAACATCTGCTATTCAGACACTAGTCTGCCGCACATTAGTTGTCGTAAGACCGCGGTGGTGACCCAGTGACATCGGATAGTGAATTGGCTGAAGGCGCCGACGAGGCCGTCGTGGACGCGCCGGTCGAGGATGAGAAGTCGTTCTTCGGGCGGGGTGCACTGCTCGGACTCGCAGGTGGTGCCGTCGTCGCTCTGATCGTGATCAGCGCAGTCGGATCGGTCGTTTCGCTGATCGACGATGTGTTCGGGTCGTCAACCGCAGCAGCCGCAGACGAAGTCGCCGCTGAGGTAGATCCTGTGGTAGCCGCCGGTGAGGCTCTGGCTACCAGCAGCGGTTGTGTTGCTTGTCATTCCAGCAACGGTGTTGACGGCGTTGGGCCGACTTGGCAGGGGCTCTCGGCGTCAGTAGACGAGGACTACATTCGGACGGCGATCCTCGATCCCAACGCAGTCATTGCGGATGGCTTCACCGCCGACGTTATGCCGGCGACCTACGCGGACTCCCTCTCCGCCGAGGACCTGGACGCGCTCGTCGCGTATATCAGTTCGCTCTAGCGCTCCCGCCCGGCGCGGGTCAGACGCCTTCAATCTGTACGAATGTGTGCAGCCTCACTGCCTCGATGGAACGTGTGTCGGCGAAACCCATTGATGCGTAGAAACGATGTTGGGAAGCTTG
>CBDUNF010000167.1:0-7871 GCA_965368515.1 uncultured bacterium
CCCGTCACCCCGCGCACCGAAATCCCGGACGCTCACCACCACCGGCACCTGCGGGAAGTCATCCGGGCCCAGACCTTCGAGCGTCGCACTCGACTCGTAACCTCTGAGCATCTCCTCCTGGACTCCCTCATCGGGCGCCAACAGGTCGTAGATTCTGGTGTGATTGGCGTCTTCAGGCGCTCCCCCACCGACCCATTGCTCGGCGGTCTGACCAATGTCACGGACCCGCCGCACCCCACTCGACGGGAAACCCTCCTGGGACATCAGCACAACGGCGTAGCCCCAGGCGGATGGGTCGCCGTTCCCTAGCAGTTCCAGCGGAATCCGAGCAGTGACCGTTCCGTCCGCATCGGCGATCACTCGGAACGTCGGCATGGTCTCTTCGGTTGCCCCATCGGCGTCCGCCAGATAGAGCGCCGGGAACCATCCCTCCAGAGTGAGTCCGTACTCCCAGCCGTTGCCCTCCTCGAGCGCAGCGTTGCGCCCCGGCAGCAGCAGTCGAGCGCCGGTTCCCGCCCCAGGATCCGTGTCGATGTAGAGGTCGAGGGTCTGAATCGAGTACCCGACCGGACTCCCCCAAGGGTTGCCGATCGGCGCCGCGACATCGAACGCAAACACCGCGTTGTCCCCTGAGATACCAACGCTGAAGTTGGTCAGGTCGTACGACCCTGGGCCGAACACGTCGTCTGCCGGGTACGTATACCCGCCGGGACCGTGATCGTCACCAGCCGGATCGGCGATCTCGAACACCGGCTCGACATTAGAGATATCGGGCACCTGGATGTAGCCGGGTCCGGCTTCCGGCAACACGATGCCATCGGGCCCGCCGCTGGTCTCGATGATCCTGAACGTGATCCTGTCACCAGCCTCGATCGCAGGCAGCGATTCAATCGGCAAAGCAAACTCGATGCGCTCGCCGTCGAAGCCCGTTGGCGTGCTGGTTCGCAGATCGGTGCCGCGGATGCTGTGCGGCAGCGGGCCACGGATGTTCACCGGGTCACGACCGGTGAAGAACATCCGGTGGGTTGCCTGGAAGCCGAGGATGGTGCCACCTTCGCTGACACCGTGCTGCTGGCTGGAGTTGGGTATGTCCAAGTAGAGGTCAAAGGAAGCGCTGGTGTCTCCGAGGACCTCCCTGGCGAAGTCGACCCGGACATACATGTTCTCTTTGTCAAACGCGTAATCGAGCGACTCGACGAGACCGCCGCCGAGGGTGTAATGGCCGGCCCCCTGCGCCCACTCGTCGGTGTCTACGTCGTTGTCGATTGGGACGGTCACCAGATCGGTGATGCCGTAGTCGGGATCAACCAAAGCCTGCGGAACAATGGGGATGGTGACGAACTCCGGTCGCTCGATACCGAGGATGTCGTATACCTGGCCCAGCAGCTCGCGGTAGGCGCGGTCGAAGTAGCCGTCGTCGCCTGAATCCTGGTCGGCGCCATACCACCAGAACCAATCAGATCCCTCGGCGAAGAGCATGGTCCGATAGGCCTCGTCGATGATCAGGTCGTCGTAGGCGCCGCTCCGCTGGGCTTCACCGAAGTCGCTGCGAACGCGGAATAGGTAGTCCCAGGCCGTTGCCTCTTCTTCCTCGCCAATCCACGTCGCGTAGTTGGGCTGGAACCAGGATGCCGGGTACACATCGGGCAGCGGGGTCAATGCGTCCGGGTACTCGGCTAGTAGCTCGCTGGGAGTGACCGTACGCACGAACTCAGCATCCGACAGCCGCGAATAGACGGCGTTGAGGAAGTCGATCCCATCGTTCGGGTAGTGCTCCCATGCGTTTTCGCCGTCGACCACGATGGTCACGACCTTGGGCCCGTCGACGTCGGCTGCGTCGAGTGCGTCGTTTATGTCGCTCAACCTGGCCATGAAGTCATCGGCGGCAGCAGCGGCATCCGTGCCGGAGTATTCGAAACCGATGCGGTCGGCAAGCACAACATCGCGGAAGAACATCGCGACACCATCGCCCGAGGTCTGCGCTTCATACATCCCGTACAGAGTGTCAGCCTCTTGCACCAGATCATCGTTGTCTCGGCTAAAGCTACCGATGCCGAGGGTCTTCGCCAGGACGTCTTCGCCAGTTGCCACCCACTCGACACCCTGCGATCCAAACACGTTCATTACCAACTGAGCCACAGCGCCCTCCCCGGGCCACATCCCGGTGGGACGTTGCCCGAGCAGCCGCTCCGCCTCGTCAAGGCCACGGCTCACGTGCTCGACTGCGTCTGGGAGTTGGCGGAACCGGTTGGCCGGCAGGATCGCAGTCGGATCGCCGACGGTGGCCAAAGACGTGTCCGCAATCAAAGGCAAGATTGGATGCGCAAGGGGTGTTGTCGTCACCTCGATCTGCCCGCTCTGCCACAGCTCGCTGTGCAGCGGCAAAACACCGGCGATGATCCGCTCATGCTCGGCGAGCACCGTCGCCTTGTCTTCCTCAGTGAAGTCACGGCCCTTTGCAACGAGTGCGGCCAGCGGCTCCTCGGCCAGGAACGAAGGATCGGTCCAAGCCAAGTTGAAGAGCAACTGCAGATCCCGGATATCGCCGTCGGAGAAGCTCTCGGGACGATCACGCCGCTCAATCAGTTCCTGATAGCGAGGAAAGCGAGACACGATCGATGCGTTGGTGTCGAAGAATCGATCGATAATGAAAGTCCGCTCTTCATCGGTGAGTTCGTCGGCGGCGACCTCGGTCATCACCCAGTAGAGGTCCTTGGTTCCCTGCGTCATCTCCTCGAGCTGCTGCATGAGCACAGGGGTGAGGTTGAAGGTCACATGCAGGTCTGGGTACTCGGCGACCAGCGCCGCCATGTCGTAGTAGTCCTTGGTGGCGTGGACCCGAGTCCAGGGACGGCTGACCACTCCAGCTTCATCCTTCGGATAGAGCGGCTGGTGTTGGTGCCACATGAGAACCAGGTTGAGCGGTTCTACCGGCGGGAGCGTAGTGGTGGTCGTGGGAGCCGCCGTTGTCGGAGTTACGGTGGTCGTAGTCGTCTCGTCGGTGGACGAGGTACAGGCTGAGACAAGGGCCGCAAACGCGGCAGCCACAAGAAGAATTCGTCTGCGGTTCATCGAGCCAAGCTACCAGCTTTGCCCATGGCCACTCACGGGTCATGGACAACATTTCCATCCCCCAACCGGGCCCCAGCGCCGGTACTTTCGAGGCACGACAACGTGAGAGGGTTTCCTATGGCGTCATCGCCAAACGGGTCGCGCCGTCACCTAAGAGCCGCCATCGCAGCTTGTGTTTTTGGTTCAATCGGGCTGATCGTGCCGGCAGTCTCGGCTCAGGACAGCGCCGTCCCAATCGACGTCATCAACGCCGATGACCTTTTGATCGACACCAACCCTGCCGACCTCGCTGACCTCGTACCGCTTGCCGGCGTGCAGCAACTTGGTTTCAACGACGTCGAAGCCCACCTCCTGCGCGGCATGACCACGCCGGTGACCGCCAACGAGTATGCGTTCGGTGATGACATCTCCGGCGTCCCCGTCATTCGCCCCTCCGGGACGAGCCTGATCGGAACAGGTAGCGCACAAATCCGCTTCGACGTGCGCCCTGACATGCCCGCTAGCGGAACGATGACACAAGACACGGTGTACCTCGAAAGCGGCGGCGGGATAGTCCCCGGCCAGGACGTGACCCTTCTCTGGTTTGAGTTCGACAGCCCGGTTGACCTCGCTACCGGCCTCGCGATCAACGAGGGTGTCGTCTTCTCCCGCCCGAACGTGGACTATTGGATGTCCGACTTCGCCGGGGACACCTGGGAGGGCGGATATCTGATGCCAACCGTCACCTACTTCCCCGATCCGTTTGCGGTGAGCGCGTTCCGCTTCGACGGCAGCGGCTTCGCCATGGAGGAGTTCCCGGGCTTCGTCTACCGAACCGGCAACATGATGTTTGTCGGGGTCGACTCGGCCTACCTCGCCCAGGATGGCCCCCTGACAGAGCTCGGCTACGGCCTGCACCTGCACTGGGCTGAGGCTCCGTTCACGCCCGGTTTTGTGTCGACATACCCGGAACGCGCCGGCCGAACTCCCGAAACGTTCCCGCTGATTCGGCCAAACGTCGTCTTCTCCCCCGATACCTACTGCTGCTACGTCGAACCAGTCGAAGCCACCACAACAACGGAAGCCCCGCCGGAGACAACCGAGGCTCCAACCACCACTCAATCACCCACAACAACCGTGGCAGCGGCCGAAACCACAGCTGCACCAGCCGAGACCACGCTGCCCGAGGACGGCAATCTCGAAAGCGCCTCGTTCCGCCGCTGGGTGCCGATCATTGTGACGATATTTGGTGTTTCCATCCTCGCCGGCGGCTTCTGGATCTACTACAAGACCAGGGAGCGGGGCCGTCCCGGCACGGACACCGGTGGTGGCGAAGAGGAACCCGATGACGACGATCCGCGCGACACGCCGGTCCCTCCTGTCTATGGCGAGGAGACCGAGCACTCGAGTTGCGACTGGTCGGTCTACTTCCACGACGGTGCGAATTGGATACCGCTGCGGAAGGCCCATTTCCAAAAACACGAATGTTGCGTTTACCGGATCAAGGTTAGGACCCGGATCCGCAGCCACGTGCAAGCGGCCAAAGCGCGCCAGGACGCAGGTGATGGGCGGCTCTACATCCCCGAATACAACTTTGCCTGGCAGGGATTGAACCTCAACGGGAACGCATCAACCCGCAGCGGACCCCGGGGTCGCCTCGATTGGATGCAAGGTCTCGGCAATCCGACCGACCAGTCCGGGCTGGCGCCAGACGAGGAGTTCTATCAGATCGGCCAGGGTGATGAGCCTCCCGAGGTCGCGGTACATCTGGAGCATTCAGAGATCACCCGAGTTGAGGTCAAGCTCGAGGCCGGATGCCCCGACTACCGGAACACCTACAAAGGCTGGGGCAGCAGCACACTCGATGTGCTGGCGACCCAGGAGTGCACCAACGACGCCCCCGCGGCCGAATGCCCCGTCGAGCTCAACGCCTTTGGATGGAGCTGGGGCGAAGTGTGGGGTGACCTCAACTACTGGTTCGGAGACTTCATCGGATCGGACATTGATGAGATCGAAGGGCTGATGCGACGACGGGCCGAGCTCGATCCTGTCGATCGTGAAGATGCCGCAATGGAGCATCGGCTCAAGCCGCTGTGGGACGGCCACGACCACGAAATGCGCGATCGCGCCACCTACGAGGAGCATGGCGGCGACACCAACACAAGCGTCGTCGACGATGACGAGTTCGTGATGTGGATCACAAGTGAATACGAACTGGACAGCGCCCAGCTCGTGCCGGTGCACGTGTGGCCGACAACCGAACGCGTGACCACACATATCGATTCGGACATCACCCATGCGATTGATCTCGACGGCTCGATGATCCCGGTGAACTGTGACTCGAACGGCTGCGGCGGTCATGGCGACTGCGGCTGCCGGCCAGAGTTCAAGATCAAGTTCGACGCAGCAGTGACCACGATCAAGGTTGCCGACGAGACGTTCCGGATCCACCGCGACCCGACCGCAGCAGATCGTCGTGAACCACCGGTACCCGGTGGCTACAAGTCATGGAAGCTGGTCTAGTGAACACCCGAACCGCCATCGCCATGATGGTCGCCGGGGGTCTAATCACCCTCGGCGGCCTGATTTGGCTGGTCACAGGGGACTTCGATGAGACCGTCGCCGCGGCGGCCCCGGGCACCGCCGACGCACCGGCGACAACTTCCAGCGCAGCGCCTAACTCGACCCTCGCCGAAGGCGAGGCAACGACGGTTGCCCCAACGACAACGTCATCAACAACAACAACCACCACCACCGAACCGCTCGCTGAAGACGAGGCAACCACCACCACTGCGCCGCCGGTCGAAACCGTCGAGGAATTCCTGGCTCTCTTTCGAGCAGCACTTGATGCCGACGATGTCGATTTCCTCTACAACCGGCTCCACCCGATAGTCACCGACGCCTTCGGTGCGGATCTGTGTCGAGCGTTCGTCGAGCGTGAGATAGCCATTCTCGAGAACTACGAGGCGACTGCGGCCGCCGGCGCCCCGATCACACGATCGGTGCAAGGGGTCGAGGTCGACATCATCGATGTACCCGTCGAATTTGACTTCCAGGGGCAGCACTTCGAGGCAGTCAGTACCTATGCCCTTATAGACGGTCAGGTTCGCTACTTCAGCGAGTGTCGGTAGGCGGCGACCAGTCCCTACAATTCTCACATGACGCAGCCTTCCGGTGAGCCGTTGCCCCCCGCAGAGGCGCCCTCCCCCAATAGTCGTTGGCGACGGGTGCTCGGGATAACTGCTTCGATAGCTCTCGTCGCCGCTCTACTCGTCGGCGTCTTGCCGGCGATGGCGGACTTTGGTGAAGTGTGGTCCGCTATCCAGTCCCTCACCTGGTTGGAAACGATCAGCCTGCTGCTTGTTGCCGCCTGGAACATCCTCACCTACCAGTTCATCATCCTGGCGGCGCTGCCCGGACTCACCTTGTTGCGGGCGTTCGTCGTAGGCCAGATCTCGACTGCCGTCTCGAACACGCTTCCCGCGGGCAGCGCTATCGGGGTCGGCGTGACCTACACAATGTTCTCCTCGTTCGGCTTCAATGCCGGCTCCATCGCCATTGCGTCTGTCGTAACCGGTCTCTGGAACACATTCGTGAAACTGGGGTTGCCCGTTGTGGCGCTCGCAATCCTCACGATCGGCGGTTCGAGCAACCCTGCCCTGCAGTCCGCCGCGGTAACCGGAGTCGCGGTGCTCGCTGGAGCCGTTGTCCTGCTGACCATGATCCTGTCGAGCGAAAGCGTCGCCCGCATTGCGGGGGAGCGCTTGAGCGCAATCGCGTCCCGGCTGGCGCGCCCGTTCAAGATGGGACCGTTCGAGGGGTGGGCCGACGGGCTGGTGGATTTCCGCGCACAGAGTATCGATCTGCTCCGCAAACGCTGGCTGGCCATCACCGCCGCCACGCTGACCAGCCAGCTTTCGCTCTTTGCTCTTCTGCTTATGTCGCTGCGCCACATGGGTGTTTCTGCGGAAGACGTGAGCGGCCCTGAGGCTCTTGCCGCTTTTGCGTTGGTGCGGCTGGTGACCGCGGTGCCGATCACACCAGGAAACATCGGAATCGTCGAAGTCGGTCTTGCCGCGGCGTTGGCCGTTGCCGGTGGCGAGGAGTCCCTGGTTGTGGCTGCAGTGCTGATCTATCGGGCGCTCAGCTATCTCCTCCAGGTCCCACTCGGGCTCGTCGCCTACGGCATCTTCAAGTCCAAGAAATCCTGGCGTATTGCGCCCGAATCGAGCTAGAGAGCTGATTCGTGGATGATCTCGACGGGGTCCAGGACATCTGCCGGATCGAATCGGAACACCCGGGAGTAGAAGTACAGCTCCACTTCACGCGCCCGTTCGATGTTCTCGGCCTTGCGGAAACCGTGGCCCTCTCCTTCGAACGCAACGTACGCGTGGGGTATGCCTTTGGCGTCGAGAGCGGCAACGATCTCCTCTGCCTGAGCCGGCGGCACCACCCGATCTTCAAGACCCTGCAACAAGATCACAGGACATGAGAATCCGTCAACGTTCGCCAGGGGTGACCGCTCCTCGTAGACATCGGCAGCTTCGGGATAGGGGCCGATCATGCTGTCGAGGTAGCGCGACTCGAACTTGTGGGTGTCGGTGGCCAGCGCAGCAAGATCTCCAACGCCGAAGTACGACGCTCCCGCTGCAAACACGTCGGCAAACGCCAGTGCGCACAACGTCGTGTAGCCACCGGCGCTACCACCACGGATTGCCATTCGCTCCCCGTCTACATGCCCGGCATCGGCAAGGAACAGGGCAGCATTGATGCAGTCATCGAGATCGTCGGGGCCCCGGAAACACTGGCCTGGTCCCTCC
>CBDUNF010000168.1:0-7862 GCA_965368515.1 uncultured bacterium
TCAGGGAACTGCCCTCAGCGACATCCCCGGCGTTGTCCAGTTTGACTCGCCTGGTGGCAACTCGATGACATCCATCTTGTTGGCGCCGATTCCGATCACCATGGACAACCTTCAGGTCGTCCTCGACGCTGGTTGGATCGACGAGGCAACCCTCTGCCAGAACGTGCCTGCGGGCTCGGTGGCGGGCTGTCCCTAGTAGCCAAGCTGACGTAACTTGAGAATCGCACGCCGCGCCCTCGTATCATTCGGGGGCGCGGCGTTCGTTTAGAGGTTGGAGGTGCAACCGTGACTAAGGCTCCAGCAGAAGCTCCGGAGCAGATCGAGATCGAAGACTTGGGAGACCCCGGACGTGGGTCTCTGGCTGCGACGATTCGATCGATGGAGATCGACACCCGCATGCTCGGCATGATTGGAGCTCTCCTGGTGATCTGGATTGGCTTCCAGTTCTGGTCGGGAGAAGGGTCCTGGTCCGAAGGCACATTCCTATCGGCCCGCAACCTCTGGAACCTTTCGGTCCAAACCGCGGCGGTCGGGATCATGGCTACCGGAATGGTCCTGGTCATCGTTTCCCGCAACATCGACCTGTCCGTCGGCTCGATGCTGGCCGTGCTCGGGATGGCGATGGCCATGCTTCAGGCAGAAATACTGCCGGACTATCTGAGCTTCGATAGCCCGTGGATCTGGATCATCTCGCTCACTGCCGGAATTGTCCTGGGTGGAGTGCTCGGCGGCTTCCAGGGAGCGATCATCGCCTACTCCGGGGTACCCTCGTTCATCGTCACCCTCGGTGGCCTACTCGTGTGGCGCGGCCTTGCATGGATGATGGCATCAGGTCGCACCATTGCCCCGATGGACTCAACGTTCCAGTTGCTCGGTGGCGGCGCTCGCGGCACGATTGGGGCCACCTGGAGCTGGATCGTCGGCATTGTCGCCTGCCTCGGCATCGTCGGCCTACTAATCAACGGGCGGAGACAGCGCATCCGCTTCGGCTTTCAGTTGCGCCCCCGGTGGGCCGACTACACGATCGGCGCCGTCAGCATCACCGTCGTGCTCGGCGCCATCGCCTACCTGAACAGCTACAACCTCCCGATTCGCCTCGCCGAGCAGAGAGGCGGCGGCGATATTGCGTTTGGTCTCGCCAACCCAGTTCTCATCTCAGTCGCCGTTGTGCTCGCTATGACATTCGTCGCAACCCGCCTTCGCTTCGGCCGGTACGTGTATGCGATTGGCGGCAACCCCGAGGCAGCCGAGCTCGGCGGGATCAAGACCAAGATGACCATCGTCAAGACTTTCGCTCTCATGGGCGTTCTCGTCGGCATCGGTGCCGCCGTTCAGGTCGCCCGCCTCAATGCAGCGGTCAGCGGTCTCGGGCAGCTCACCGAGCTCTATGTGATCGCCGCAGCCGTCATTGGCGGCACCTCCCTGAGCGGCGGCGTCGGCACCATCCCCGGTGCCATGCTTGGCGCACTCGTCATGCAGTCCCTGCAGTCCGGCATGGCGCTGGTTGGCGTCGAGACGGCCGCCCAAGACATCGCCGTCGGCGTCGTACTGGTTGTGGCGGTCGCACTAGATACGGTCTATCGAAAGAAGGCGGCAGCATGACAACAGAAACCATGACTCCCCTCGTCGAGATGCGGGACATCCGCGTCGCCTTTGGTGGCGTGCATGCTGTCGACGGTGTCACCGTGAATCTGTTCCCGGGTGAAGTCGTAGCGGTGGTCGGCGGCAACGGTGCCGGCAAGACAACGCTGATCAAGACGCTGTCGGGAGCCCACAAGGCCGATTCCGGACAGATCCTCGTCAACGGTGAGCCGGCGACCATAAGCACGCCCCGCGATGCCAAGAACTACGCGATCGAGACCATCTATCAGACCCTGGCGCTCGCCGAAAATATCGATGCTCCGGCCAACATGTTCCTCGGCCGGGAGCTGCGGACTCGCTGGCGCACCTTGGACGACCGGGCGATGGAGAACGCAGCGCGCACTGTGATGGGACGGCTCAACCCGAAGTTCCAGAACTTCAAGGTGCCGGTCCAGTCACTGTCGGGTGGGCAGCGGCAATCGGTGGCGATTGCCCGAGCCGTCCATTTCAACGCCAAGATTCTCATCATGGACGAGCCGACCGCGGCGCTCGGGCCGGCCGAAACCGAGCAGGTGAATGATCTAGTCCAACAACTCAAGGCGGAGGGAATCGGCATCTTCCTCATCAGCCACGATATCCATGATGTGTTTGACCTCGCCGATCGGATCTCGGTGATGTCTCAAGGAAAGCTGGTCGGCACCGTCAACAAGGACGAGGTCACCAAGGATGAAGTCCTCGCGATGATCATCATGGGCAAGCTCCCCGGTGAGGCCAGCACGACCGAGATGGAACACCTACACGACTGAGTGTGGTGCAGCGCCACCCGCGCGACATGGAAAAGAAACTGGCTCCCGCGACTTCCCGGGAGCCAGTTCTTGTTTGCTGCTGCGTGGCGCCTCAGCTCGGCGGGTATACGCCTGCAGCCTTCGATGCCTCGGTCTGCCAGAAGATATCGGAGATCTCTTGAATCAGCGCGATCAGGCCTTCGGAGACAGCCGGGTCCATTGACTTCTTGGCATCGCCGGCAGCCTTGGTTGCTCGCCAGAACAGATCGTGCAGGTTCGGGAACTGCTCTAGATGCGGCGGCTTGAAGAAGTCGGCCCACAGAACATTCAGGTGATGCTTGACCAGCTCTGCCCGCTCTTCCTTTATCGATATGCACCGGGCACGGAACACGTCATCATCTGACGCGTGATACTTGGTGCAGCAGTTCAATACTGACTTCGCTTCGATCATCGCTTGTGCCGGGTCGTAGACGCCGCAGAAGAGATCGCAGTGTGCGTGAGCCACCCGACCGGGTCGGAAAAGTCCCACAGGTCACCTCCTCAGGTGTTTTGCCATTCCTGCGCCGACCATACACTGACGCGCACCAAGTCCGAGACGTTGGAGGGAGGTCACATGAGATCGAAACGAGGCCTGGCACTAGTCGCCGCCCTCACATTGCTCGGATATGCCGGCTTGCACCGGAGATTGCGGCGCTATGAGATCGCAGAGTCCTCGATGGAGCCAGCCCTTCACCCCGGCGACTACGTTGTCGCTCGACGACGCCGCGGATCTCCCGAGCGTGGTGCGATCGTGATCTTCAACCACCCTGAGGCTCACCGCTACGAGCTGACCAAGCGGATAGTAGGCCTACCAGGCGAATCGATCCTCCTCAGCAACGGGCGAGTACACGTCAACGATGCCGTTCTCGCCGAACCGTGGGCCGACGGTCCGACTCGTCCCGATGGCGAGTGGAAGCTCGGTCCAGACCAGGTCTTTGTTCTAGGCGACAACCGGGCAGCTTCGGCAGCCGACGGTCGGACCTTGGGACCGCTCCCGGTTGCCGCAATGGGCTGGAGGATCATTGCTCGCTACTGGCCGCTACACCAAGCGGGGCGGCTTACGCCATAGGTCTGTTGGCGATGAACAGAAGGTCGAGCGCGTCGCCGGTCATGTCCTCTTTGTCGACATGGCGAACCACCCGGGAGTTCGCGACAATCTCGAACCCGACAAAGTCGGCGGCGACACCCTGCTCATCGAATAGCACCTCGATCATCGGCGGACCACCGATGCCCTGCTCCAGATTGTCCTTGTGGTGAGCGACGATGAACACCTGACCGCCCGGCTTCAGCGCTCGCGCCGCTTTGGCGTGGAGAGCCTTGCGGACCGTTTCCGGCGCCTGCATTAAGTGCCAATGGAATTGGTGACTACTTTAAGTACAACACCAAACGACTCCGGCGGCGGTTCCCACTGTTCGAGATCCGCTGCGATGAAGTCGACCGCAACGCCGGCGGCAGCAGCGATCTCGCCGGCCTGCTCTGCGGCAACATCGGAGACATCGACAGCAGTGACTGCATGCCCTTGCTGGGCCAGCCAGATTGCGTTGCGGCCCTGACCGGCTCCTAGGTCAAGGATCCGACATGGCGACGCTCCGTCGAAGTGTTGTGCAACGAACTGGTTGGGGGCCGCTCCCCAGAGCGCTCCCCGCTCCCGATATCGTTCATTCCATAGGTCACGTTGGGTCATGCGAGGATCATATATCTAGATGCTTGGCCGCTTCGCGGAAACTGAGTCCAGACCACCGATCTCGGTGCTCGAGCAGGAACCTACGGACTCGATCCGGCTCGGTCTTGGCGTACTCCCGAAGCGTCCATCCGATGGCCTTCCGGATGAAGAACTCCGTTTCGTCGGCTCTACGCAGACAGTGATCAAAAAGGGTGGCGTGGTCGGTCTCAGTCTTGTGTTTGATCGGAGAGAGGAGACTGGTACGACGGAGCCACATGAAGGCATCGTCGACCCATTCCTCGATGACCGGCGCCATGATCTCGCGCTCGTTGCGGTAAGCAATCCCAATGCAGTTGATCGCGATGTCATCAACGAGGTCCCACCAAGCACCCTCGACGATCAACGTGCGGTACAGATCGAGGTTGGCTGCGGTTACGAACCTGGTGTTCCGTTTTGCGATCGAGATGGCGAGGTATTTCTCCTCACGATGAGGCTGAGCCCACAGCTCTGCGACCGTATTTCGATAGTCCGCGTTGGACGTGACGGGAAACCGCTTCCTCAGTTCGCCAAGGACTTCGGTCCGCCCCTGCTTCTGGACGCCATAGAAAGGCATGTCGGTCTTGAGATAGGCCGCCATGGGACCGGCCTTCTCCGGGTTGGCCCGTGCGGCCAGCTCCGCAGCCACGAAAGACGTAAGCGTGCTCATTCCTCCGACGCTACCAGCCGAATCAATATCGTTTGTTCCCCACCCCCGTATACACTCCCTCCTCGTGAATACACGCAACACCCTCCTGGCGGTTGCCGCCATCGCTTTTTTCGCTGCCTCATGCGGCGGAGATGACGCCACCCCAACGACAGCCGAGCTGACGACGCTGGCCCCGGTTGAGACCGCGGCCGCAACGACAAGCTCCTCCACAACGACCACAACGTCGACCACGACCACGACCGCCGTACCGCTACCGCCCTCTCCCCTCAATGGCATGGGTGTCGAGGACGAAGCTGCATTGGAGCGCCGGATCATCGCCGTGAAGATCGACAATCACTGGAACGCCCGACCACAGTCAGGGATCGAACATGCGGATGCCATGTACGAACTCCTGGTGGAGGGAGGCCTGACCCGCTTCATCGCACTGTTCCACCACACCGACGTCGAGTATCTCGGACCGATCCGTTCCGGGCGACCAACCGATCCGACGCTGGTCAAGTACCTCGATGCGCCGCTCCAGATCTCCGGTGCCCAATCATGGGTGGTCAGCAGGATTCTCGGCTACGACGTGAACCTGCTTGGCGACAACGGCAATACAACGTTCCGAATCGGAACGAGAAGCGCTCCGCACAATCTCTACGGATCAACTCTGCTGATGCGCGACGAGTCCGACCGGCGTGGCTATCCAGATGATCCACCGCCGCAATCCATTTTCGATTTCGGCGAGCCGACAGCTGGTGACCCGGGCGCCACGAATGTCAGCCTCGACTGGTCGGACAATCCGGTAGTCCGCTGGGAGTGGACCGGAACCGAGTACATCCGGTTCAACGGCGACGATCCCCATAACTGGCTCAGTGCACCGGAAGACGGCGAAGAGCGGACCGAAACCCAGATCTCCACGGACACGCTCGTCGTGATCACGGCCAAGAAGTACACGGCAAGTTCCTCCACGGGTGCCGGCTCATCCGTTCCGGCGCTGGAGACCGTCGGGAGCGGCGCTGCCTACGTGTTCTACGACGGTCTGGTGGTCGAGGGCAACTGGGAGCGGGAGACGGCAGGAGAGCGATTCGAGCTGACCCTCGAGGACGGCACGCCGATCACCATCCCGGCGGGCCGATTGTGGATCTCAGTGTTCCCGAACAACCAGCAGGTCACCTGGGAATGATCGACCTGCCGCTCGGTGTCTCCTCAATAGCGACAGCAGTGGCCTCCGGGGCGCTCACAGCCACCGAGGTCGTGAGCGACCACATCGATCGTGCGGAACGAAGCCAGGAGCAGATCAACGCGTTTACCCTGATCCACCGGGAAGACGCCCTGATCGCGGCGGCAGCCATCGATTCCAGGGTCCGGGCTGGCGAGGATGTTGGACCGCTGGCCGGCGTGCCGATCGCAATCAAGGACCTCATCGATCATGCCGGCTACCCCAACACCGCGGGAAGCAGCTACCCCACGGCGGTTCCGGAGCGAAGCGCAACCGTCATCACCCGACTGGAGCAGGCGGGCGCGGTAATCATCGGCCGCACCGGACTCCACGAGTACGCATTTGGATTCTCGAGCGAGAACGATTGGTTCGGGCCGGTGCGCAACCCATGGGACACAGATCTTTCGCCCGGCGGGTCGTCCGGTGGCTCAGGAGCCGCAGTGAGCGCAGACCTTGCGGCCGCGGCTATCGGCACCGACACCGGCGGGTCGGTGCGAGTGCCGGCGGCGCTGTGCGGGGTGGTTGGCCTGAAGGTGACCCATGGGCGTGTTCCCCTCACCGGAGTCTTCCCGCTAGCGGCGTCTCTCGACACCGTTGGGCCGCTCGCCCGGACCAGCCACGATGCGGCACTTGTCTATGCGGCGATCGCCGGCTTTGACGCAAGCGACCCATGGTCGGCCCCGCAGCCGATTATCGAGCCCCAAATCGCTGGATCATTGAACGAGATAACCATTGGGATACCTCATCCCTGGGTTGACCTCCCCCAGACCGCCACGGTCGCCGCTTCGTTCGCCGGCGTAGTGTCGGAGCTGCGTAGCCTTGGCATCAATGTGATCGACCTCGACCTTCCCGTCTTGAAGCCGGGGGCAGAGATCGAACACATCGCATACTCCGAAGTGGCGCTAGTCCACAATGAGCGGTGGCACTCGCATCCCGAAACTTATGGCCCGGACGTCGCGTCGCGACTCGGCGACGTGTTCGAGGTGGATCCGCGCAAATACGTGGCTGCCCAGCAATGGCGAGCGCAGCTCCAACACATCGCAGCGCATGCCCTCAACACCTGCGACTTTTTGATGACGCCATCCGTAGCTGCGAACGTCAAGCCAATCGGTCAAGAGCAGATCGATGTCGGAGGCAGGGAGGTCTCGTACCGACCGCAACTGTCCCGCTTTTCCGCCCTCGTCAACCACATGGGCTTGCCAGCATTGGCACTACCACTCGACGTCGACGGCACCCCGCCGCCGAGTATCCAATTGATCGGGCGACGTTGGGCAGAGCATCACCTACTCGAGATGGGATCGGCTCTCGAGAAAACTGGCGTGAGTCGCTACAGAAAGCCTCCTGCGACCCGCAAGTGAATATCGCCCCCAATGAGCGGCAAAGCGCATAGACTGCCTGATTGGTTCGGTTCGCTTCGGCCTGTCGTTCCAGACATACACGGCAAGTTGCGGCCGCGGGATCGCAGCCACTCATAGGAGCCTCCACAATGCAGGAAGAGACTCTGTCTCCACCCAAGTCACCCGAAAAGAAGGATCGGGTAGTCATCCGGTTCGCCGGCGATTCCGGCGACGGAATGCAGTTGGCCGGTACCCGGTTCACCGACAGCTCGGCTGCGTTCGGTAACGATCTTGCGACGTTCCCGGACTACCCCGCCGAGATCCGTGCCCCACAGGGGTCGCTGGCCGGCGTGTCATCCTTCCAAGTACACATCGCTGATTGGGACATCTTGACCCACGGTGACGAGGCGGACGTTCTCGTTGCGATGAACCCGGCTGCGCTGAAGGCGAACCTGCGAGACGTTGCCCCCGGTGGTTTGATCCTTGCGAACGAAGATGCTTTCGACGAGCGCAATCTGGAGAAGGCCGGCTACGAATCCAACCCGCTCAT
>CBDUNF010000169.1:0-7786 GCA_965368515.1 uncultured bacterium
TATCCGGGTCGCCCGCAAACCACCCGGTGTAGTCATTGAGGCCCTGCAGGCATCCGTGCGGCCCTTGAGCAGCGGATCTCCCTCGGCGCACAACGCCGTCTGAGAACTCAGCGGCGGAGATCTCCGCAAGACCCACGGGAAGACCGGCAACGACCCAATGAAAGAAGTCCGTCCGGGCAAGGTCGCTCGGCACCTCCCGGCCCTCTTGGTTGACGGCGTCCGGTTTGGTGGGGACATCAGGGTCGTGGCAGATGAGCGCCAGCGATGCAGTACCTGCTGGTGTCGCCGTCCAGGCGAGATGCGGGTTGCGATTAGGCGCAAACGTGACGTGCGTTTCGGGATCCGGGACACAGAACGCATGCTCGCCAGGGATACGACCGCCGTTGGCAAAGCTCGAACTCCTCAGTTCCATATCACACCTCCTTGGTGTGAGAATACTCGGGATGGACGCCGCGATCGATGCAGTAGTCTCGGTAGCGACGGGGCGGTGATATGGCGGCATCTTTCAGCGGCAAACTTCTGGTGGCGAACCCCCAGATGCAGGACCCGAACTTCTATCGAACAGTGATTCTGCTCTTCGATCACGGAGATGATGGGGCCTTCGGTACAGTGCTGAATCGGCCGACCGACGAACTCGCCGCCGATCACCTTCCGGCCTGGGCCCCGCTAATGGCCGATCCTCCTGTGGTCTTCGTGGGTGGTCCGGTGCGTAATGAGGTTGCCGTCGGTGTCGCCGAGTGGACCGACGAGGAGACCGCCGGCGAAGGAGGCCTGTTCTCTGGCGTTGGCTTCATCGATCTCACCGATCCACCGGACCCGATTTCTTCGCCGGAGCGGGTACGCGTCTTCTCCGGATACTCCGGATGGGATGCGGGGCAACTCGAGGTGGAGCTTGCCGTGGATTCCTGGTTCATCGTTGATCCGATCGTCGATGACGTCTTTGGCGATCCTGAGGAGCTCTGGTCACGCGTTTTGGGTCGCCAACCTGGTCCGCTCAGCCTGTACGCCCGATACCCGCACGATCTGACGACCAACTGAGATGACCTCGACGGTGCCGCATTTGCGATCCGCCCTCAAGGGCAAGTCACCTTCACTAGCGTACGAACGGGCGCTGTGGACTTCTGGCAAGGACGTCGTTGGTGGGATGGATGAGGTCGGCCGAGGCGCTTGGGCGGGGCCGGTGAGTGTCGGCGCGGCTGTGGTCCCCAGAGACCGGCGCATCTACAAGATCCGCGACTCAAAGATGCTGACTGAGCGCGAACGAGAAGCGATGTTCGACCGCCTCGGCAACTGGTGCGTGGCCTGGTCGGTGGGCCATGCTTCGCACCACGAGTGCGACGAGTTGGGCATGTCGGCAGCCCTGACGCTGGCAGCTTCGCGAGCGTTGGCCAGTCTCGGAATCTCGTACGATCACGTTTTGTTGGACGGGAACTGGGACTTTGTGCTGGGGGGTGAGGCCGAGTTACTGGTGAAGGGCGACGCTCTGTCGCTGTCGATCGCAACCGCGTCGATCCTCGCCAAGGTCAGCCGCGATCGATTGATGCGCCAGGCAGCTGTTCACTACCCGGCGTATGCGTTCGAGGGGAACAAGGGCTATCCCGGCCCCACTCACAAGGCAGCGCTCCACGCATACGGTCCATCGACTATTCATCGCAGATCATGGGCGTTCATGGATGCCTTGCCGTGGACCGGAATCAAACGACTGGAACGTCCTGAGCCGCAGCAGCGACTATTCGACTGAAGTCGTGGGAGAAGACGGCGAACCCACCGCCGGTGTGCCAGAACACGATGTTGTCGTCCGGACCGTACCTGCCTTGTTGGATCTCTCGCCGCAATCCCGCCAGAGCCTTGCCCGTGTAAGTCGGATCAAAGATGAGACCCGTCAGCGATGTGGCCTGGGTTTGGATGGCAAGGTCTGCGTCGCTGACGACACCGTACCCGCCGCCGATGTGAGCATCGATGTAGTCGATTGGTGTGTTCGGCGGTTTGGCGTCCATCTGCAGTGCCGCCTCGCCCCAGATCGCCGCAACCTTTGCACTGAGCTCCTCCTTGGTGTCGCCAATCGAACAAGCAGCCACCGGCAGAGTTAGCCCGAGCCTGTCGACTGCCCAGCCAATGCCGGCCGTCGTCCCGCCCGAAGAGGAAGCATGCCACAGGATTGGCGGCCTCCCCGATACAACGGCGACCTGGTCCGCGATCTCACGCATGGCGACAACAAAGCCCCACATTCCCAGCGAGTCCGAAGCACCTTCCGGTATCACCCACGACTGGTGGTCCGCTTTCTGCTCCTGGTGCGCAGCCTCCGTCATGATCTCGTTGCGCGATGGCCAATCCGTCGGATTCATGAGTCGCACATCAGCGCCGGCGAGGAGATCGAGCAAGTAGTTGCCAGTTGGGTTCAAGGAGATCTCAGGATCACCACGAAGGTACAGAATGCAGCGCAGACCGAGCCGTGCGGCTGCAAGCGCAGTGGCCCTCGCGTGATTCGACTGGATTGCGCCGCAGGTGATGACAGTGTCGGCGCCGGCTTCTTGCGCCGCCGCAAGGTGGAACTCGAGCTTGCGCACCTTATTGCCTGACAGTCCGAAGCCGGTGAGGTCGTCGCGCTTGATCCAGATGTGTGGGCCGCCCCATGCAACGCTCAGGCGCTCGGCGTATTCGAGAGGCGTGGGTGATCGGCCAAGCTTGATGCGGGGAGGCAGCTGTGCATTCATCGGGCAGAGATTACAGGGGAGTCGACGACCGACCCGCTTGATAGTGTCCAACGTACCGACTGAAAGGGACCGGGTGAGGGTCAAAGAACCGGCGCCAACCGCGTAGCATGGAGCGGTCATCACAGAAGCAGGAGTCGCGATGAGTAACCCCGTTGGTCCCCGGAATCCCAATCCAAGAGATTTCCTCAATGTTGACGCGCTGCTGGACGGTGAAGACCGCCTCCTGCGGGACACCGTCCGGGAATGGGTGGGGGATCGGGTTCTGCCGTATGTGGCCGACTGGTTTGAGGAAGGCTACTTCCCGAGGGAGCTGGCCAAGGAAATGGGTTCGCTCGGGCTGCTCGGGATGCATCTCGAGGGCTACGACTGCGCCGGTACCTCGGCCGTTCAATACGGTCTCGCTTGCACCGAGCTCGAAGCGGGAGACTCCGGGGCAAGGAGCTTCGTCTCCGTGCAGGGGTCGCTGTCGATGTTCCCGATCTGGGCGTTTGGCTCGGAGGAGCAGAAGCAGCAATGGCTCCCGGGCATGGCGGCCGGTGAGATCATCGGCTGTTTCGGTCTAACCGAGCCTGACTCCGGAAGCGATCCGGGAAGTATGACAACTCACGCCAAGCGTGATGGGTCGGACTGGGTTCTCAACGGAACCAAGATGTGGATAACGAACGGCGGGATCGCGGACATTTCGGTGGTTTGGGCCCAAACTGACGAAGGTGTCCGCGGCTTCCTCGTCCCCAAGGGCACCCCGGGTTACTCGACCAACGATGTTCACAAGAAGCTGTCGCTGCGGGCGTCGATAACTTCGGAACTCGTTCTCGATGACGTGAGACTGCCGGCCGATGCCATGTTGCCCAACGTCGTTGGCCTCAAGGGACCGTTGGCGTGTCTCAACGAGGCTCGGTTTGGGATCTTGTTTGGCGCCGTCGGCGCCGCCCGCGCTTGCTACGAATCGGCGCTCGAGTACGCCGGAGAACGCACGCAGTTCGGCAAGCCGATCGCTTCCTTCCAAGCTGGTTGAGATGATGGTGAAGGTCAACAGGTCCATGCTCGTTGCGTTGCACATCGGTCGGATGAAGGATGCCGGCAACGTCGGTGTCGAGGACATTGCGTTCGGCAAGATGGACAACGTCCGCATGGCGCTCGAGGTAGCTCGCGAGGCTCGTTCGGTCCTGGGTGCGAATGGCATCACCCTCGAATATCCGGTCATCCGTCACATGAACAACCTCGAGTCGGTCTACACCTACGAAGGAACCAACGAGATTCACACCCTCATCATGGGGAATGCGATCACCGGAATCCCCGCCTTCGAGTAGACACCGGCGCTGATCGCCTTGTTTGCCTAGATGTCGGTGTTGAACGTGTCGCAGGCTGCGGGGTCTCCAGTCTCATAACCAACGTTGAACCAGTTGACCCGTTGTTCCGACGTTCCGTGCGTAAACGACTCCGGGTTCACCCGTCCGGTGGTCGTCTGCTGGATCCGATCGTCGCCGACTGCCTCAGCCGCGCTCAACCCTTCGTTGATGTCTCCCCGCTCGAGGACGTTCTCGCGCTGGAAGATCGAGTTCGCCCAAACGCCGGCAAGACAGTCGGCTTGCAGCTCGAGCCGCACGGAGTACTCATTGGCGTCACCGGGACGGGATTGTTGAATCTCGCGGACTTCATCCATGATGCCGAGCTCATGTTGGATGTGATGGCCGATTTCGTGAGCGAGAACGTAGGCCTCGGCAAAGTCACCGCCATCGGCACCAAACCTGCGCTTGAGCTCGTCGTAGAAGGTCAGATCGATATAGACCGTCTCGTCAAGGGGGCAATAGTGGGGTCCGGTAGCTGAATTCGCCCCGCCACACGCTGACTCAGTGGCATTGCTGAAGAGGACTACGGTGGCCGGATCGTACGTTTGATTGCTGGACGCAAAGACGTCGGTCCACAGCGTCTCGGTCGTGCCCAGGATTGCGCGCACAAAGGCCTCGTCATCGTCGATGCCCTCGAACTCGCTGGTGTCCTGGGGAGCAGCGGTTGTTTGGGGTGCGGTCAATTGCCCGAGAAGGTCACCAACATCTCCGCCGCCACCGCCCATGAACAGTGCCAGTAACACTCCGATAATCCCGAGCCCGCCAACACCGCCGGCCACCTTGGCGGTGCGGCCGCGTCTGTCGTCAACATTTGTGCTTTGCTCGAGATTGCGCCAACGCATGTCCTACCTCTGGTCGTTTGCCCACTTTTTGACACGATAGCCCGCAGGAAGTTCCGAACCCGATGGCCTTCTGAGCCCGGAGCTGCAATCGCGCTAGCGTTATGGGATGTCATCCAACGGATCTGATCTGACCCCAAGCCTCGTCCTTGCCAGCGGGTCACCGCGTCGCCGGCTGCTGTTGAGCATGGCCGGCTACGAGTTCGGGGTTGTTATCCCCGATATCGAGGAAATTCGGCTCCCCAATGAGCCCCCGGAGGAGTTTGTGGTCCGGATGGCGGCGGAGAAAGTGGCAGAGGTGGTCGGGAGCCAGCCTCCGAATGCGTGCGTGCTTGGGTTGGATACGAGTGTTGTGCTCGATGGGCGCGTCTACGGCAAGCCAGCGGACGAAGCCGAGGCTGCCGAAATGCTGCTTTCGCTCGCAGGTAGGACGCATACGGTATACACGGGGTATTGCATCGTCGGTGCGGGGTCTGGCGAGGAGGAACGGGGAATCGACGCCGCTCGGGTAACGATGCGTACGGTCACGGAAGACGAGGCGAGGGCATACGCCGCAACCGGAGAACCACTCGATAAGGCAGGCGCCTACGCACTGCAGGGCAAGGGAAACGGGTTCGTAGACAACGTCGATGGGCTACGTTCAACGGTGATTGGATTGCCTCTGGACCACATCGTTGATCTCCTGACGAGGCGCGGAGTCATGCCAACCCGAGGTTGAGAGGGGCGCAAGTGCAGTTTGAACTCAGCGAGGAACACGAGGCGTTTCGCAAGGTCGTGCGTGACTTTGCTGAACAGGAGATCGCTCCTCGGGCGGCAACCTGGGATCACGATGCTCCGTTTGCGACGGATCTTGTTCACAAGATGGGAGATCTCGGGCTGTTTGCTCTGCCTTTCCCCGAGGACGTCGGTGGCATGGGTGGCGACTTCACCTCGCTGTGTGTCGCTATCGAGGAGATCGGTCGTGTTGACCAATCCATGGGGATCACGCTGGAAGCCGGGGTCGGGCTCGGAATCAATCCGCTCTACAACTACGGGACGGCCGAGCAGAAGGCCGACTACCTGCCAGATCTCTTGAGCGGACGTGCGCTGGCGGGATTCGGTCTCACCGAGGCTGAAGCGGGTTCGGATGCCGGGGCAACTCGCACAAAAGCGGAGATTGATGGTGACGAGTGGGTCATCAACGGGTCCAAGGCCTTCATTACCAACGCCGGTACGCCGATCACGTCGCTGGTCACCATCACCGCCAAGACCGGGCCGAACCAGATTTCCTCGATCATCATTCCCGCAGGGACGCAAGGCTTTGTCGTGGAGCCCGGATATCGGAAGATGGGATGGCACGGCTCGGACACCCGCGGGCTCATCTTTGAAGACTGTCGTGTACCTCGCGACAACTTGCTCGGCGACCAGGGTCGCGGCTTTCAGCAGTTTCTCGCAACGCTCGACGATGGCCGTATCGCCATCGCAGCGCTGGCCCTGGGCCTAGCTCAAGCCTGTTTGGAGCACTCTGTCGAGTACGCCAAGACGCGGCACGCCTTTGGCAGACCGATCGGTGCCAACCAGGGCGTTGCGTTCCAGTGCGCCGATCTCCAAGTCATGGTTGATGCCTCCCGGCTGCTCACGTACCGGGCCGCCGCTATCAAAGATGCGGGCCGACCGGTGAAGCAAGCCGCCGCCGTTGCGAAGCTCTACGCCAGTGAGGCGGCGGTATCGGCGACACGCATCGCGACGCAGATCTACGGCGGTGCCGGCTTCATTGAGGGCTCGCCGGTTGCACGCCTCTATCGCGATGCGAAGATCCTCGAGATTGGCGAGGGAACTTCGGAAATACAGCGGTTGGTGATCAGCCGGGGCCTGGGCCTGCCTGTCGCCTGAGTCCGGCATTTCTCGACCGCTTGAGATTATGGTTGCCACGTAGACCACAGCCGGGGGAGGAGGCTCGACGACGATGCAGGTGATGGCGTTCGTCGATGCAGCCGTTGACTCGGATTCAATTGATGGCTTCCTGGTCGTCACCGGCCTCTTTGGCGGACTCGCCCTCTTCCTGATGGGCATGGATCGGCTCACCACGGCGCTTCGGGTCCTCGCTGGTGACCGGATGCGAGGCATCCTTGGTCGCCTTACAGCCAACCGCTTTGCTGCAGCGACTACCGGCGCCGGTCTGACCGCAGTGATTCAATCCTCGTCCGTTACGACCGTGTTGGTTGTCGGCTTCATCACCGCAGGGTTGATGACGCTGGAGCAATCAGTTGGGGTCATTATGGGTGCCAACATCGGCACGACGGTGACGGCACAAATAGTTGCTTTCAACGTATCCCGCTATGCGCTTGCGCTGGTGGCAGTGGGCTTCTCCATCAGGTTCGTCTCGAAGAACGATGAACGTCGCGCTCAGGGTGGCCTGCTGCTCGGGTTGGGTCTCGTCTTTTTCGGGATGGGTGTCATGGGCGACGCGATGGGCCCATTGAGTGACTACGAGCCATTCCAAGACTGGATGGCGAGCATGTCCAACCCACTCGCGGGAGTTCTCGCCGGTGCGATCTTCACGGCGGTGGTCCAATCCTCATCCGCAACGACCGGTGTCGTCCTTGCTCTAGCGTTTCGGGGACTGGTCGACATCGAGGCGGGTATTGCGCTCATACTCGGAGCCAATGTTGGTACGAGTGTCACGGCTCAGTTGGCGGCCATCGGCAAACCACGGGACGCTCTCCGCGCTGCCTGGGTGCATACGGTGTTCAACACGATCGGTGTTCTCCTCTGGTTGGCGTTCATCCCAGCCCTGGCGGGAGTCGTCGAAGACATCGGTGGTGGGTTGGCTCGCCAGATCGCCAACGCACACACGATCTTCAATGTGGTCGTGACACTCGTGTTCATGGCGTTCCTGCCGGCG
>CBDUNF010000170.1:0-7719 GCA_965368515.1 uncultured bacterium
TCGCGGATGCCAACGAGGCGGAGGAACTCCCGCATCGCGAACAACCCGATCGCAGCGAACAAAGTGATCGAAAGCATCGGCCCAACCAGGAGCGCGACCGTGAAGGCGATCGTCATGGCCCACCAGGTCCGAACCCGCAGGTCCACCTCGGCGATGTCGGTGCCCGGTCGCAGGTGGGGCAGCGACTTAGTGACGGCGGCGGCGGTTATCAGAACCCCGTAGATGCTGCCGAGCGTCCAGCGCAGCGGTATGGCCAGCTCAGTCATGATTCCTCCCTCAGCCGGTTACTAATGGTGACTACGAGCGCCAACGCAACGGCAGCGAGGGCGACGGTGGTCCAGATCCCCGCCGGAATACCCGCTCCGAGAGCGAATGTGATCGATCCGAAAGCGGTGGCTCGGTCGGACTTGCCCATCGGGCCCTCATTCCGGCGACCGACCGGATCGAGCACTGCAGCGAACTCGCTGGCCAGCGCCAACAAGACGATGGCACCTACCAGCACTCCGTTGCCGGGGAGGACAAACATGAGGGGGAGGTAGGCGACCGAATCCCCTGTGACGTCTGCCATCTCGTTGAACAGTCGACCCCGGGCCGTCGCTTGTCCATGCTCGCGGGCGACGATGCCGTCGAGTGCGTTGAGCGCCATGCGAGCAAAGAGCAGCACGGGTACCGCAAGGAGCCACCGGTTGTCAATCGCACCGAGGCCGGTGGCCAATCCCGCTAAGACCGAGGTGGCCAAGCCGGCTGATGTGAGCTGGTTGGCGGTGCGGCCTCCCACCGCCCACCATTGCGCGATCGGGCGCAGGAGAGCCTGGAACGCCGGCTTGAACGAGTACACCGTGGTCATCTTGTTGCTCCCTGTCGATCCATGAGCCAACTATCAGACAGTGGCCGGCCGGGGGCATCCGGGATGATCCCCCAGATCAGATGGGGAGGTTTGGGGGTCGACGCCCGGTGGCGTGGGCGTTCAGTCGCCCGTACAGGTGGCCCGGAGACGATCGAGGACAGGGATCGTGATGGCCCGCTCGTCGGGTGACATCACCGAGAAGAAGCTGGCGTCGAGGTCTGCCAGGTGTGTCTCCAGGGCTTGAGCGACCTTCGCTAACCCGCTGTCGGTCAGATGTGCCCACTGGACGCGCCGGTCGCTGGGGCACGAGACTCGATCGACGTACCCGTCGGCCGCAAGACGGTCGACAAGGCGCGTTATCCCGCCAGAGGTCAGCACCATCTGGCTGGCGAGGTCCGACATCGACATCTGGCGCTCGGGGGAGCGACCCATCCGGATCATTGCTTCGAACTCGACGGCGGTGAGGCCGTGGCTCTCGCGCAGCGACGTCTCGACGATCCTCATCAGGCGACGGGTCGCTTCAATTAGAAGCCCAAATTCGCCAATGCGTACATCGTCCAATGCGCTTTTGTTGCTGGTGATGGCCATGGGAAACATCTTACTAGGAAATAGTTGACGTGTCAGATATCTGCTGTATCATTATCTGAGCAGTCAAGTATTTGTCACCGAAAGGACACTCCCAATGTCAACTCTCACCCTTCCCACAACCGGAACCTGGACCATCGATCCTGCGCACTCTGCGGTTGGGTTCAGCGTCCGCCATCTCATGGCCGCCAAGGTCCGGGGTTCCTTCAAGGCATTCTCCGGAACCATCGACATCGCCGATGCCCCCGAGGCCTCTTCGGTGAACGTCTCAATAGATGCAGCGTCTGTTGATACTGGAGCCGAGGATCGCGACAACCACCTTCGCTCACCCGACTTCCTCGACGTCGAAAATCATCCCGCCCTCACTTTCGTCTCGACGACCGTGCGTCAGGTTGCCGGCGGATACGAGGTGGACGGCCGTCTCACTATTCGTGACACCACTCGGCCGGTGACCTTGGATATGCACTACTCCGGAGTCGTTGCCGATCCGTGGGGTAACGAAAAGGCCATCTTCTCCGCCAGCACCAAGATCGACCGTGAGGAATTCGGTCTCACCTGGAATGCCCCACTCGAGGCGGGCGGCGTTCTGGTCGGCAAGAAGGTCGAAATCGAACTAGAGGTTCAGGCCGTCCTGGCCTGAACCTTCTCCTAATCTGGCCCGGGGCGACCGCGCCCCGGGCCGATTCCCGGAAAGGCTTCACGTGACTGGTATTCGCAGGCTGAATCATGCAGTTCTATTTGTGTCTGACCTGGAACGTGCCCTGACGTTCTATACAGACGTGTTGGGCTTTCGGATACTCAATCGCGAGCCGCGGATGAATGCGGCGTTCTTGCGGACGGCTGAGTCCACCAACCACCACGACCTGGGCCTGTTCGGGCTCGGCGCCGGTGTTGCCCCACGGCAGCGCCATCAGGTTGGCCTGTATCACCTTGCGTGGCAGGTAGATACGATCGACGAACTGGCCGCGTTACGCGAACCGCTTCTCGAATCGGGCGCGCTATCCGGCGAATCGTCGCACGGTGCCACGCTCAGCCTCTATGGAGCCGATCCCGACGGCAACGAGTTCGAGATCATGTGGATGTTGCCTCGTTCGGCCTGGGGCGAGTACGAGACCAAGGCCGTGGTCGAGCGACTCGACCTGAAGGCCGAGATCGAGCGTTGGTCGGGGGTCGAGACGGCGGCGGAGGTTGGCGGGCAGCTCCCTCCAACTACCTAGCCCGCTGTGCGACCACCAGAAGCTCTCCCGGGAGCAGCCGGGCCTCTTCCATGGCATCCCCGAACCGCCAGCCAGACTGGGTCGGGTACTCGTCGACCTTGCTGATCGTCAGGCCGGCTCCAATGAGCGCATTGAGAACATCCCCAAGCGGCCAGACGAATTGGTGGGTCGGTTCAACTGCATCTTCTCCGCCCTCAAAGTGGCCCCATCCGGTGCCGGTGACGGCGGTCTTGCGTCCGAAGTAGTCGTCGACGATACGGGCGTGACCGTCGACCTCCCACATCGCCATGGCAAGCGGATGCTCGTCGAGGAGGATGAATCGGCCGCCCGGGCGGAGAGCGCCCGCAATCGCAGTAGCCCATCGGTCCAGGTCCGGGACCCAGACCAGCACCCCGATTGCCGTGTAGACGATGTCGAAGTCGCCACCCGAGAGGTCGGTGGGCAGGTTTCCGACATCCGCAGCGACAAAGCGGACGGGCAGGCCGGCCTCGTTTGCCTTCGTTTGGGCAAGTTCAACATTGATCTCACTGAGATCGACGCCTGTCGCCTCTGCTCCGAGCACCGCCCACGACATCGTCTCCTCACCCGTCGCACACATGAGGTGAAGGAGCCGCTTCCCAACGACGGTACCGGCAGCCGCGATTGCCCGCGGATCGAGGGCTACGTTGCCGTCACGGAATACCTCAGCAGGCACAAGTGAATCGGCATATTGCCTACTGCGAATCAGGGCGATCTCGTTCCACGCCCGCCGATTCTGCGCAACGGCCTCGTCCCATTCCATAGAGCCATTGTCTCACTTCCAGCGGGCGGACCTCTGCGCGACAATCGAACGAGGTTTCGGAAGGAGTTGGCGTGGCCGAGGCGAAGAACCACCGAGTTGTCGTGTCCAAGCGGGGGGCACCGGACGTCCTCGTGGCGGTGGCCGAGGATCTTCCCGTGCCGGGTTCCGGCGAGGTCCGGGTCAAGACTTTGGCGGCCGGCGTCTCCGGCTACGAGGTCATGTTGCGCGGGCATTGGTTCCCAGGAGACAAGCCCCCGTATACCCCGGGCGAAGATGTTGTCGGCTTGGTCGACAAGGTCGGCGATGGCGTGTCGCACTTGGCGGTCGGACAGCGGGTCGCACTATGGACTTTTGGGGACAAGGGCGGCTACGCCGAGTATCTGTGCACGCCCGCCGACCGTGCAGTGCCGGTCCCCGAAGGACTCTCCTCTGTGGAGGCGGTCGCCCTGGTCACCAACTACCTGACGGCCAGTGTCGCCATGCATCAGATTGCTGCGGTTGAAAGCGGTGAACGAGTCCTTGTCCATGGTGCCGCAGGCGGGGTCGGTATTGCGTTGGTCCAGTTGGGCCTCCTGGCCGGTTTGGAGGTCTACGGCACCGCATCGGCCTACAACCACGAGCTGGTTGAGTCGCTCGGTGCCACGCCGATCGACTATCGCAAGGATGACTTCGTCGTACGAATTCATGAGTTGACCGGCGACGGTGTCGATGTGGTGTTCGACGTCATCGGTGGGGGCTTACAGTTGTGGCGTTCCGGTCGTGCGCTGCGCAAAGGTGGCCGGCTGCTGATGCTGGGCATGACTAGCGCAGTCAAGGGCGGAATGAAGAAGATCCCTGGCAGCATGCTGGCGGTTGCCCTGGTCAAGCTTCTGCCCAACGGCAAGCAGGCGCCGATGGGGCCGGGCATGGACAAGTACCCAGTGGAGAACATGGACTGGTACCGGGACACGCTTGCGGAGTTCTTCGACCTGGCGGTGACCGGCAAGATGAAACCGGTGATCGCTGAGCAGTTCCCGCTTCTCGAAGCCGCTCGTGCGCATGAGTTTATGGAGCGTGGCGGCCATGCCGGCAAGGTCGTGTTGACGACCGGGGCCTAGCGAACGCGGTCAGGGCTTGGTGACCGCTCTCCAAGTGGCATTCACGAGAGTGTCGATTTCCTCCGGCTCGAGTTGCACACCGGCAGCGGTAAGCCTTACGGCTACACCAAACGAGAGTGCATAGATCGCTTCATAGGGGAGCGAGACCAGGAGTTCTGTCAGATCATCCGACCGGCCCATCGCAGCGAGGGGATCGCCGGCCGCCGCCAGCCGGGAGTGTGCTTCTTCGTAATACGGCGACTCTTCCAGCTGGGTGAGGAATCGGGCCCGTTCCGGCTCCTCGGAGAGGAATGCATAGGACCTGGTCAGTAGGTGACGCCAGCGCTCGCTGGGAACGGCCGTCGCATCGAAGTCGGCGAGCACTGCCGCGCCCAGTTCCGCCTTGAGCTCCAGGTACGTTGCATACACGAGCTCTTCCTTGGACTCGTAGTGCACGTATGCCGTACCTGTGGCCACTCCGGCGACCTTGGCGATCGCCCCCATCGAAGCTCCGTGGAAGCCCCTCTCCGCGACAAGGTCGCGTAGTGCCTTGCGGATCAGTGCCGGACGATCGACACTCATGCCTGCTCCACTTCGGTGTCGAAGTCGAGAGACGTGCCGGTCTCGCGCTGCGACACGAGCCACAGCCTCTCGATACCTTTGTCGAGGTCGCGGCGGAGGATCGGCTTGCGGACCGGGGCGCCGTTACTGACCCAGAGCGGTCCGTAAAACTCGCCACCCATGGCGTCGGGGTCGGTGGCGGCCCGCAGTTGGGGGAGTGCTCCCTTATCGGCGGACATGCCGGTGTACTTGGCCATCCATGCCCAGAACGGTCCCGAGCGCCCAACACCGCCTTGTTCGACGGTGTGCACCTGGAGGTTGGTATGGGAGAGCCCGGGGTGTGCTGCGAGGCTTTGCGCCGCTAGGCCACGCCTCTCGAACTCACGTTGCAGCCCGAGGGCGAAATGGAGGTTGGCCAGCTTGGCTCGCCCGTAGGCGCCCCAGGGTGAGTAGCTGTCGTCCAAGTTGACGTTGTCCGGATCCACGACCTTGCCGGTGTGGTGGGCGGTGCTGGTCACCGTGACCACCCGGGCTGCATCCGCGGCGAGGATTGGCTTGAGCAGACCGGCCGTAAACAGCCAGTGGCCGAGGTGATTGACCCCAAACTGCATCTCATAGCCGTCTGTGGTGCGGCGCTCCGGCATTGCCATGAGCCCGGCGTTGTTGATGAGGATGTCGATCTTGGGATGGTCGGCTGCGATCTTGGCGGCTGCCGCCTTGGTGCTGTCGAACGAGCCGAGATCGAGTTCGACGATCTCGAGCGACGCTTCGGGATGGACCGCGAGGATCTCATCGCGAGCGGCTGCCGCCTTGTCCTGGTTGCGGGCCGCCATGACGACATGGGCACCTTTGCCGGCGAGCGCCTTGGCAGACTCGAGCCCGAGCCCGCCGTTGGCGCCGGTGACGACGGCGACCTTGCCGGTGAGGTCGGGGATGTCGGATACGTTCCAGCTCATGTCGGGACTCCTTGTTGCTGACTGAATATTCGTTCATTATGAATGAATATTCAGTCTTTGTCGAGTGGGGAGTTCAGTTTGACCGGACTGCTTATTGACAATTTGATTTGTCAAAAGTAGATTGCGTTGCGGTCGACCAAGAAGGAGCCGTCGCAGATGCTGCCCGAAATGCCCACTGTTCCCCATGCCAACCACGACTTGCCCGGGGAGATGGAACTCGGTGCTTTTTCGATCTCCTTGGCCGTCGCCGACCTTGATGAGTCGCGGAAGTTCTATGAGACCCTCGGCTTCGTTGTGACCGGTGGCGACCCGGAGCAGAAGTACCTCATCCTTAAGAACGGGGAATCGACAATTGGGCTGTTCGCCGGGATGTTCGAAGGGAACATCCTTACGTTCAATCCGGGTCTGACGAATCGGATGGAACGGATCGAGAAGTACCTAGATGTGCGCAAGATCGAACAGCGACTGACGGATGCGGGAATCGCGATGGTCTCCGGCATCGATCCCGACGCCGGAGACAGCGGCCCCGCCCACGTCTCGTTGGTCGATCCCGACGGCAATTCGATTCTGATCGACCAGTTCTTCTAGGCATGGATCAACCCTCAGTAGCGATATTGCGCGATCCCGATCAGGTGATCGAGGTTCTGAGCTCGATTCGCCGCAAGATCCTGTCAGCGCTTGACGAGCCGGACTCGGCCACCGGTATTGCTCGAACACTGGGGAGTACTCGACAGAAGGTGAACTACCACCTGCGCGCTCTGGAGGAGGCGGGTCTGGTCGAGCTCGACGAGCTGCGCCCACGTCGTGGCCTGACCGAACGAGTCATGCGCCGGACAAACGAAGTTGTGCTTGTGGACCCGGCGGCTTTCGACACAAGCGGGCTGACCAGAAACGATGTTGCCGGTATAAACGCAGTTGTGGCAACGGCCACCGATCTCATCGGTCAAGCCGCTCAGGTCGCCACCATGGCCGGGAGTCGGCGGGAGCGGGTTGCCGCGGCAACGCTCGACACCGAGGTCAGGGTGGCGAGTCCGGCAGCTCTGAGAACCATGCTGGACGAAATCGCTGCGGTCATTGCCCGTCACAACAGCGCTGATGATGGCCTGCTGCTCCGAGTGGCTACATCCGTACTCCCTACAGTCGAGGCATCATGACTAATCGAGAAGAACGCTTCGAGATCGACATCCAGGCCACCGCCGCACAGGTGTGGGAGCGGCTCACCACAGCGGAGGGGCTTTCGTCCTGGTTCGGAACCACAGCGGAGATCGACCTCCGTATCGGTGGGGAGCGGATTGTGGGCTGGGGCGACGAGGTCCAGCTAGCCGGCGTGATTGCGGAGCTCGAGCCCGGGCGGAGGATCCGCATCGTCTACACGACCGCCGGCGAAGAGACCGGCGCCGAGGAGTGGCTGATCACCGGAGGGCAAGGCACCGTCCGTCTTACTCTGATCCAGTCCATGTCCGATGAGGGCATTGACGATTGGGAAGGTTTCTTCGGCGACGTCAACCGTGGATGGCAGCTCTTCATGGCCTCGATGCGTTTCGGACTCGAGCAGGCCAACACCGCGAACCGGGATGTCGACTGTCTGAGGATCCCGGCACCCATCGCGCCCGAGCAGATCTGGGACCGGGTGGAGGCAGCGCTCGACGGGTCAGACCTGGTCTCCGGGATGGAACCGGCATTGCTGATTGCGGAT
>CBDUNF010000171.1:0-7705 GCA_965368515.1 uncultured bacterium
CGCCGCACGTTCTCACTACGATCGGCAGCCGAGAACCCCAGATCTACATTGAGGCCGTGGCGGACATTGTCACCGTCCAGGGTGTACGTCGCACGCCCCGACTCGACGAGCTTGCGCTCGGCCTTCGCCGCAACGCTCGACTTGCCGCTACCGGAGAGTCCCGTCAACCAGATCGTCATCCCCGGGCCCCCGGTGACTGTGTGCCGGGCCCGACGGGTCACGGCACCCGGATGCCAGGTGACGTTTTCGGTCATTGGGATGGGCCGGTGATCATCCCGGCGCCAACAGTGGCATTGGTTGTTTCATCCACGAGGATGAACGACCCGGTCTCCCGATTACGCCGATACTCATCGAAGAACAGGGGCTGCGTAGTCCTGAGCCGGACGCGGCCGATCTCGTTGAGGGCCAGGTGATCCGCCTCCTCCTCACGGTGCAGCGTGTTGATATCCAGACGGTATTGCAGATCGGCAACCAATGCCTTCGCCCACCGGGTTGTGTGCTTGATCGCATACTTGGCGCCGGGTCGCAGCGGCGCTGACTCGCTGAGCCAGCAGACCATTGCATCGATATCCTGGCCAACATCTGGTCGATTGTGCGGTCTGCAAATCATGTCGCCGCGGGAAACATCAATATCGTCTTCGAGGCGTACGGTGACCGACATCGGCGGCATAGCCTCGTCGACCGGGCCGTCGTACGTGTCGATAGAAGCGATCTTGCTCTCGAAACCAGAAGGCAACACCACCACATCGTCACCGGGCTTGAGCACACCTCCAGCGACCTGACCGGCGTATCCGCGGTAGTCCTGGTGCTCCATAGTGTGCGGGCGGATCACATACTGAACGGGGAAGCGAACATCGATCATGTTCTTGTCGGAGGCTACGTAGATGTCCTCGAGAAGGTGCAAGACGGAAGGACCGGTGTACCAGGGAGTGCGTTCCGACTCCTCCACGACGTTGTCGCCTTCGAGCGCCGAGATGGGCACAAAACGGAGATCATGGATGTCGAGTCGCGTCGCAAACTCGGTGAACTCCTCGACAATCTCGTTGTACCGATCTTCGGAGAAGTCGACAAGGTCCATCTTGTTGACGCACAGCACCAGGTGGGGCACTCGCAACAGGGATGTGAGGAATGCATGCCTGCGAGTCTGTTCCAGGATCCCGGCTCGGGCATCGACCAACACCAAGGCGATGTCTGCCGTTGACGCTCCGGTCACCATGTTTCGTGTGTACTGAATGTGGCCGGGTGTGTCTGCGAGCACAAACTTGCGCTTCGGTGTCGCCCAGTAGCGATATGCGACATCGATCGTGATGCCTTGCTCGCGCTCCGCCCTTAGCCCATCGGTCAGCAACGCAAGATCGACGTAGTCGGTGCCGCGCTGCTTGCTGACCTGCTCGATGGCCTCCATCTGATCCTGGAAGATCTGTTTTGTGTCGTACAGCATCCTGCCGATCAGAGTGCTCTTGCCGTCATCCACCGACCCGGTCGTAGCGAGTCGGACAAGTTCCATCGACATTAGAAGTAGCCCTCTTTCTTGCGGTCTTCCATGGCCGCCTCCGCGGTGCGGTCATCGGCGCGGCTGGCACCACGCTCGGTGATTCGCGTGGCCGATACCTCGGCAATGATGTCTTCGATTGTCGACGCCGATGACTCGAAAGCACCGGTACACGACATGTCGCCGACCGTCCGGAAGCGCACAATCGCCTCGAACTCCTCTTCATGGTCGTACTGCTGGATATACGGCGACACCGCCATCAGCATGCCGTCGCGCTCGAAGACCGTGCGCTTGTGTGAGAAGTAGATCGACGGAAGCTCGATGCCCTCCCGCTCGATGTACTGCCAGATATCCATCTCGGTCCAGTTGGAAATCGGGAACACTCGCATGTGCTCACCGACTCGATAGCGACCGTTGTAGAGGTTCCACAACTCAGGGCGTTGATTCTTCGGGTCCCACTGACCGAATTCGTCACGGAACGAAAAGACCCGCTCCTTTGCCCTCGCCTTCTCCTCGTCCCGTCGCGCCCCACCAAAAACAACGTCATACTTGTTCTCGGTGATTGCTCGCAGCAGTGGCTCGATCTGGAGTCGGTTGCGGCTTGCCCGCGGTCCCGTCTGGTCCGACTGACGTCCCTTGTCGATGGACTCCTGCACGGAGGCGACTATCAGTTCCGCACCGATCTGTTCGATCGTGCGGTCGCGGAAGTCGAGAACCTCCTGGAAGTTGTGCCCGGTGTCGACGTGCATGACTGGGAAAGGAAGCCGTCCCGGATGGAAGGCTTTCATGGCTAACCAGAGGATGACGGCGGAGTCCTTTCCTCCAGAGAAGAGAAGAACGGGACGTTCAGCTTCTGCGACGGCTTCCCTAATGATATGGATGCCCTCTGCTTCGAGCGCGCTTAGATGCGAGAGTTGGTAATGCATAACGGTCGGGAGCATAGACACGGAAAACGCCCAGGTGCACACGAACTCAGATTGGGCAATCGATATCCCCTAATTCGAGTAACCGCGGCGTGGACACCGGCCAGGTCAGATCGATCGCCCGCCAGTCCCGGAGACTGGCCGGTAGTTCTCGGAGGTGGAGACCGCCCTCCGCACGCTCGATTGCCACATCGGTACCAACGTCTACCCGCTGCAGGTGGGCTACGATCGTGGCCCGACGGAGGTTCCCCTGAGCGCCACGCCACAGGTCAAGTCAAACGCGTCGCCGCCTGTTCCGAGTGAGCGAGGCGGTTTTCGCGCGGACATAGAAGGCCTTCGTGCCCTGGCAGTCGGCCTCGTCATTCTCTATCACATTGAGTGGAAGCTCATGCCGGGGGGCTACGTTGGTGTCGACGTCTTCTTCGTAATATCCGGGTTCCTGATAACGGGGCTGATCCTCCGTGAGATCGAGAAGACTGGCCGACTGCGCCTCGCTCGATTCTACGCACGCCGCATCCGCCGCCTCCTGCCTGCCTCGATCGTTGCCCTCATCGGTATCGCACTGATCACGCTCATCTTTCTTCCGAGTATCCGATGGGGCACAGTTGCCGGCGACATCACAAGTGCATCGGCCTACCTGGTGAACTGGCGTTTTGCCGGCCGGGCGGTTGACTACCTCGCAGAAGGGCAGGCGGCCAGCCCTGTGCTTCACTTCTGGTCACTCGCCGTCGAAGAGCAGTTTTACCTGGTTTGGCCTCTCGTCATGATTGCCGTAACCCGACTCAAGCCTGCCGCAATGCGGATCAGAACAGCGATGCTCGTCGGACTCGCGTTCATCGCCGTTCCGTCGCTCTTGTGGTCGATCTATCAGACTGCGGAGGTCCCCGGGCGCGCCTACTTCGTCACGACGACACGCATGTGGGAACTGGCGGTGGGTGGATTTCTGGCCATCTTGGTCCCCTGGATCCCAACTCTGTCTCGGCGATTGGCAGCAGTTCTTGGCCTCGGCGGTCTCAGCGGGATTGTGTATGCGGCTGCTGTCTATGACGCGGGGACTGCATTCCCCGGCTACACCGCAATGCTCCCCGTTCTCGCCACCGCTGTCGTTGTTGCGGCCGGCGCGGCAGCACCCGACAATGCCACAGCCCGCATGCTTGGCATCGCTCCACTTCGGTTCATCGGAGGCATGTCCTACTCGCTCTATTTGTGGCATTGGCCGGCCGTGGTAGCAGCGTCGGTTCTCTTCCCGGGAGCAAACACATGGATCCTCGCGCTTGGTGTCGCTGCGTCATTCGCTCCTGCCTGGATCTTCCATCAGTCGGTGGAAAACCCAATCCGCAAGGCGACATGGTTCGTCGCAATACCCAGGCGCGCAATCCTTATCGGTGTCGCACTCACGCTCACCGGAATCCTCACCGGCGTTGCTCTGGGAAAAATGGTGCCGACGTGGTCCCAGGGTGACGTTCCATCCACGAGTTCTGGCCCACTCGTGTTTGACGGTCCATTGGACGTCAATGCCATCCCAGCAAGCATCAGCCCGGACCCTGCTGTTGCCAAGGACGATATTGCGTCGGTGTATGACCTCGGCTGCCATCAGAACAAGACCAGCTCCGACCCGATCTTCTGCGAGTTTGGTGACGCCGGAGCCGAACTCAAGATCGCACTGGTAGGTGACTCGCACGCAGCTCAATGGGTTCCCACGTTCGAGGTGATCCTCCAGAACCGTGACTGGCTCGTTCGCAGCTACACGAAGTCCGGGTGCCTATTCGCCGACGTAACGGTGGTGACCAACAACGTCGCGTACGAGGGATGCACGGAGTGGAACAATCGGCTCGTCGACGAGCTCGCCGACTGGGATCCCGACTATGTAGTCACATCTGGATTCCATCTTGCGCCGGTGCTGTCAGGGGACGAACGGCTCAAGGCCGAGGAGCGCGAAACGGCGCTAGCCGGAGGCTACGAGCGTGCGTGGAGTCGGCTGACTGAGGCGGGCCTTGTTGTCATCGCAATCCAGGATCCGCCGACTCCCGGCATCGACGTGGCCGAGTGTGTCTCGATCAACATGGAAAACGCAGCAATCTGTAACGTCACCATGGAAGTCGCCGACGCATTCAACGGCTCGCAGAGGATGGCCGCAGCCAACCTCGGTGTGCAGTTGGTAGACCTGACCGACCGCATCTGTACATCTCAGGTGTGCCCAGCGGTAGTGGGCGAGATCTTGGTTTGGCGGGGTGCCAACCACCTCACCGCTACTTATGCCCGCCTCCTGGCACCGTATCTCGACCAAGGCTTGGAAGAGGCCATGCGGACTCGATAGGGCAGACGAGCTGATCCGCGCAGCTCGTCCCTCGAGAACCTTCTGCTAGTTGCTTCCTATTGACCGACACTGCGAGTGCTGTCGACAGGCCGGCTAGCCGGTGGCTGATTCATGAGGTGCGCCACGAGGTCTCGCAGACCTCTCCGCCAATCCGGCAGCGGTTCGGTTCGCTGACTAACCAGAACGGAGTTGCGCGGACGACGGGCTCGTCTGCGGTGGCCGTCCGTCGAGCATGCAACAACCCGCTCGGGGTTGATCCCGGCCACGCGGCATGCTTCCTGGGCAAGACCGAACCACGTTGTGCTTGGCGGACTCGACAGGTGGAGCAGGCCGGACACACCACGCTCTAGCGCCTCCAGCACAGCCGGGGCCAGGTCGGATACGAGAGTCGGTCTCCCCCATTGGTCATCGACAACTTCAACGTTGCCGGCGGCAGCCTTCTCGAGAATCGTGGCGACGAAGTTGAGGTGGGTGACCGACAGCAGCCACGAGGTTCGCACCACCAGGCCGCCGGGATAGCGGAGCGCAAACCTCTCCCCGATGAGCTTGGATCGACCGTAAGCGTTGATCGGACGCGGCCGACTCGACTCGACATAGGGATCAGCGCTTTCCCCATCGAAAACGTAGTCAGAAGAGAACGTTGCGAGCGGGATGCCGAGCGCATCCGCTACCCGCGTCAGCTCCCCCACCGCTTCTCCGTTCACGATGCTCGCGGAGCTCTCGTCTTCTTCTGCCGCGTCGACCGCCGCGTATGCGGCGCAATTGATGATCCGGTCGGGAGCGATGAGTGTGACAGCCGACTCGATACTCCCTATGTCCGTGAGCTCCAACTCGGTGCGTGGCGGAGCAATCGCGTTGGGCAGCAGCCGCCGAAACTCGGTCCCCAACTGGCCCGATCCGCCAAGTATGAGGGTTGTCACCCAACCACCTCCGAACGTTCTCCGAGGATGACCGAGACCGGCGTTGCGGGACCCGATCCGCTCATCGAGACCTCGCGCCCGAGCAGCGAGGCTTCAATACGCCATCGCTCGATTCGCGCCCCGTCAAGAACTACCGATCTGACCACGGTGGCGCCGTCGAGAGCACAGCCGTCGCCAATCGAGGTCGCGGGACCCAACGTGGAGTCGGCGATGACCGTATCTGCGCCGACAATGACCGGACCATTGACCCGACAGTTCGTCAAGGAGGAGCCGGGACCGAGGATCAGTTCTCCGCGCACATCGCTCGATGCCACCGTGCCGGCGATCTCTGATCTCACTTCAGCGAGTACGAGGTCGTTCGCTTCTAGTAAGTCCTCCTTGCGCCCGGTGTCCTTCCACCATCCCTCGACTTCGGTGACGGCAACAGTGTTGCCGGTGTCGAGCAGGTACTGGATGGCTTCTGTGATCTCGTATTCACCACGTGCGGACGGCTCGAGAGCGTCAATGGCATCCCAGACCGAGCTATCGAACAGGTAGACACCGGCTAGCGCCAGGTCTGATTGGGGATCCGCCGGCTTCTCGACCAACTCAGCGACGGCGCCCGCTGAATCGAGTGTCACTACACCGAACCGCTCGGGATTCTCGACCCGACTCAGGAGGATGTGACAGTTAGGTCGGCCCTCATGGAACGAGTCAACGATCTCCCGCACGCCACACTTCATCATGCTGTCACCCAGGTAAAGCAGGATGTCGTCGTCTCCGACCGACGACCTGGTGATGCCGAGTGCGTGTGCGATGCCGAGGGGTTCCGGCTGGACCACGTACTCGACTGAGAGTCCAAACTGGCTCCCGTCGCCAACAGCCGACCGTATCTCCGCTCCGGTGTCGGGGGCCACCACAACGATGGTGTCCAGGATCCCTGCCTCGGCAATGTCCTCCAGCCCATAGAACAACACAGGCTTGTTGGCGACCGGGATCAACTGTTTCGCCATCGAGTAGGCGATCGGACGCATTCGGGTGCCCGACCCCGCGGCGAGGACTACCGCCTTCACTCCGAGTCGACCAGAGGTTCCCACCAGTCACGATGGTGGCGGTACCAGGAGACGGTCCGCTCGAGGCCTTCGTCGAGCTCCACCCTTGGAACCCAGCCGAGGGCGCGCAGCTTCGATGAGTCGAGGGCGTAGCGCCGATCGTGGCCGGGACGATCCGCCACTTGTCCGATCGATCCGCTGCCGACCAGGCTCACTAGCCGGCCGGCCACCTCACGGTTCGATGTCAGGGTGTCGGAGCTGATGTTATAGATCTCGCCGGGAACACCCTCCTCCACCAGCAGCCTGATCGCGGCACAGTGGTCGTCTACCCAGAGCCAATCGCGTTCTTGTGACCCGTCGCCATAGAGCGGGATCGATGCACCGCGGAGTAGTCGACTGATCGCTAGTGGTATCAGCTTCTCGGGATGTTGATAGGGGCCGTAGTTGTTGGTGCAGCGTGCGACTATCGCTTCGTACCCGTAGGTGTGACGGTACGACGCCACCACCAGGTCGGCCGACGCCTTCGATGCGGCGTACGGGGACGAGGGATTGAGTGATGAGGCTTCTGTCGCAGCCCCGGCGGGAATCGACCCGTAGACCTCATCCGTTGAGATATGGACGAATCGATCCACTCGGTGCCGATTGGCAGCTTCGAGCAGCACACCGGTGCCGACAACGTTGGTGCTGAGAAAGACCCGCGGGCCAGAAATCGACCGATCCACGTGACTCTCGGCGGCAAAATGCACGATGACATCGGACGCTCCAGCCAACGAGTCGACCAGCGTTGCGTCGCGGACATCCCCATAGACAAACTCATGTCTATCGAGCCGGTTGAGTTCGGAAACGGTTTCCTCCACCCCCGCGTACGTGAGCAGATCGAGGTTGACCACAGTCGCCTGCGGCTCGGCGTCTAGAAGATGTCTGATGAAGTTCGACCCGATGAATCCGGCACCGCCGGTCACGAGGTATCGACGCATTAGTCGAACACCTCCGCATCGGCCAGCAACGGAGCTCGCCGGTCT
>CBDUNF010000172.1:0-7655 GCA_965368515.1 uncultured bacterium
TGGGGGATGGTGTAATAGGCAGCACCCGTGGTTTTGGTCCACGCAGTCCGGGTTCGAATCCTGGTCCCCCAGCCAACAATCGCCTCGCTAGGAATGGTGGTGAGTCTATGGCGGTCAAAGCAATCGTTCTTGGTGCCGGGAAGGGCACGAGGATGAAGTCAGATCTCGCCAAGGTCCTCCATCCGGTCGCCGGTCGCCCGATGCTGCACTGGGCTCTTGATGCGCTCACCGCGGCACACAGCGCAGATACCGTTGTAGTGGTCGGACATCAGGCTGACGCGGTGCGTGCGGTCCTTCCCGCGGGTGTCGGTTCTGCCTTGCAAGAAGAGCAACTCGGCACCGGACACGCCGCCATGATTGGCATGGATGGTCTCGATGTTGGCCACGACGATGATGTCATCGTCTTGCCGGGGGATATGCCTCTAGTGCGGGGAGAGACCTTGAACGATCTACTCCAGCTGCATCAATCAAGTGGTGCCGCAGCAACCCTGCTGACGGTCGAGCTCGACGAACCGCGAGCATACGGCCGGGTGCTTCGGTCCGAGGGCGGGGTAGTTGGGATCGTGGAAGCCAAGGACGCCAGCCCCGAGCAACTGTCTATCGCCGAGGTAGGTACCTCTGTGTACGTGTTCTCCGGCCGATGGTTTGCAGACGCGTTGTCCCGTATCAACACCAACAACGCACAAGGCGAGTACTACCTCACCGACGTCATCGGCGTGTTGGCCGGCGATGGGCATCGTATCGAGGCCCATATCGCGAGCCCTGAAGAGGGGCTCGGAATCAACTCCATCGATCAGCTTGCGGGTGTGGAAGCGGTGCTGCGGCGCCGTGGCGACGCCTGCTGAACGGCGTTGGGCGTTCTGGTCGATGACAGCTAGCCTGCTTGTTGGTTAGCCCATGGGAGGATCGGCACAACGTGGAGATCACCAGTCGGAAACGTCTGATGGTGTTTTCAGGCTCCGCGAACGAGGGTCTCGCTCGCGAAGTAGCCAACATTCTCGGTACCAATCTTGGTGGCGTAGAGCGCGAGGTGTTCGCCAACAGCGAGGTCTACATCCACTTCACCGAGAGCGTTCGCGGCGCGGATTGTTTCGTGGTGCAGAGTCATGTGGCGCCGGTCAGCTTCCACATCATGGAGCAGTTGATCATGATCGATGCTCTGAAGCGGGCATCGGCCAAGCGGATTACTGCGGTCATTCCGTATTTCGGATACGCCCGGCAGGACAAGAAGGGCCGGCCCCGCGAACCGATCACCGCCAAGCTGATGGGCGATCTCTTTGTGAAGGCTGGGGCGGATCGGCTCGCTTCGGTCGATCTCCACACCGGTCAGATCCAGGGGTTTGTCGACGTTCCGTTTGATCACCTCACGGCCTTGCCCGTGTTCGTCGACTACCTGGCCAAGACCCTCGACGGCCCGACCACAATCGTCTCGCCCGATGCGGGTGGGGTGAAGAGAGCGGCCCGCTATGCGCGACATCTCGACGCCGCCGTGGCGTTTATCGACAAGCGTCGCAGCACCGACGTCCGCAACAAGTCCGAATCGATCGAGGTCATAGGCGACATCAACGGACGTCATTGCATCATCGTCGACGACATCATCGACACCGCTGGTAGCGCGGTTGGAGCCGCCAACCTGCTCCAGCAGCGTGGGTCGTTGAGTGTCCGGCTTGCCGCGACTCACGGCATCATGTCGGACCCGGCCGTCGACCGGATCAAGAACTCGGCGATATCCGAGGTCGTCATCAGCAACACATTGCCCGTACCCGACGACGCCGTTGACTTGCAGAACCTCACGGTGCTCTCGATTGGCTCGGTGCTGGCGGGTGCCATCAACGCGATATTCACTGACGCTTCGGTCAGCGCCATCTTCAAAGGCGAAAACATGTGACCGGGTCCGCGGACCACGTTTCCCGGGCGGCAGCTGCGGGCTTTGTTGCCTACAGCAATCAGTTCGCGTCGATCACGAATCGGGCCGCACAACGCTTTGCGGCCCGTGATTGGGCCGGTCTCCAAGACGACGCGGCGGCACGTCTCGATCTATACAACGCAAGTGTGGACGACGTTGTTGCGAAGATCGTCGATACCGCTGATGTCGATATTGCCGATCCCGCGATCTGGGTTGAAGCGCGGTCCGATTATGCCGACTCGGTTGGTGGGCGGCCGGATGCCGACATCGCTAAGACATTCTTCAGTTCAATCACACGGCGAATCCTCAAGACCGAGGGAACCAACCCGCTTGTCGAGTTCACCGACGAACCACCGGAGGTGGCGACCGGCGAGCCGTCGCTACTTCACCTCGATAGCGGTACGACTGAAGACAAACTGATCGCGCTCATGACCGGAACCGTACGTGATACCGAGTGGCAGAACCTCGAGCGGGATGTGAGGCTTGCTGCTCTCGAAATCGCACGTCGATTCAGTTCTCACGGAGAAACAGGCCCGGTCACAGGGATCGAGGCGCATCCGGAGCCTTTCTACCGGGGGAGAGCGGCATACGTCGTGGGCACGATCACCGCAGGCGTTCTCACACTTCCGCTGGCGGCAGCGGTGCATCACACGTCACGGGGGCTGATCATTGGGGCGGTGCTCTTGGAGCCCGACGATATCTCGGTGCTATTCAGCTACACCCGATCGTCGTTCCTGGTGCCCGCACGAGACCCGGCCAAGGTGGTCAACTACCTGCGCAGGCTCATCCCGCACCGCAAGCCGGCCGAGTTGTACACGGCAATCGGATACAACAAGCACGGTAAGACCGAGCGCTACCGGGACCTGCGATCGTTCATCGGTGGGTCCGACGTTCGTTTCGAGTACGCCCGCGGGATCCGCGGCATGGTGATGATCGTCTTTACCCTTCCGGGCTACGACGCCGTGTTCAAGGTCATCCGTGATCGCTTCCCGTATCCAAAGCAGACAACGCGGCGGCAGGTGATGTCGAAATACCGGTTGGTGTTCCGCCACGACCGTGCTGGTCGTCTCATTGACGCTCACGAGTTCGAGCACATGCAGTTCGAGAGATCACGGTTCGGTCCTGAGTTGCTGGCCGAGCTGGAAAGCGAGGCATCGCGGTCGGTGACAGTGTCGGCTGACACCGTGACGCTGCATCACGTTTACGTCGAGAGGAAGGTTGTCCCTCTCGACATCTACCTCAGGGAGAGCAATCCACTCAAGGGTCGGGCGGCGATGATCGACTACGGCCGGGCAATCAAGAACCTTGCGATGTCGGATATCTTTCCGGGGGACATGCTGCTCAAGAATTTCGGAGTCACCCGCTCCGGCCGAGTCGTGTTCTACGACTACGACGAGCTGAGTCGGGTCACCGAATGCAACTTCCGAGAGATGCCACAGACGGTAGATCCCGACCGCGAGATGTCGGCAGACCCGTGGTTCGGTGTCGGCGACAACGATGTGTTTCCCGAAGAGTTCCGAAACTTCCTGGGGATCCGCGGCGAACTCAGGGCGGTGCTCGAGCAGCACCACGGGGACCTGTTCGGGGTGCGGTTCTGGCAACGTGTCCAGGACCGGGTCCGATCCGGAGAAGTCATTGAGATCTTCCCCTACGAGCGCAGCCGGCGGCTGGGGGCCGGCGTGCGGAGAAGGTCCCGGGCATCGTGAGTTGCCTTTGTGCCCGGAGCAACCACGGCCAAGATCGTCGTCTCGATCTACCCAAGAATGAGAAAAAGGGCCGTTCCCTTTGCCTCAGGCCGCTCAATAGCGCATAATATGGGCCGTTCTAGTACTCCGCGCCATCTTTGCGCGGCGCAACAACCCCAGATTCATTACTTATGAGGAGACGTTCACAATGGAGCAGGTGACACTACGCGCCCAGCCCCGCGTTGTATTCGGGACTCGCCCGACCAAGCGCCTGCGACGTGAAGGCATGGTCCCGGCAACGGTCTACGGCAAAGACTTCGAGGTCAAGTCAATCACAGTCGACGGACGCGAGCTCTACTCGGCCCTCCACACCGAGGCGGGGCGCAATGCTCTTATCAACGTTGACATCGACGGCGACGAGAAAGTCCTTGCCGTTGCACGTGAGGTGCAACGGCACCCGGTCCGCGGCGAGGTCATCCATCTCGATCTGATCCAGATTTCCCTCGACACGGCGATTACCGCAGAGGTCGGCGTGGAGTACGTCGGAACCCCGCAGGGTGTTCGCGACGACGGCGGATTCGTCGAAGCTATTGCCACGACGATCAACATCTCGGCATTGCCCACGGCTATTCCGAGTTCGATTGTCGTGGACATCGAGGACATGCTCACCGGTGATACGTTGAAGGTCTCCGACATCGCTGCGATTGAGGGTGTCGAAATCCTCGATGAGCCGGATCGTCCGCTTGTCACCGTTTTGCTGCCGCGCGTCGAGGAAGAACTCGAAGTACTCACCGAACTCGACGAGGACGGCGAGCCCATCGAACCGCTCGAAGAGGGCGAAGAGGGCGAAGAAGCGCCTGCGGAAGAAGAGGCGTAACGGTCTCCTCAACCACTCCCGAGACTCGCCTCCCCATCATCGCGGGGCTGCGCAATCCAGGGGAGGGGTATGCCCGTTCCCGGCACAATCTCGGTGCGGATGTCGTCGTCGCGCTTGCCGCGCGTTCTGGAGCAACCTTCAAACGTGCCCGGCGAACGATTCGCGCAGAGGTGAGCGAAACCCGGGTCGCCGGGGTGCGCACCGTATTGGCCCTGCCCACGACATTCATGAATGAATCAGGGCAAGCCGTCGCCCCGCTGTTGCGGTACTTCGACGCTGATCCTGCAGATCTGCTGGTCATCCACGACGATATCGACCTGCCCTTCACGAGGATGCGGCTGCAGTTCGACCGCGGTTCGGGGGGAAACAACGGTGCTCGATCCGTTATTCGATCGCTGGGCACCCAGGGCTTCTGGCGTCTCAAATGTGGCGTAGGGCGACCACCGGGCAGAATGGACCCGGCGGATTATGTACTGCGGCGGTTTGCTGCCAAGGAGCAGCCGGAGATCGATCTTATGATCGAACTCGCCGCCGATGTCGTGGAGAAGTTCATTACCGACGGCGGGCCGGAGGCGCAACAGCTGACCGGGACGACGGACGGCGGCAACTGAGCCTGGAAGGAGAAGACGTGGCATACGTCGGAGCGATCGATCAGGGAACCACCAGCACACGCTTTGCGATTGTTGATCATGCGGGGGCGTTCGTGGGCATGGCCCAGAAGGAACATGCCCAGCTGATGCCGCAGCCTGGCTGGGTAGAGCACGATGCCACGGAAATCTGGGCTAATACCGAAGAAGTGATCGCTGCTGCTCTTGCCGATGCGGGCCTGGAGCGCACGGACCTATCCGCAGTCGGACTGACCAACCAGCGCGAAACGACGATGGTTTGGGATGCTGTGACCGGCGAACCGCTGGCACCGGCGATCGTTTGGCAAGACACCCGGACCGATGCTCTGTGCCGCGAACTCGGCGGAGACGTCGGCCCCGATAGGTTCCGAGCGAAGACCGGTCTGCCCCTCGCCACCTACTTTGCCGGACCCAAACTGAGATGGCTGCTCGACAATGTGCCCGGACTGCGGCAACGTGCAATAGCGGGTGAGGTTCGCTTTGGCACGATGGATTCGTGGGTGATGTGGCACCTCACCGGCGAACACGTGACTGACGTGACAAACGCAAGCCGCACGATGCTGATGGATCTCGAGACGCTTGAGTGGGACGATGAGATCGTCGGGATCTTCGACATACCGAAGTCGGTGCTCCCGCGTATCGTTCCCTCCGTTGGCTTGATCGGACGTGGGAAAGGCATCCTCGAAGGGGTACCAATCGCGGGCATCCTGGGCGATCAACAGGCTGCCATGTTCGGCCAGGCCTGCTTCAACCCCGGTGACGCCAAGAACACCTATGGCACCGGATGTTTCATGCTTCTGAACACCGGGACGCAGGCTGTTGTGTCAACCAAGGGACTTCTGACAACTGTTGCCTATCAGATTGCGACCGGGAAACCCCGGTATGCCTTGGAGGGGTCGGTGGCCATAGCCGGGTCCGGTGTGCAGTGGCTGCGCGACCAGATGCGAATTATCGCAGAGGCACCCGATGTAGAGCCGCTGGCGAAGACCGTCCCCGACAACGGAGATGTTTACTTCGTGCCGGCGTTCTCTGGGCTGTTCGCACCGTACTGGCGGTCAGATGCCAGGGGTGTAATCGCCGGGCTGACCAGGTTCAGCGAGGCCGGCCATATCGCCCGTGCGGTGCTCGAATCGGTCGCCTATCAGAGTAGGGACGTTCTCGAGGCGATGGAAGCCGACTCGGGCGTCGAGATGAATGAGCTGAAGGTCGATGGCGGCATGGTCGTGAACGAACTGCTGATGCAGTTCCAGGCGGACATCCTCGATGTAGACGTGGTCCGTCCCGAGGTCATTGAGACAACTGTGCTGGGCGCTGCCTATGCGGCCGGCCTGGCGACTGGTTTCTGGCAGGGCATCGACGAGCTTCGTAAGCACTGGGCAGAGGATCGACGCTTTCTTCCCGCGATGGATGAGGACCGGCGGGGAACGCTGTACAAGTCGTGGAAGAAGGCTGTCGACAAGAGCCTCAACTGGGTCGAGTAGTGGCGGACCTAGAGCTCGAACTGGCCGCACGAACGGCCGACATGAATGCCAGCGCGATCCGGGAGATACTGAAGGTCGTCTCTCGGCCCGGCATAACCGACACGGTGTAGACCACGCCCATACCGGGAATGGCAACGACGATCAATGAGGTGGCCAGGAAGGCGAAACTCATGCCGAGACTCTAGGTGTTTGGGAATCGGCGAGGGTCCGTCGGAAAGCGCCAACCGATCGCGGTTAGCATCACCGCCATGGCGCAACCCTTGAACGTCCCCAATTTGCTCGCACTTGCGCGCGTTGTGCTCACCCCAGTGGTGATGACGTTCGTCCTGCTCTCGGACCAGATCGACCATGCGTTTGGGATTGCCCTCGCCATCTTCATCCCGGCTGCGCTCACTGACTTCGCCGACGGCTACTTGGCCCGTCGCTGGAAGCTGACCACCGTTTTTGGCGCGTTTCTCGACTCAGTAGCCGACAAGGTGCTTGTTGTGGGTAGCCTGCTCGTCCTCATCGAGGTCGGTCGGGCCTGGTCCTGGGTGGCGTTCATCATCATTTGTCGAGAGATCGCGGTCATGGGATTGCGGGCCGTCGCAGCTCTCGAGAAGGCCACCGTTCCGCCAAGTTTCTGGGGCAAGAGCAAGACTACGTTTCAGTTTGTCGCGATCGGTTTTGCAATGATCCGAGCCGAATCTGAGATTGGCCCCTTCTTCCTCGATGAATGGCTCATGTTGCTCGCCCTGTTGGCAACCGTGCTCTCGGGATGGGACTACTTCCGCCGCTATTGGAGTGCCTTTACTTCTGACGAACAGCTAGAGGTCCGTTCCGGCGAGTAGGTGGTCGCGCCCATCCGTTCTTGCGGATCTGACGTCCATATATGGATGTGGTGTACGCAAGAACGGGAAAGGGACGGCCTAATTGCGTTGCACGCAACTCAAACCTGGCCGATTTCCCGGGCCTGAGTTGCGTTGCGCGCAACTCAAACTTGGCCGATTTCCCGGGCCTGAGTTGCGTTGCGCGCAACTCAAACTTGGCCGATTTCCCGGGCCTGAGTTGCGTTGCGCGCAACTCAAACTTGGCCGATTT
>CBDUNF010000173.1:0-7626 GCA_965368515.1 uncultured bacterium
CTCGAATCACCCACGACTCCCATCGTGTGACGACTACGAACACAACCAACACCGCTAGACCGGTGACCGAACGGATGCGAACGCCGGCACCGGCAACCCCCAGCACCAACCACCAAGCTCCGAGAACCAACGCGACGTTGCTGCCGGAGACGGCGACGTAGTGGGTGAGCCCGGCACGCCGTAGCGCTTCGTTGTCGATGTCCGGGAGTCTGGCGATGTCTCCAATGAGGAAACCACCCAGTAGTGCTGCCTCTGCCGTCTCGCCGAGAACTGCGAGGCGATTCTGGACCCGTCTGCGGATTGCATTCCCGGCATCAACAGCGACCGACGGCAAAGCATCCATGGGCGTGACGTCGGTTGCGGTGACATGGCCCGCGATCGGGTCGCCACGTATGACATCGGGCCTTGCCCGAACAAAGCCGCTGACACTCACGAGCTCGCCGGCGGCGACGTCGCCTTCGGTGGTGACGATCAACAAAGCAGGACCGACCCACGAGGTCGCCGCGACAGCTCCGTTCGGCTGCCAGCTGGACGGCCGGTATGTGAACGAAAAACGGTCGCCATAGGCAACGGCATCCGTTGTCGCGACCCCTTCGAGAACGCCGCGCCCCTGCGGTACCCAGGCGCTCAGGGTGCCTTCAGCCCGTGTCTCGGCCATGGCCCCCGACATGAGCCCGATACCGACCAGCGCCAAGAGCAGCACCGCCGAGCTGCGTCGCCACACAGCGACCGCGGCACCTGCGCCGACCACGGCAACCGCAATGGGCAGCGGGCATATTGGCCCCGCCAGAGCTCCGAGCCAGATCGCGCCGGCTGCAACCACGGCACTGCGCCCTAGATCCGACGGTGGATTCAGACGGCTCAGGGAACTGCTACCGAATCGCGGAGCGTCTCCAACTTGCCCTCGCCGATGCCAGACACGTTGAGGAGGTCTTCAACGGTTGCGAAGGGTCCGTTCTCGTCGCGGTATGAGGCGATACGGCCCGCAAGCACAGGCCCCACGCCAGGCAGTTGCTCCAACTCGCCAGCCGTAGCTGAATTGATGTGGATCCTCCCATCAGAGGCCACGCCGCCACCCACCAAAGCGTCGCCGATCTCAGGGATAACGATTTGCTGGCCATCAAGGAGCGGAGCCGCAAGGTTGACCAGTGCCAGGTCCGCGTTTCTGGTCGATCCTCCGGCGCCGGCAACAGCGTCGGCGACCCTTGCGCCGGCATCTACCTCGACCAGTCCCGGTGCAGCAACCTGACCCGACACATGCACGGTGATCGACGATTCCTCGCCCACAACCGAGGTCGCCACCAGCAGCGGGGCGGGGTCGGGTGAAGACTGCCCGTACCAGAGCGACGCCGCTACCGCGGCCACCGCCAGTGCGGCGAGTGCGAACAAGTGGCGTGGCGGCACGGGACCTCCATCGATGATTCCGATGCCAAACCAGCGCTGTAATACAACTAACACCTCGCCCCGGTCAGGAGAAGACTGTCGTTAGGCACCCATGTCGAGGAGGAGACCCACTGTCGTCAGCAGGTTGAAACCGGCGTGCGTTGCGATCGACAAACCGAGACGCCCGGTGCGCAGTGCCTGGTATCCCAGAACCAGTCCCACCACGAACAATCCCGGCACCGCAAAGATCGCATTGGGATCAACCAAATGGATACCCGCAAATATCGCCGAGGTGAGAAGGATTGAGTTGCGGGGCGACATCGCACGACGCGCCCTCGACAGCAGGATCCCGCGATAAACGAGCTCTTCGGTTAGCGGTGCCAGGATCACAAACATGATCACAATGGCGATCTGTGCGCTGAGCGCCGTGGCTTCCCCTGCGGTATCGACCGCAGACTGCTGCGGGGTCTCATCGAGACCGAGCAGCAGTTGCAGGGGATAGAGCACCAGGGCCACGACACCGATCTGTAGCGCCAGACCGTATAGGACTCCCAAGAAATCGGAAGGCTGGAACCGCAACCCGAAGTCGACGTCCCATGAAGCGGTGCCGCGCGACTTCGAAAGGTAGGTGACCACGGCCAGGATGGTGAGCGCCTGCCCCAGGCTTATCACGATCAGTTGCCAGACGTCGTCGAGAGCTCCTTCACCCGCAATCCCCGTGACGATGCCGAGCCCGAGCGCAGCGCCGATGAGGCCACCAAAGAAGACAGCCAGGGCGTCCACGTAGGTCCACACCGATCCGGGCAAGTATTGGTCGTTCACCGCATCCTGTCTTCCGCGATCGATGCGGCTGCGGCCCTCGCCTCAACCTCGAGACGGATCGCCCGGTAGGCCTCCCAATGGCCAAGCCTCCGGTATCGGCCGCGAATGTAGTCACCGATGTACTGCGTCAAGTGGCGGGCAGCTCCGAGACGCCGCCACTGTTCGATGTGCATGAGTTCATGAACAATGAGTTGACCGGACCGCTCACGTTCTGCGCCGGTCCGAAACCGCTCCATGATGGCCGGCTGCACAAAGACACCGTTTGGCAAGGCGACAGCGGCGATTCCCTTCGTCCAGATACGACGGAACCTCGGCGACGCGACCCTTACGTAAACGGTCTCGGGATCCACCCGCGGCATGAGCTCGGTGAGGCTTACGGGGTCGATTCCGGTGGCGCGCAGTAGGTCGGCGGCAGGTGCTGAGTCATACATTGAGGGTGCAGCGTAACCCCTGGCTGTGCGGAGTTGTTCAAACTTCTCGGGCCCAAGGCTCCAGCGCCTACCATGTCGCCCTCATTAGCGCTCGAGGCAGAGATGGAATACCGACACACAGAGATCGAGCGGCGTCAACAGGCCGCATGGGACAAAGAGGGCATCTACCGCACCAAGGTGGACTGGTCGAAGCAGAAGTACTACGCCCTTACGATGCTCCCCTATCCGTCCGGTGACCTCCACATGGGCCACTGGTATGCCATGACGCCGTCCGATGCCCGGGCGCGGGTTATGAGAATGAAGGGCTACAACGTCCTGTTCCCGATGGGCTTCGATGCGTTTGGGCTTCCCGCCGAGAACGCCGCCGTCCAGCGCAACATCCACCCCGCCAAGTGGACATACGAGAACATGGATCGAATGCGCAAGCAGTTGCGGTCTATGGGAGCGATGTTTGATTGGGAGCGTGAGGCCGTCTCGTGCGACCCGTCGTACTACACGTGGACAGAATGGTTCTTCAAGAGGATGTTCGAAACCGGGATCGCCTATCGCGGTGAAGCCATGGTCAACTGGTCCGACACGCTGCAGACCGTTCTCGCCAACGAGCAGGTTATCGACGGCAAGGATGAGCGCACTGGCCAACCGGTCACCCAGAAGATGATGGAGCAGTGGTTCTTTGCGCTGACCAAGTACGCCGATGAATTGCTCGACTTCGAAGGCATCGACTGGCCCGCACCGATCAAGACTATGCAGACCAACTGGATCGGCCGGTCAGAAGGAGCCGAGGTCACATTCGAGACCGAGAAAGGCGATGAAATCGTCGTCTTCACCACTCGCCCTGACACGCTGTGGGGGGCAACCTTCATGGTGTTGGCACCAGAGCATCCCCTGGTCGATTCCCTGACCACCCCAGACCGTCATCAGGAGATTGGCGCCTACCGCACCGCAGCGGCCGCTCAGAGCGAACTGGAGCGGATGGAGGAGAGCAGGGAGAAGACCGGTGTCTTTACCGGCGGATATGCCATCAACCCTGTCAACGGTGAGCAGATCCCGGTCTGGATCGCCGACTACGTGCTGCTGTCCTATGGCACCGGCGCCATCATGGCCGTACCCGCCCATGACGAACGCGACTTCGAGTTCGCCCGCCAGTTCCGCCTCAAGATCATCCCGGTCATTCACCCCACGGGACAGGACCCGCTCGACGAGCCGACGATGGGCGGGGCTTACGTTGGTCCGGGCGTAATGGTCAATAGCGGCCCGATCGACGGTGTGGCCACCACCGAAGCCAAGGGAAGAGCCAACCCGTCCGTCGCTGCCGCCATCGACTGGCTGGAGCAGGCCGGCGCCGGTAAGGAAGCGGTCAACTATCGCGTCCGTGATTGGCTGATCTCACGCCAGCGCTATTGGGGATCACCGATCCCTATGGTGCACCGTCAAGATGGCTCCATCGAACCCGCCGCCGAGCTACCGGTTGTGCTGCCCGAAGACGTCGAGTTTTCCGGGCGCAGCCCGCTGGTCGACAACGAGGACTTCATAGCCACTGTCGATTCTGACGGCAATCCCGCGCGCCGGGAGACCGACACCATGGACACGTTCATGTGCTCATCGTGGTATTGGTTCCGCTACCTCTCGCCACAGTACGACACCGCGCCGTTCGATCCCGAGGAAGCCGCTTACTGGCTCCCAGTGGATGTCTACACCGGGGGTGCCGAGCACGCCGTTATGCATCTTCTCTACGCACGATTCTTCGTAAAGGCAATGCGGGACATGGGTGTCTTCGCCGATGCGGAGAAGATCATGCGTGAGCACGGCCGCGATGTAAACGGCCTGTTCGACGAACCCTTCCTGATGCTCCGGAATCAGGGCCAGGTTCTCGGAGCGGAACGAAAAGGCGATCCACTCGTTATCGACGGCGAATGGGATCAAGGCCGACTCGTTGCATCATCGCTACGGGTCGACGCTGAGGCCGAATCTGACGCCGGGGCCGTAGTCGGGGAGCTAATGCGCCGCACCGAGAACCTGCTCCAGGTCCAAACGGCAACCGGACTCGTCGGAGTCGAGGTTCCCGCAACCGCCCCGGTCTCAATCCCATCGATACCGGGCGCCAACGACGTCACTCAACTGAAGCACCATCTCGATATCCAGCGCATGTCGAAGTCGAAGGGCAACGTCGTCAATCCTGACGAGCTGGTGGATGAGTTTGGCGCAGATTCCGTGCGCACTCACCTGATGTTTGCGTTCGAGTGGCAGAAGGGTGGACCCTGGGACAGCCGCGGCATCGCAGGCTCGCGACGCTTCATCGAAGATGTGTGGAGGCTGGGCACGGCAGACTATGCGCCAAAGTCCGTCACCGCCAAGGCGACTGCCGACCTTCGCCGCAAGGTCCATCAGACCATCGCCAAGGTCGATGAGGACATGGTCGACTTCAAGTGGAACACCGCAGTCGCAGCTCTGATGACGCTGCGCAATGTGATGCTCGATTCTCTACGGGCTGGTGATGTTTCTGCCGAGGCATGGACCGAGGCAAACGAGACGCTGCTGAAGCTGCTGGCACCAATCGCCCCACATGTCACCGACGAGTTGTGGCACCACCGTGGACATGAAACCTCGATCCACGTCGCTACCTGGCCCATCGCCGACGACTCGGTTGCAGCCGAGGATGTCGTGACGATGGTGATTCAGGTCAACGGCAAGGTGCGGGATCGGCTCGAGGTATCCGCAACGATCTCAGAAGAAGACGCCGCTGCGGTTGCTATGGCCGCTGACAAGATCAAACCCTGGCTCGAAAAGGGTGAGGTCCGCAAGGTCATCGCCCGCCCGCCCAAGTTGATCAACATCGTGGTGGCCTAGGAAGCTGGCTCCGATTCGGTCAACGCTCTTGCAAGCGGGCCGGCGAGAACGTAGGCGACCACAGCCGCCGCAACCCCGACGGCAAGTGTCGTGCTCCAGTGCAGGTCGGGCAGCACCAGCGAGTACCACAGGTAGGCCAAGATCGGCGCCCGGAAGGCAAGCGACGCTCCCATCCCGCCACGATCCGCGAACCAAGTCGCCAGGACGCTGATCCCGATGGCAGGGACAAGACTCGAACCGATTATCTCGACAGCACGGTCAATCGTATCGAGCGCCTGGAATTGGGCATACGGTGTCACGACGACAAAGAACAAGATCACGACCATCGGCCCGGTCCAACTCGGCCAGCGAGGTTTCCAGGCGTGGAGCAGATAGGTCCGCGCCAGCTCCACACCGATGGCAAGCGTCCCCACGTACCAGGTGTTCTCGAGGTACACGCGCCAGTCGAATTCAGCTCGGACAGTTGCCATCCCACCAACGATGCCGGCGAAGACGAGCACTCCGACGTAGACACCGCCGATGAGCGCCGCGGTTACCAACCAGTCACGACTGATCGCAGGAGCCGTGGGCAGCCTCGACCATCCGACATACGACACAGCGCCCAATCCGAGCCAGATGACCGGCTGGATCAGAAAGAAGTTCAGATCGGCGCTAGACACCCAGTCAAGAAGAAGTCGCTCTGTGATCCAATAGGCGCCTGCGACATATACCAAAACACCCAGCGAATATCGCGCTTCAGCGCGTCGCAGTTCTTTGGGCGCTATCTCGGAAGGTGTCACGGCTTGAATGCTAACGCCAGCATCTGTTGCAGCACTTTGGCGGGGGGCGACGGTCGCGCTTTGTGAATGACATCTCGATATCGAATTCGAGTGTCTCGCCCTCCGGTGCCTCCTGGAGGACTGTGACGGCGTAGGTGCCATAGAGGCGACGTCGCTGCTTAACGGTGTCGCCAACCTGGAGCGCGTCGAGTTCCGTCAGGGTCAGACCATCGCCGACATTGATAGTTATCTCATCGAGCACCAGCTTCACTCCGGCCTTGTTGATAGACACCGCGGTGAAGGTGCAGACGTAGCCGGGATAGGCGTTCTGGACCCTGATGCGAACCGTCCGTTGGTCGATGCGAATAGCTTTGCATCGTGCAACATCTGAGTCGATCCTGCCCGGGTCCATCCCAGGAGCAGTCGGATCGTCGCTGCTCCTGTGACCCCACCTGTCGTACGCGGGGCTGATTCCGCCGACATCGCCAGGGTCCAGGTGACCGGGGCGACCGTCATCGTTGGTCCAGGCGAAAATGCGGACGGCGGGTGCCCACTTCCCGTGGCCGTGAGTTGCTGATGCAGGAATGGCGCCGAGCAGGATGGCCAGCAGCCCGAGGACCACGGAGGTGACCACAAGGCGCCTCAGCCTGCTTGCGGTTTGCCCGCTCGATTGGCTTGCCATGTGATCACCTCCTTCGGTCACGTCTCAGGAATGACAATGACGGTTCCATCGAGAACTTCGTGCGGCTCATAGAGACCGCAGACGTCATCGGCGGATGTCGATGGCTCGTTCCAGTTGTGCATGCAGACGGCGATTTCGAACGCATAGTTGGCATCCTGCTCGGCTATCTGCTCGACATGGATGCGAAAGCTTCCATGCTCGCTTTGCTGCGGGTTGACCTGAGTCAGGGGGAACCCGTTGCGGAAGTCGATCCACAATGCGCCGTCCTCGGCAAAGATCGTGCTCGCAAAGCCCGTTTCCGCGTTCAACGCCCTGATCACTACGTAGGGAACAGCGAGCGGGATCGAGCCGATGTTGCCGAGACCCCACTCACAGTCCTCGTAGTGACTCGGATATGCGTTGTCGATCCTGAAGGCGATGTGATCCACGCCGAGGCCAGGTGGTTGCTCGAGAACGGTTGTCGCGACATCCCTGTCGGTCTGCCAGATCTCGAACCTGGGCTCGAAGCCCGGGGGGATGAACCGTGTCCCGAGGTGGCTCCACTCCGGTGGCGTCGACCAGCCGACTGGCAACGCCGTCAGATCGGCACTGTCACCGGTATCGGCACAGCTCCACTCTGTCCAGAACGTTTCGACGTTCCCGGTGCTGACGTTGCCGTCAACCGTGGTGGTGGCCCTCCAATGGGCATACGCCAGACCGGCGC
>CBDUNF010000174.1:0-7624 GCA_965368515.1 uncultured bacterium
TCGCCCTGGCCGGCAACACCAAAGGCTGCAACCCACCAACCAACGACCGGTTCTGCCCCAACGACAACGTCACCCGCGGCCAAATGGCCGCCTTCCTCACCAGAGCCCTCAACCTCCCCACAGCAACCCAAGACAGCTTCACCGACGACAACGACTCCGTCTTCGAAGCCAACATCGAATCACTAGCCATGGCCGGCATCACCAAAGGCTGCAACCCACCAACCAACGACCGGTTCTGCCCGACGAGTCCTGTCACCAGAGGGCAAATGGCCGCGTTCTTGTACAGGGCGCTGAGTACATGAAGAAGATCACACTGATCCTGCTCGGAGTTGCACTTGCCGTCAGCGCGGCAGGCGAGCCGGCGGCGGCTGCGCCCAACATCGTCATCTTCGAGGACGATTTCGAGTCGGGGGATCTACTGGCTTGGGACAATGTGGACACACGTCGCTATTCGATCACAGCCACGCCCGCCCATGTCAAAGACGGAGCCTATGCACTCGAGGGCACCATCGATCCTGGCGTCGACTGGGGCGAGATCAACAAGTGGTTCATGCCAGGGTACGACGAGATCTATGTGCGTTTCGATGTCATGTTCGAGGAAGGCTTTCAGAATCTGCGTGAGGACAACAACGGCATGCACTTCGCCTCGGTCAGCGGCAATCACATCAGCAATCAGTGGAGTTCCCACGGCAAGGCTGGGATTGTTCCAAACGGGTACGACTTCTTCACCACGACGGTCGACCCCGAGCATCCTTACGGCGATGACACGCTGTACCCCTTCATGTTCTACACCTACTACCCGGATATGAGCTGCTGCTACGGCAACCTGTTCACACAGACCGCGCCGAAAGTGGATACAGTCGCCGGGCAGTGGCACGAGCTGATCATCCACGTTGATGCCGGGACACCGGGCCAAAACGACGGCTCGCAACAGCTCTGGATCGATGGGCAGCTCCAGATTGACGTCAGCGGCATCCGGTGGCGGGACACCGACGATCTCAGACTGAACGAATTCGCCATTGTTGACTACATGCCGGGAACACCGAAGACCCAGCACATCTGGTTCGACAACGTCCTGATCACAACGGAGTTTCCTGGAACCAATGTCGGCCCTGCTACGACATTTGTCGACGTAACGCCGACGCATCTCTTCCTCACCGAAGTCGAGTGGCTTGCCGAAACTGGCGTGACCCGTGGCTGCAACCCGCCGGCCAACGACCGCTTCTGCCCCGACGACACGGTGACTAGAGGTCAGATGGCCGCATTCCTCACCCGGGCATTGGATCTTCCGCCGAGCAGCGGTGACAAGTTCACCGACGACGACACCTCGGTGTTTGCCGACGCTATCGAACGGATCTCGGCCGCTGGCATCACCAAGGGCTGCAACCCTCCTGTCAACGACCGCTTCTGTCCGGACGCCGTCGTGACCAGGGGCCAGATGGCCGCCTTCTTGACCCGCGCCCTCGACCTACCGAGTTCTCCGGGCGACGATTTCGACGATGACGACGGCTCGGTCTTCGAGCAGAGCATCCAGTCCCTCGCTGCGGCGGGCATAACCAAAGGATGCAACCCTCCCACCAACGACCGCTTCTGCCCGGACCGCGCGGTTACCCGCGCCCAGATGGCGGCGTTCTTGTATAGGGCGCTGTCCTCTTAGATCAGCGTCGGTCAACGCCAGATTTGCTGTTCATTATTTGCGCCGCTCGGCCGACATTGAAGACGTGGACCGAAGCAATGCCGCGCCCAAACCACGATGGGCCACAGTGCCCTATCGCGACGTACTCAACGCGCCCGGGATCGCCCGCGCCCATGACTTGCAGAGACTCATTTCATATGGCATCGGTGTCGCAGTCACGCTCATCGTCCGATTTCCGGGGTGGCGAGCCCCTGCTGTCCTAGCCATCGCGACATCTCTGTTCCTGTTTGCACTATGGCGCGTGTTGAAAGGCCGAGTAGTCCCCGCCTACCCGCTGGCTCACGGCGACCTGTTGCTGGCTGGTACGGCAATCGCCTTCGCCACTGCTTCGGCGGCCATCACGATTCCTGCTGTGGTTTTCATCGCCCTGGCCATATTCGCCACCTTCGCGGCTCCGCCGCGTATGGCAGTTCTCTCCTCCGCTCTGAGCGGCCTACCGCCGATTGCGATCGCTATCACAATGGACTCGAGCCCAGGGTTGGATACGACCTACGTTGCGATGTTGGTTCTCATTGCGATCGCCCTCGTGCTCGCTGCAATCATCCTCGTCTTCTTCGGGGTCCAGGCTCGACAGCTCCGGCACCAGCTTCAGCGCCGTGAGTCTCAGCTGGAGGCTGTGCTCGATGTGACCCCTGTGGTGCTCGCCGTCGTTGATCATGAGGGCATCCTCACAACTCTGGCCGGCTCGATCGACATCTGGGACGAGCTGTCGGGTCAGCAACTCGCGGCTGACTCGCCGTTGGCGAACTTCGTTGCTGCCGCAAAGGATGGAACACGAGCCACGGCTGACATCTCGATGGGCGACCGCGCATTCAGCGTGACCTGCGATCCGGGCCACAGTGGCGTTTTGTTGACGGTATACGAGGTGACGGAACGCACCGTTGCCCGCCTTCGCCTCGAAGAGGTTGTGCGTTCCAAGGATCAGTTCATTGCCGCCGTGAGCCACGAGCTCAGAACACCGCTGGCATCTGTCGTTGGTTTCTCCGAGTTGATCCGAGAGCAGATGAGTCGTGACGATCCCCTGGACCCGATGATGATGGAGGTCACGGACCAGAGCGCGGAAATGGCAGCCATCATCGACGACCTCCTGATCGCCGCTAGAGCCAGCTTCGAGTCGGTGCCCACCGAGCCGCGCGATATCAACATCGCAGCCGAGGCGACAGCCGTTATCGAGACCATGGGATCGCGACTGCTGTCGCCACCGGAGCGAGAGTTGGAGGATGCCATGGCATACGCTGATCCCATCCGGGTTCGGCAGATCATCCGCAATCTTCTGACCAACGCCGATCGGTACGGCGGTGACCGAGTCGTCGTCGCTTCATCGATCGAGGGGGACGACGCTCTGTTGGTGGTGAGAGACACAGGTGAGCCGCTGCCCACGGACAGACGAGAGCGGATCTTCGAGCCGTACGAGTCGTCTGGGCCAGTCCGCGGCCAACCTGCCGCGATCGGGCTGGGCCTCGCAGTCTCGCGCACCCTTGCCGAGCTCATGGGTGGCAGCATCGCGTACGAACACGACGGCGAGTGGTCGCTGTTCGAACTACGGCTACCGAGACAACGACATGACTCACCTTCCGCCGCGGCAGGCGAATCCTTTTCAGGTACCACCGCATAGCGTCTTGCGCGGGATTCTCAATACAGAACAATCCAAGTGCTGCCGATAAATCCGATCACCGGGGCAGCCAACGGGTAGCCTCAAATCGTCCCTAGGAGGAATGGTGGTGAAGAGCCGACGTCATCTTGCCGTTCTGGTCGCATGTCTGCTGATTCTGGGCACGGTCATCCCGGCGTTGGCCGACGAGCTGCCCCCTGGCGGGACCTTCTTTGACGACGATGGCGCTGCCGCAGAGGGTTTCATCGAGGCGATCCGAGCTGAGGGCATCACCCAGGGATGCAACCCACCCCAGAACGATCTGTTCTGTCCAGATCGCCCACTCACTCGCGGCGAAATGGCAACGATCTTTGTTCGCTCCCTCGACATGGCGCCGGCGGCTGCCAATCCATTCCTCGATACCCCGGAGTCAGTCCATGTGAACTCCGTCAATGCGCTGGCCGCAGCAGGCATCACGAAGGGGTGCAATCCGCCTGCCAACGACAGGTTCTGTCCCAATCGCGCGGTCACGCGAGGCGAGATGGCAGCGTTCATGGCTCGGGCATTCGGCTACGAGGCCGATGAAACTACCGACTACTTCGCCGATGACGAGACGTCGATCTTCGAACCAGCTATCAACGCTCTTGCTGCTGCTGGGATAACCTCCGGATGTGGGGGCGACGGCTTCTGCCCATACAGCAAACTCACCCGGGCCGAGATGGCGGTCTTCATCGCCAAAGCCCTCAATCTCACCCCGAATGTTCCCGCAGAGAGACCCCCGCCGCCGTACCCGGATGTTGGGCACGGCATGCGGATTATCTACGCCAACGAAGAACAGCGGGTGTGGATGGTTGATGAGAACAATCAGCTCGTTGACACCTATCTGGTCTCCGGCCGCGAGAACGTGCCTCGACCCGGGACCTACGAGATCTTCTCCAAGTCGGTCAATGCATGGGCTACCCACGACGGCATCACGATGAAATGGATGGCCCGCTTCACCCACGCCAGCAGCGGGATCGCCATCGGGTTCCATTCGATTCCCCGCTATTCGAATGGTCAGCCCATGCAGACAGAGGACGAGCTCGGCTTCTACCGGTCGGGTGGCTGCATTCGCCAAGCGGACGTCAAGGCCGCAGCCTTGTACGAGTGGGCGCCGATCGGGACCACCGTGATCGTCCTGCCTTAGATCCACCACCGAGACCAGCGGAGCCGCCCCTAGGGTCTAATCGGACCGGCACCCATATTTTTAGTGCTAAATCTCATCCATCTTGTGGCTCGCTACCGAACAAAGCGCAACACCAAGGGAGAACCCCAGCTGCACAGCGCAGGGGGGACACGAAAGGAGACCTCCCATGCGCAAAATGTTCGTTCTATTCGGGGCCATGCTGCTGGCACTTCTGCCAGCCACAGGTGCCTCTGCCCAGTCATCCGAGGGCCAGGTTGTCGTCGTACACGGCATTCCCGACCTCACCGTCGATGTCTACGTCAACGGCGACCTCACGCTCGAAGACTTCGAGTATGGAACCGTTGCCGGTCCGCTTACCCTTCCCGCCGGGACCTATGACCTCGAGATCTATGCGGCCGATGCCGATCCTGGTTCCACTGATCCTGCACTCGCCGGTTCGACCGACCTTCCCGGTGGTGCGTATGCGACCATCGCTGCCTACCTCGAAGAGGGTGGATCACCGACGCTCGGCGTCTTCGTCGAGAACAACTCGCCGACCGATGCCGGCAACGCTCGCATCACGGCTCGTCACCTCGCTGATTTCGGTGCAGTTGACGTACTCGCCAATGATGGCGCAGTCTGGGAAGGCGTTACCAACGGCGTCGGTGCGGACACCGATGTTCCTGCCGACACCTACAACATCAAGATCACCGCTGCAGGCGATGCCAGCACCGTTGCTTTTGATGCCGACCTGAACCTTGCCGAGGGCACCAACACCATCGCTTATGCGATCGGCTCGGTCGCCGGTGGCAACTTCCAGGTAGTCGCCAACGTCATCACCGGTTTGCAGACAGCACCCGAGGGCGTCCCGACCGGTACTGCAGGTATTGCAGGTGGCAGCAGCGTGCTTCCGATTGCGATGATCGCAGCCGGCCTCGTCGCCTTCGCCGGCGGCACCGCTCTCGTCGCTCGTCGCGAGAACGTGTAGAAGTTCAACCGATACAATCAACGAGGGGCTTGCCACCGGCAAGCCCCTCGTTCTATTTGGGAGCAACGATGCGGAAGACTGCCGTAGCACTGATCATCGCCAGCGTGGCGCTGATAGGCGTCGGCGTCTCTCTTCTCATCGACGATTCCACATCCTCCGGCGATGTTGCCGCCGTAGAGGAAGCGCTCGGGACCGACAAGCCCGTTGTGCTCGGACCTGTGCCCACGACAGCAGCCGAATCTGAGGCCAACACCGAATCACAGCCGCCCGCGGACATACAGCCACCTGTGCCACTAGAGATTTCGCCCCCAATTGGCTTGCGTATCGACGCCCTCAGTGTCGACGCCCCCATCGGTGCCTACGGGGTAGACCAGAGCACAGGCCAGATGGCGGTTCCCGACAACGTGACCGAGGTTGGGTGGTACCGCTTTGGTCCCCGGCCGGGCGAGAACGGATCGGCCGTATTGGCCGCCCACGTCGATCTGGCCGGCTCGGGACCCGGCGTGTTCTTTGACCTGCGCACCCTGCAAGATGGCGACCGAGTCGTCGTGCTGCACGAAGACGGATCCGAGTCTCCGTTCCGGGTCATCGCAAGAACGACCTACGAGAAGCAGGAACTGCCACTCGATGTGATCTTCTCACGCGAGGGGCCGGCGGTCCTCACACTCATCACCTGTGGGGGCGACTTCAACAGCAATGTGGCCCGCTACGACAGCAACGTCGTCGTCTATGCAGTACCCGACCTCGGCACCGAACCGACGGAAGGGTCTACTCTCTGAGTCCTCATGAGCGACCTGTACGACATCATCGCGGAACCCGAATTACGTGATCCGGCTCTGGTCCTAGCGCTGTCGGGATGGGTAGACGCCGGGTCGTCCGGGACGTCGGCGGCCGAGTTCCTGTCCAGGGACGGCACCCCCCTCGTCCGCTTCAACAGCGATTCGGTCTTCGACTATCGCGCCAACCGGCCCACAGTGAGGTTTCGCGACGGTCGCATGACAGATGTCGAGTGGCCTGAGATCGCGATATACCGCAAGGAGCTTCCGGAACGTGACTTGCTCGTCATGGTTGGCTCCGAACCCGACTACCGGTGGAGAGAGTTCGCTGAGGCAGTGGCTGACCTCATGGAGAGATTCGGCGCCGACCTAATCATCACTATCGGTGCCATCCCCGCCGCAGTTCCGCACACCTACCCACCGCCGGTGATGATGACGGCTTCTAGCGACGAGTTGGTCGGCAGCGATGACGTTGCCCTCGGCGATGACCTCGACGTACCCGGGGCGGCGGTGAACGTTGTTGCAGAGGCTGCCGTCCGCCGCGGCATGGGAACGCTCGGCTACTGGGCTCAGATCCCACACTACGTGAGCGACAGGTACCACGCCGGAAGCCTCGCATTGCTGCAGAGAATCGCGGTCAGGCTCGATCTCGATCTCGACCTGACGGAGATCGTCGCGGCCAAGAACGAGCAAGCGACCAAGATCGACGAACTCATCGCCTCCCGACCAGAGAACGAAGCCCACGTTCAGAAGCTCGAGATTCTCGCTGAGGAAGGTCGACTCGCCAGTGGAGATGAACTCGCCGCCGAGATTGAGAACTTCCTCCGCGACGACTGAACCTCGGTCAGCTGTTTGCTTGCGCAGCCTTGATCGCAGGATGGTCACGCCATGCCGGCATCGTGCCCATGTAGGCGAGGGTGTCGGCTTCCGCCTTTTTGCGATCTGTGGCCTCGCCGCGTGACATCGTCCACTGAACCATGCGTTCGAAGCGCTCTTCGAACGGTTGGAGTTGACCACCTTCGTCGGTGCAATAGTCGCAATATGTGCCGTCGTCGATCGGCATCCCGCAGCTACCGCAAGAGTGTTGAATTGTCATATTCCCTCTCCATCCTTCTCGTCGTGAACCCTTCGTGAACTGGGAGTATCGATGAGCAATCGCATGGCTTCGATGAGGGTCTCGCTCTGTTCGGTTTCGAGAGCACCGAACGCTTCTCGCAGGCGATCCACCGACAAGACCTGCTGCGCTTCGTCGAGCGCGGCCACGCCGTCGTCAGTTAGCCAAACCAGCGTGCGACGCCGGTCGCGCTTGTCGGAGATCCTGGCCACAAGCTTGCGTCGCTCCAGCCGATCGACCATCTCGCTCATTGCCGACTGCGATCTGCCCAGGTGGGCCGCCGCCTCGGCGATC
>CBDUNF010000175.1:0-7601 GCA_965368515.1 uncultured bacterium
GCCCGCTACAAGATTCCCAAGCACGTGCACGTGATCGACGCGCTCCCCCGGAACGCAGGAGGCAAGGTCCTCAAACGCTCGCTGAAAGAGATGCTGACTTGAGCGCGGTAGTCGGCTCAGGCATTTCGGAATCCGCAAAAGGCAGATCTGCTGCCGACATCTACGAAGTAGCGGATGACGTTCGGCTACACCGGCTGCGGCCGACCGGAACCGACCTGTACCCGGTCCCAATCGTGCTGGTTCCTTCGCTACTGAGCAAGTGGTACGTGTTCGACCTCCACCCGGCGCGAACCATGGCAGGGTTTCTACGCGACCACCGGTACGACGTTTGGATTGTGGATTGGGGCAAGCCACCACGCAAGAGACCGACACCGAGCTTCGAGAATTATGTCGACGACTACCTCGCTGCCGCAATCGATGACGTCACGGGCGCGACCGAGGTGGATCGCGTGAGCATCCTGGGGTACTCCCTGGGCGGAGTCATCTCCACCATGTTCAGTGCGCTGTATCCCGACCAGGTCCGCAACCTGATCACGCTGACCACCCCTATCGACTTTCACCGCACCGGGATGACGGCTACCTGGGCTCGCTACTTCCCGGTCAATCCCTTTGTTGACTTCTGGGGCAACGTCCCAGCTTGGTGGATGCGAGCCGCGATCACGTCGTCCAGCCTCCCACGAGTTCTGAAGCTGCGGAGCACGCTGGGCGGTGACGAAGGTGATCCGCATCGGATCGAGGTCCTACGCGCCGTCCGCAAATGGATTGCAGACGGCGTGCCGGTCGCCGGCGAGATGTACCGCACCCTGGTACGCGATTGCTACAAGCACAACATGCTGATCAGGCAGACGCTGCCGATCGGTGGGCGCATAGTGCAACTGAGCCAGATCGAGGCGGCGCTGCTCACTATTACCGCCTCCGACGATCATCTCTGCCCCCCGCAGTCATCTCAAGCCCTCAACAGAGCGGTCTCCACCGAAGACGAGACGGCAATCATGGTCCCAGGCACTCATCTTGGTGCCGTGATCGGACCCAAGGCCCACCACCTGTTGTGGACCCGAATCGCTGATTGGTTGGAGCACCGATCGGGGCATCACCCGGCAGACTGGTACGGAGAGGACCCATCGTGACTGAAGAGACTCGACCCGACCCCATCCGAACGGCTCGCGGGATCGCCGATCGCCTGCTCGCCGGCGCCACCACGTTCGTGGACGAACTAGTTGCGACGGAAGGGTTCTCCGAGACCCTGGCCCGGGGCATGCAAGTCGTGGTCAACACGACCTCGGGGATGCGCAAGCGCGCCAATGCCGTCGGCGAGGTTGCCTCGGAATGGCTGAACATCCCGACACGGCAACAGGTCGTCGATCTGGCCAGACGACTCAACCATCTGGAGTTCACTCTCGACGATGTCGACGCCAAGACCGCAGAGGTGTTGCGCCGACTTGAAGAGGAAGCCGGCGATGACTGAACCAGTAGGCGAGCGGATTTTCAGCGCCGCCGGCCGCGCCTGGCGAGCTACGACCCGGCCCTATCGCACCTGGCGAGCTGTCGGAGAATCCTTCGACTTGCCGGTAGGCCTGACCCCCCGGGAACAGGTCTGGGCGCTGAACAAAACGCGTCTCTACCGCTATGCGCCGCGCCGCCCGGAGGCCGATCGGCATCCAGTGCCGCTCCTGTTGGTCTTCGCTGCCATCAACCGTCCTTTCCTGCTGGACATGCGGCCGGGCAATAGCTTCATCGAGTTCATGCTCGATGAAGGGTTCGACGTATACCTGCTCGACTGGGGGGAACCAGGTCCCGAAGACGGGGAAATGCGCCTCGACGACTATGGAGCGGAGTACCTACCCCGAGCGGTTCGGCGCGTACTCGCCGATTCAGGGGCAGAAGAGGTAAGCATGCTCGGGTACTGCCTCGGTGCGCTGATCGTGCTCCTCTACGCCTCGCTGTACGACGAGGGACCGCTACGGAACCTGATCCTGCTAACCCCGCCGCTGGACATGTCGCACGACGAGGACAGCCTCTTCAGCTCGTGGCTCGATGAGCGCTGGTTCGACGTGGATCGCTTTGCCGCCAACTTGGGAGGCTTGCTTTCGAGTTCTGCGATCGAGAACGGCGGCAAGATGCTGAAGGCGGTGGCCAACTACGTCGGCGCATACGTCAACCTGTGGGACCGGATCGATGACGAGGAGAGCGTTACCAATTGGCAGGCCATGCATCGTTGGGTCCACGACGGGGTCCCGCTGCCGGCAGAGGTATTCCGGCAATGGGTGCAGGACTATTTGTGGAGCAACGCCCTCGTCAGCGGCAAGCACATCGTGAAAGGCAAGCCAGTCCAGCTGTCCAACATCCACGTGCCGATCCTCAACGTACTAGCGAGGTTCGACCACATCGTTCCCAACGGTCAGTCGCTACCCGTGACCGAACTGGTCTCGAGCGACGACGTTCAGACCGAAGTGTTGGGGGCCGGGCACATCGGGATCATGGCGGGGAACAAGGCCCGGCACGTACTCTGGCCCACCGTGTCGGCATGGCTCGCTGCACGTTCTGGCGACCGCGCATGAGCGCTTCCAGCCTCGTCAAGTCGCAGCGATCGGGCTCGATCACCACGCTCACTCTGAACCGGCCCGAGCGGCACAACAGCCTGGTGCCCGAACTGCTGGTCGAACTGCTGCGGGCCCTCGATGATGCTCGAGCCGACGCTTCGACCCGAGTGATTGTGCTCGGCGCCGAAGGCCGTTCGTTCTCGACGGGCGGGGACGTCAGGGCCTTCTTCTCGGCAGGAAAGGATCTCCCCGAGTATGCAGCTGAAACGGTCGGACTTCTCAATCGCGTGATTCTGACAATGCTCCAGATGTCACAACCCATCGTGGCTGCGGTCCACGGCATGGTTACCGGTGGCTCACTGGGTCTGGTGCTGGCCGCCGACGTCGTGTTGATGGCAGATGAAGCAACGATCACCCCCTGGTATGCCGTGGTCGGCTTCTCCCCCGACGGTGGGTGGACGGCGATGTTGCCGGAGCTGATCGGAGCCCGGCGGACGAGCAACATTCTCCTGCGCAACCATTCCATCACTTCTAATGAGGCCGTCTCTTGGGGGCTCGCCGCAGAGGCAGTCGCCGCCGCGTCGACCCTGGGTGCCGCACAAGTCGTTGCCAACGACATTGCCGACAAGGTGGTTGGCTCCGTGGCCGCAACCAAGAAGCTGTTGTGGGGCAACACAACGGAGGTAGCCGCTCGCCTGGAAAGCGACCGGCAGGACTTCGTGAAGCAGATTGTCACCCCCGAGGCTCTTCGGGGAATGGCTGACTTCCTGGGAAGAGAGCGGTGAGGCGCCGGTTGACCGAAGGGCGAGAGCCCTCTCTAGGCGTTGACTGCCATGACCAGGGCTTCGCCCGACGAGACGACGCCATCGCTGGTCGAGCACCGAGTCGCCAGGTTGACCAGACCCTTCTCGGGTCGAATCCTGGTGATGGTCACGGTGCAAGTGATCTCGACTGGCACAGACACCGATCGGTGATAGACGAAGCTCTGCTTGAGCCAGCCGGTGCCTCGACCGGGAAGGTCAACTCCCAGCAGCCACGAGTCCATTCCGGCCAGCAGGCCAGGTGGCAGTTCTGCGTCGTTTTGGGCGAAAAGCGGATTGCGGTCGCCAGCCAATCGACAGAATTCGGAAACGTCTTCCCGGCGGAAACTGCGAGTGCGGCGGGCGGTCATGCCCACTTCCAGCCGCCCGTACGCAGGAGAAACGGTGAGGTCCGGCGGTGCTACTTCCTGTCCATCAGGTTCCCCGAGGTGAGCCACCCCGCTGAGCGTGGTCGTGCCATGCGAGTCGGTGATCTCTTCGACGATCGAACCGGCGGTGGGACGCAACGACAGCAACAGTGGGTCCCCGGCATACGTCGGAGCGGTGAACTTGAACTCTTGGGCACGCAGCCGAATCGGTTCGGCGGACCTGGCGGATATCTCCGCCTGAAGGGTCGAGAAGAGAAACATGCCGTGGGCGACAGTCCGGCCAAAGCGCGAGGTCGCCGCAAACACCGGATCGACATGGATCGGGTTGTCATCTCCAGAGAGTCGGGCGTACTCATCGAACTGCTCCTGGGTGAACACTGTGGGGACTTCAGCAGGACTGTCAAGCATCCAACCATCATAAGGAGAGGGACGTCACCATGCCGATAAACACGCTGGCAACCCGTCATGCGAGGTACCGCCCCAATCACACCGCGGTCGTATTCGAGGGTCAGCGCTATACGCACACCGAGTTCAACGCGCGGATCAACCGGCTTTCGAACGCACTCAGAACGTTGGGTCTGCGCCGCGGCGACAAGATTGCTGTTGTTCTGGACAACTCGATCGAATTGCTCGAGATATACCAGGCGGTTGCCAAGACCGGTCTGGTAGTGGTCCCTCTCAGCCCCCTGTTGCGGGGCGACGGCCTGGTGACGCTCGTGAACGATGCAGATTCTGCCGCAGTCATCACTATGCAAAGCATGGTCGAGCACTTCGAGGCGGTACGGGATCGGATCGATGTCGCACCGGATAGATATATCGTCACCGACTCTCGCGAGGCAGCCGGATATCGCAACTACCACGACCTGACCGCTGCAGCCTCTGATGCAGAGCCACCGTGGGTTGATGTCACCGATGACGACCCCTACAACATCATCTACAGCTCCGGGACCACCGGCGAGCCCAAGGGGATCGTCCACACTCACTACATTCGAATGGCGTACTGCACCGGCTTTGCTTCCTCCTATCGCATTAAGCCGGAAAGCGTCATCTTGCATTCGGGATCGCTGGTGTTCAACGGGGCGTTCCTCACCCTGATGCCTGCCTTCTATCTGGGTGCGACCTATGTCTTGATGCCGGGATTCAACGCCCGCAAGATGATCGATCTCATGGCCGCAGAGAAGGTAACTCACATCATGACGGTGCCTTCGCAGATAATCGCCTTGCTCGCTGAGCCCGACTTCGATGACGAACATCTACCAAGTCTGGAAATGGTCTGCTCGGTAGGAGCCCCGCTGCATCTCGAGCACAAAGACGAGCTGGCGCGTCGACTGCCGGACCGGTTCTATGAGCTCTACGGGCTGACGGAGGGCTTTGTGACAGTCCTGGATAGAGACGACTTTGCCGCCAAACCGGGGTCGGTTGGGGTTCCGCCTCCGCTTTACCAAATGCGCATCGTCGATGACGACGGCAATGACCTTCCCGCCGGACAGGTGGGCGAGATCATTGGCCGGGGGCCGGTCACCATGCCCGGCTACTACAAACGGCCCGACCTGACCGCGACAGCAATCAAAGACGGATGGCTGTACAGCGGCGATCTCGGGTACGTCGACGACGATGGGTTCCTGTTTCTCGTAGACCGCAAGAAGGACCTGATCATCACCGGTGGCGTCAACGTCTTTCCCCGCGACATCGAAGAGGTTGTCATCCAACACCCGGCCATCACCGACGTCGCAGTGTTCGGAGTCCCGGACGACCGCTGGGGAGAAAGCCCGGTTGCAGCGGTTCGCATGGAACCGGACTCGGCTGACGATCCGGAGATGCTGAAGGACTGGGTGAATGACCGGGTAGACGCGCGGTTTCAGAAGTTGCGCGACTTGATTGTGCTGGATGAATTCCCGCTCAGCGTTGCAGGCAAGACCCTGCGGCGGCTGATCCGTGACGAGTACTTGGAGGGATGATGGGTACCTATGTCGAGGCCAACGGAATCCGATTGCACTTCTTGGAGCATGCGGGAGATGGCCCGACCATCATCCTGCTTCCCGGGTTGACAGCCAATGCCCACGAATTCGAGGGCCTGCTACGAGCCGGGCTCACCCCGCGGCTGCGCGCCCTCTCCATTGATCTCCGCGGTCGAGGCAAGAGCGATGCTCCTGACGGGCCGTACGATGTTGCGACCCATGCTGAGGACGTAATCGGGTTGATGGACAACCTCGATATCGCCGCTGCCATCATCGGCGGACACTCGTTTGGCGGGTTGATTAGCTACTTCTTGGCGGCCAACTATCCCGAACGAGTGACCGGCTGCGTGGCGATCGATGCTCCCGCCGAAGTCCACATCGGAATCATGGATCAGATCAAGCCATCGCTCGATCGACTCGGCATGGTGTTCCCCTCGTGGGACGAGTATCTGGCTCTGGCGAAGTCGATGCCGTACTACGACGGATGGTGGGACCCCGCGATCGAGGAGTACTTCCGCAACGACCTCCGCGTCAACGCCGACGGCACAGTCCAGGCGATCTCGCACCCGGATCACATCCGCGCTGCAGCGCTGGCGACGTTGGACATCCCCTGGACGGACACGGTGCAGCAAATCGAGCAGCCGACTCTGTTGCTGCGGGCACCAGGCCCTCTGGGCTCTCCCGAGGTCGGCCCGATCGTCACCCGTGAAGTCGCTGAACGAACTCAGGTGCGCATCACCAACTCAGAACTTGTCGAGATCCCCGGCAATCACATCACGATGATGTTCGGCGACTCAGCACGCCTCGTGGTGGAGCAGATTCACCGTTTTGCGCTTGCGTAGTCGAGGATCGCATGTCCGTCCGCACTGCCCGGTATGAGAAAATGATTCATTCGTCGATCGGAGCCAGTAATGCCATCCAGTATCACGACCGCTGACCTTCCCGCCCTTGTCGGATCCGAGCTCGGTGTTTCCGAGTGGCTTCAGATCGACCAGGATCGTGTCAACGCTTTCGCCGACGCCACATTGGACCATCAGTTCATCCACATCGATGAAGAGCGGGCGGCGATGACACCATTCGGGGGAACCATCGCCCACGGGTTTCTCACGCTGTCACTACTGCCCTATTTCCTCGAGACTTCGTCAGTGCCGATCGAAGGGACCCTGATGGCCGTCAATTACGGCACCGACAAGGTCCGCTTCCTCCAACCGGTGAAGGTTGGATCCCGTGTTCGCGCTAGAACCGTTCTTGGCGCTGCGGATGAGCGACGCCCTGGGCAATGGCTTCTGAAGGAAATCGTCACCGTCGAGATAGAAGGCGAAGAGAAGCCGGCGATGGTCGCCGAAGCCCTGATGCTCTTCTTTGTCGGTAACGCCTAACCGGATCCGCTGCGAAGGCCTCCACGGGGACGCCGCCGACGCTGCTGAGCCGCCGCGGGCCAATCCTTGATCTGCCGACAGAACTGACAGGCGTACAATCAAGATGACTCGAAGGTGAGATGACTGATATGTCTCCCAATCCTCCTTCGCCCGAGCTCAGCATGGCCCTCGATGTGACGCGTCTACGGAACCGTCCTGTTATCAGCTCAGCCTTGATCGCGGCGTCGGCCGCGGTGCTGCTGTCGCTCACGTTCATCGTTGACTTCAAGGAGCGCATCGACCCGCTGTTCTCTGATCGTGCGACGGTGCGGCTTATCGATGTCGGGTTCCGCATGCTGATGGGCGCTCTGTTGATCCTTCTAGTAGCGCCGTGGCTGCTGGGCCTACGACGCTCGCCCGGCTGGATCCGGGCATACCTGAGACACATGAGAGTCTCGCTCGGCGATTCACCGCAGGGAACCATCCTGGCCACTCTCGCGGCCCTTGCTGCACTGATTCTGTTGATTGTCGGCTTCGCCATCGCGCTCGGGTTGTT
>CBDUNF010000176.1:0-7575 GCA_965368515.1 uncultured bacterium
GGGACACTTGGAGCCACCGCTGCCGGGTTGTCTGCGAGAACTGCCAATCGCTTGCCCTGGGCAGCTGCCAGGAACGCCAACTTGGTGTTGAATGTCACGGTGAGGTCTGCACGGTCCAGGAAGTGCGCGAGGTCACCGTCGACCAATTCGACGTTTGCTGGGAGTGTGAGTTTGGGGGTCAGCACACAAGATGGATGCGCCTTCAACGCAACGTGTCCGTTGCGTCGAGCTGCCCAGTCCGCCACGGCCGCGATACCGTCTTGTGGTGTTGCGAACCGGGGGTTGTCGGTCTCGCCCTGGGGGTGGCCGGCCTGCCCCCAGCCAGTCCACAGCAGATTGTCCATGGGCAGAAACACGAGCGGACCATCCGCGGCGCGATCGAGGTTTGGCCGGTCGGTCGAGGCCGCGGCGCCTGCGGCTTGGTAGGACGCAAGCTCTGCGACGGGCGCTGCGGTCCAGAGGTCGGACTCGGCGAACAAACCGTTCGGCTCCAGCCAGATGCCGTCGAACGGTGACCGCTCTATGAGCATGGTCTTGATTCCGTAGTGAAGTGAGCACGCCCGGGCGAAGGCACACGGATGATCGATCTTGTTCGTGGTCAGTACCACCGCCGGTCGTAGCCAGCGAATTAGGTCGTCGATGTACCAGGCCAATCGGTGAGCACCGTCGACAACGGCCGGGTCAAAAGAGCCGATTTCCCAGCGCATGTGCTCCCAAGCGGTATGGCGTTCGATCGCGCTGTCGTCGATCCACGGCGGCAGGGTGCGGAGTTCGGCCGGATCTCGGTGCGTCATCCGGTCGGCGTACTGCCACAGACGTGCGGTAAACACATCGGTCACTGCTCGCTCAACCCCGGGAATAGCTCGCGCCGCAACTTGGACCAGCTGCCACTCCTCTTTTGCGGCAGCGGCGGCAATGGCCGACCAGAACTCGGTCTCAACATCGGTGGCGTGCGATGGATTGATCGCCAGTATGAGGGGGCGGGCCGAGGCCGTGGCGAGTGTCATTACTCGGCACGGTCCAAGGCTCGTTCGGCAAGACGTTGGTAGACCGCCATCAGCTCATCAATCCGGTTCTTTGCAGACTCATCCCGCTGCGGCCAGCCGAGCAAGATCTGGGTGCGGGCGGGTATGCCGCTTCGGTCGGAGTCGACGAAAGGTCCCTTCTGCGTCGACTTTCGCGTTTCCGGGTTTGAGACCGCGAGGACTTCCGCGGCGAGTTCAACCGCCTCATCTCGATTGGCGCCAAACACCGCTTCGTACACGGCGGCAAGGTGCGATGGTGTTTCCTTGAACTGGGGATATGCCACCACCGGGCCGGGCTGCCGCACGATCAACCGTTCCATCATCTCGTACGAGGCGGCGTATTGGGCGATCACGTCCTCGCCGGACATGTCCGGATGCCAGCGCTCCGCTCGCTGCTGATAGGCCAGGAATGAGCGGATCGAGTCGACGGGGTCTCTGAGTTGATAGACCACGTCGACCTGGATCCCGTCACGGGCGAGGTGATCCATTCGACTCAGCATCTCGTCGGGGTCGAAGTCGACCGTCATCGGGTGAATCTTCTCCAGGGCGATCTTGGGGCTGCCGAGGCTGCTCTCCGCATCCCAGGACCCGTGCGCTCCAGGCACAATTCCCCCTACACCGGGCTGGACCTCGAGGACCTCGCCGGTACCCGCGTCGGGAGACAGGTCGCCCGGGTATCGTCGTCCTGTCGCCCCGAGGAGAGTGAAGTACCGGGCTGTTGGCCACATGCCAACGCCGGGGTAGGAGCGGAGAGCGTCCATGAGCAGCGTAGATCCGGTGCGTTGCGGCGTGAGGATCACCAGCATCCGCTCGGGGGAGCCGGTACTGGCACGGAGGCGGGCAGTTTCCAGGAGACGCGCCGCTCGCTCGGACTGGAGCCGGCCGTCAACCCTGTTGATTATCTGACCCTCGGTTTGGCGCAGGGCTGCCTCAACCCGCCCCTCATGAGTACGCAACGCTTCCTCAACCCCGGCTGCTGCTTCCGCACGGGCGGTCGTGACCTGGTCACCGATTGACGCTATGTCGCCCATGGACGCACGCAGACTGTCTATCTCGGTCTCGAGTTTTGCGATCTGGGCCAGGGCGTCCTCGTATTGAGCGGTCATCCGATCTTCCTCGGCATTGCGCATGAGGCGCTCTGAAGAGAGCACGTCCGCCCACTCGCCTCTTGCGCTCTCGAGAGACCCGAGATAGTTGCGTCGCTCGTTCTGAACGAAGTTGCGTAGCTTCTGGGCTTCGTCGCGTGCCGATGATTCAGCGGCGTTGGCGCGATCCAGGAGCTGCTTCTTGACCGTGTTCAGCGAGGCTTGACCGCGCACCAGTTTCCATGGAAACACGATGAGGAGGATGAATGCGGCGAGCAGCAGAACCGGAAGTGGGGTCTCTGCGACAACGGAGACGATGATCGCAGCGATAGACGCGATTACGACCAGGGCGCCGGTCGGCGTCAGGTACCAGCGAACCAATGATCTCATCGCATCGATACTGCGCCGGAGGACTCTATTCATGGACCACCACTCTGTCAGGGACTTCAGCAAATCGTAGCTTGAGAGAGCTCTTGACCCAATCGCCGTCACGGTATCCGTTGTGTGTCGGTCGCAGACCTATACTGCCCGATCTATGCGCTCTCCGTCAGCAATCACGAGACGGTTCGTGGGGGCAGCTCGCAACTACCTGGTCGATCTCTGGAGCAGGCGCGAGTTCGCCTGGTATCTCGCCGTCGGCAATCTAAAAGCTCGCAACGCCTCGACCGTCCTCGGGTTGTTCTGGTGGGTCCTCAACCCTGCTCTTCTTGGCGGCGTGTACTGGTTCGTGTTTGGGGTGATGTTCACGCGGGGTGAAGGCGAATTCGGGGGAGTCACGTTCCTGGTCTATCTGCTCTCCGGCATGTTCCCGTTCTACTTCACCAGAACCGCAATGACGGGCGGTGTCAACAGCATCGTGAGCAATACGCAGCTACTCGCCAACCTGCACTTCCCGCGCGCAGTGCTTCCCATCTCATCACTAATCGAAGGGTTTATGGGGTTCCTCAGCTCCCTGCTGGCCTATTTCCTGATAGTTGGCCCAGTCGAGGGTGTGTGGCCGACGGCAAACGCGCTGATCCTCATCCCGGTCATGCTGATTCATGTTGCGTTCAACCTTGGTCTGTCAATGCTCGTGGCCCGCCTTGCGGTCCCTTTCCGGGACCTGAACAACCTCGTGCCATATATCGCCAGGATTTGGCTGTATACGTCGCCGATCCTCTATGCGAAGGCGACAATTGCAAATGCGCCTGAGCTGGCCCGGCGGCTTGTCGAACTGAATCCATTGGTCCCGATTCTCCGGCTGTACCGCTATGCGCTCGCAGGAATCGAAACCGATCTGGCGAGCGCATTCCTGGCATCTGGGCTCTGGGCCCTCTTCTTCCTGATCACGGGTGCACTCTGGTTCATCAAGTATGAGGGTCGCATTGCGAGGTACGTGTGAATAACCCCGCCATCATTGCAAAGGGAGTCACCGTACGGTTCCGGCCTCTGGTTGACCGGAAACCCACGTTGCGGCGATCGATGGGCCGTTTCCAGCACCGCCAGGTCGAGGAGATCGTTGCCCTCGACAACGTCGATCTCGAAATCAGGAAGGGCGAGGCCTTTGGCGTGATTGGCCGCAACGGCGCAGGCAAGAGCACCATTTTGCGTGTGATGGCTAAGACGTTGCGGCCGGACGAAGGCTCAATCAATGTCTATGGGAAGACGTCGACGCTGCTCCAGCTCGGAGTGGGCTTCAACCGCCAACTCTCAGGTCGCAAGAATGTTTACCTCGGCGGTCTTGCGGCAGGGCTCCGCAAGCGCGAGATTGATGAGAAATTCGATGGCATCGTCGAATACGCCGACCTGGGTTCTGCGATAGATCGTCCCGTGCACACCTACAGTTCCGGCATGTTCTCGCGGCTGGCGTTTTCCGTGGGGATGGCGATAGAGCCAAACATCCTTCTGCTGGACGAGGTCCTTGCGGTCGGCGATGAATCCTTCCGGGAGAAGAGCATGGCGACGATGCGGCAACTTCTCGTCGATGCCGGGACAATTGTATTTGTCTCCCACGCGCTGGCGAATGTGACGGAATTCTGTGACCGAGTTGCGTGGATGGAAAACGGGAGACTTCGGAGCCTCGGACCCGCCGTTGACGTGGTAGAGCAGTATCGAGCTGCGGTGCGGGCCGAGAGGGCCTAGCGGCCTAACATCGAGGCGATTCAGCAAAGGATGCGACGAATGCAGCCCCGCGATACGCCAACGGTTCTCTGGTGTGGCCGCTTCTCCGGGGGTGAGGGCCGTGGATCTGTCGCCAGGTGTTGGCTCGACGCTCTTCAGTCGATCGAAGCCGATGTCGTGGCATACGACACCGAGACGTTCCAGTTCGTGGATCTCGACTCACCGCACGCCCTGGAGCTGAGTCGTGAGGGTGACGTTTCTCTGATTCGGTCGATAGACGCGATGCAACGGGTCGTGGTTGTATTTGATGACAAACCTGACCGTCTCCCGGCGATGACCGTTGTTGGCAACGCCCGCTATGTGGCCTACAACGTGGCGGACAGCGAACGCCTCCCCGAGGACTGGGTGCAGAATCTGACAGCTGTCGATGAGGTCTGGGCTGATGCGGAGTCCGGACTAGCAAGCCTTGCGGCTGCCGGTGTGCCGAGGTTCGTGTTGCATACGATTCCCCAATGCACGGTTCCCGATGGCGAGTCTGCCGATCGAGCCGCCGCCGAGCAGATTGTGAGTCGAATCGACGGCTTGTTGCCACACGACTTCCGCGGCACCGACCCTGCGGTCATTCGTCACAAACCGGGCGGTTCCCTGTGGGATTCGATGAAGATCCCATCGCGGATATCGATTGCAACTCATGGCGTAAACAGCAGACTTGCCGCCTTCGGTTCGGTGCCTGTGTACAAGGTGGCGGAGAAGAGACGGGCATACGAAGCAGCATCGGCAGCAAGGAGAGCACACAACGTCTCGGCCTCGTCCCTGGAGCGGCACAAGCCGCTTGCGCAGCTGGGTGCAGCAATGAACACGTCGTCGCGGAAGCCGTTGAAGAAGTTGAAGGCGCTCCGAGACCTGAACCGACTGGCTAGCGGAATGCCTCAGGGCGATCCCCGGCTTGGTACGGCCATTCAGGAGTTCTGGGATAGCGAGCATCGCCAGTTCGAACCAACCGCAGAGTTCATGGAACGGCGCAAGGCGATCTGGGATCGCTGTGGGGCGATCGCGCTCTCGACCCGAGATGCCGAGCGGCTTCGTCGCCTGCGTGATCTACACCGGGGCGAACGGGTTTTTGTCATGGGGAACGGCCCGTCACTCAACGATATGGATTTGGAGCGCCTCGCTGACGAGTACACGTTTGGCGTCAACCGGATTGGGCTGTTGTTTGACCGAGTGTCCTGGCGGTCCACGTTCTGGACTGTGACCGATTGGCGAGTCGGACCTCAGCTCCGGGAAACCTACGACGAGCTGGATGGCATCATCAAATTCGTGCCCTATCGGTTTCGTGGTGTCCTGCCCGACGACGAGACAACCTACTGGTATCACAGCAGAAGAACCGGGCCCTCTCTCGCCGACCAGTTTGAGATCGACATCACCAGGGGGATTCCGAGTAGAGGGACCGTGTTGGTCACGGCTATTCAGCAGGCGTTCTATCTGGGTTTCCGCGAGATCTACCTGATCGGCGTCGACGCCTCCTACTCGATACCCGACACAGTCATTCAAAGCGGCCCGGATCGGTTTGGAACCGGGATCAAGCTGAATCTGGAGAGCACAGAGGACGACGACATCAACCACTTCGACCCGCGGTATTTCGGAGCGGGCGCGAAGTGGCACGATCCGAACGTCGAGGAGATGCTCCGCATGTTCCGCGTCATGCGCAAAGGTGTCGAGTTCCATGGAGGGACGATCAAGAACGCCACCTCCGGCGGAAACCTCGAAGTTTTCGACCGGGTGGACTTCGAGTCGCTGTTCTAACCGAGCCGCACCATGCTGCGGTGGAGGGCCTCCGCCATACGGAAGTCCTTCTCTTCGTCGATGTCGACGGCCTCGTACGGGTCCATCTCCCACACCATTGGCTTCGACGTGATGCGGGCCTCCTCGTCGAAGAAGGCGTGGCGCTCGAACAGATAGAGGTTCGAGTTCTCGAGATAGATCGGATCGAGGTCCTGGGTTGGCAGCAGCTCATCGGGGTTGTGATTGAGCGCCTTGATGTTCTTGTCGTAGAGCCGGGCCTGGATCCGGGTCACAGTAAACAGGCTCGTTGACTCATCGTCGTCGAAGTAGGCGCCGATGGCTGCATCGATCGTCGCCGCCGACAGCAGCGGGTTCGTGCAGTGGGTTTGGCCGAGGTGCTCGACGTTGGGGTGATCGACGAGGAAATCCTTGATGAGCCAGTTCACCGAGATGTCGTGGCCGAGAAGCTCTGGCTTGCGTCTGATCACGGTCACCGACTCAAACGCTGCAGCGGATTCAGCGATCACTTCGCTGTCGGTGTCGATGTAGATGCCGGCTACTCGTTCGGCGGTCTCGAGCGTCTTCAGGATCTTGTGAAACAAGGGGCGGCCGCCGAATGGTCGCATGTTCTTGCCGGGCACTCGCTGCGAAGCGCCCTTTAGCGGGATGAAGATATCGATCTTCTTCATGCTGTGCCTCCTCGGACGTCGTCCAGATCATTGCCCACGGCTGTGATGTGGTGAGCGAAGAAAAGCATGTCGGATGCATAGGCGATGAATCGGTATCCGTCGTCGACCACCTGCCGGAGCCGGCCGGCATCGGGTTCGACTACGTGGACTCCTGCCAGCACCTCAGGCCGCGTCACCACCTCGGCCACACGTTCCATGGCAGCGATGACATCGGGATGATCGAACTTGCCGGGGTGACCAAGCGAGGCCGACAGGTCGTACGGGCCGATGAAAAAGCCGTCGACGCCTTCCACGGCCAAGATCTCGTCGAGGTTCTCGACACCATCGATGTGCTCGACCTGCATGATGCAGACGAGGTCGCGTTTCATCCGCTCGAGATACGCAGGGAATCCGACTCCGTACTCCTGTGCTCGGGCAAGGCCGACACCACGGGTGCCACGGGGGGGATAGGTTGCGGCGCTGACGATGGCAGCAGCTTGCGCGGCGGTATTCACCATCGGGGCGATGATCCCGGTCGCACCGGCATCGAGCACACGCTTGATTTGTGATGGATCATGTGCGCTGAGCCGCACCAAAACCGGGCAACCGGCAAGGTCGGCAACCCTGATGATCCTGCCGGCCTGATCGATTGAGATGGTCGTGTGCTCGAGATCGATACAGAGCCAGTCAAAACCGCCTGTTGCGAGCATCTCGGTGAGGGATTCCTCGCCGAGCTGAATCCACGACCCGATGGTCGGTTTGCCAGTTTCGATCTTGTCTCTGAGAGTCGGCATCAGCTTCGTTTCTCCGGTGTGGGGCAGGTCTGAGGCTACCGGGCCAACGTAGAGTAGCCTATTGCGATACCTGCTCTCCTTCCGCCGAAAGGACCCGCGATGGGACAGCGCGCAATCGCGA
>CBDUNF010000177.1:0-7557 GCA_965368515.1 uncultured bacterium
GGGATCCCGGAGTCGGGGATGTTCTCGCCCTTCACGATGGCCTCGTAGACCTTGCTTCGGCCCACTACGTCGTCACTCTTCACGGTGAGCATTTCCTGGAGCGCATTGGCCGCGCCGTAGGCCTCGAGCGCCCACACTTCCATCTCTCCGAAGCGCTGACCACCGAACTGTGCCTTACCACCGAGCGGCTGCTGGGTGATCATCGAGTACGGGCCGGTTGACCGGGCGTGAATCTTGTCATCAACAAGGTGGATCAGCTTCAGGATGTAGATGTAGCCAACCGTGACTGGCGAGTCGAACTCCTCACCATTGCGGCCGTTGAAGAGCTTTGCCTTGCCGGTGCCGTCGACGAGCTTGAGCCCCTCCGGATTGGGGTGCGTCTTCTCCAGCAGCTTGACGATCTCTTTCTCGCCTGCACCGTCAAACACCGGCGTGGCGACCGTTTGCCACGGCTCGGCGCCGTTGGACGCGGGGCTGGGGAGGTCGTCGAACTTCTCCCAGCCGCGTGATGCTGCCCAGCCAAGGTGCGTCTCGAGAACCTGTCCCAGGTTCATGCGGGATGGCACACCCAGCGGTGACAGAATGATGTCGACCGGCGTGCCGTCCTCGAGGAAGGGCATGTCCTCCTCAGGAAGGATCTTGGCAATGACGCCCTTGTTGCCGTGACGGCCGGCCAGCTTGTCACCGGCAGAGATCTTGCGCTGCTTGGCAACGTAGACCCGGACCAGCTCGTTCATGCCCGGGGGCAGATCGAAGCCGTCCTCACGACGGAACTCCTTGACCGCGATGGCCTTGCCGCTTTCGCCGTGCGGAACCTTCAGAGATACGTCACGAACCTCGCGCGCCTTCTCACCGAAGATGGCCCGGAGCAAACGCTCCTCAGGAGTCAACTCGGTCTCACCCTTTGGCGTGACCTTGCCGACGAGGTAGTCACCGGGACCGACTTCAGCGCCGATTCGGATGATGCCGCGGTCGTCTAGGTCGCGGAGTACCTCCTCAGCAACGTTCGGGATGTCCCTAGTGATCTCCTCGGCACCCAGCTTGGTGTCGCGGGCATCGATCTCATGCTCTTCGATGTGAATGGACGTGAGCAGATCGTGCTTGACGAGGCGCTCTGAGAGGATGATGGCATCCTCGTAGTTGTAGCCCTCCCATGGCATGAACGCCACGAGCAGGTTGCGCCCGAGCGCGAGTTCGCCTTCGTCGGTCGAAGGTCCGTCGGCGAGCAGTGAGCCTGCCTTGACCTTCTCCCCCTCAGCCACACGTGCCTTCTGGTTGATGCAGGTGCCCTGGTTGGATCGTTCGAACTTGCTGAGCTTGAAGGTGTGCTTCTTGTTGGCGCCGTCTTCCTTGACGGTGATCTGGTCACCGGTTACCTCAACGACGGTCCCCGCGACCGGGCTGAGGATGACGTCGCCAGAGTCGTGAGCTGCTCGCTCCTCGACACCGGTACCAACCAACGGGGCATCGGCCTGAAGAAGAGGCACAGCCTGCCGCTGCATGTTCGATCCCATCAGCGCACGGTTTGCATCGTCGTGCTCGAGGAACGGAATCAGCGATGTTGACACCGAAATCAGCTGCTTCGGGGAAACGTCCATGTAGTCGACCTGATCGGCGAGAACCTGGTCCACCTCACCACCGGTCTTGCGGACAAGCACACGGTCTTTGGTGAAGGTGCCGTCATCATTGAGCTGAGCGTTGGCCTGCGCAATGATGTGGTCTTCCTCGGCTGCGGCCGTGAGGTAGTCGATTCGGTTGGTGACCTTGCCTTTGGTCACACGACGGTACGGGGTCTCGATGAACCCGTAGCGGTTGACCTTGGCGTAAGTAGCCAGCGAACCGATGAGACCGATGTTGGGACCCTCAGGAGTCTCGATCGGGCACATGCGGCCATAGTGCGACGGGTGAACGTCACGAACCTCGAAGCCGGCACGCTCACGTGACAGCCCACCAGGGCCGAGCGCCGAAAGGCGGCGGCGATGGGTGAGGCTGGCGAGCGGGTTGGGCTGATCCATGAACTGGCTCAACTGGCTCGTCCCGAAGAACTCCTTGATGGAGGCAACAACCGGACGGATGTTGATCAGGCTCTGCGGAGTGATCGCCTCGGGGTCCTGGGTAGTCATGCGTTCCCGAACGACACGCTCGAGACGGGTCAGGCCGACGCGGATCTGATTCTGGATCAGCTCACCAACGGTGCGCACCCGCCGGTTGGTGAAGTTGTCGATGTCGTCAACACGGTGCCCATCGGCGCCGGTCCGCAGCCCGACCAGATACCCGATGGTGGCGAGCATGTCGTCGTGGCTGAGCAAGCCGTGCTCGTTGGCATCGTATCCGTCGAGATCGACCGGTTTGCGCCCGAACTTCAGATCGAGCTTGTAGCGGCCGACCCTGGTGAGGTCGTAGCGCTTCGGGTTGTAGAAGAGGTTGTTGATAAGGCCACGAGCGGACTCGATGGTGGTCAACTCACCGGGGCGCAGTTTGCGGTAGAGGTCGAGTAGCGCCTCGTCCTTCGACGTCGCCGGATCTTTCTCGAGCGTATTTGCGATGAGCTCGGACCCATTGAACAACGCCAGAAGCTCCTCGTCGGTCTCGCCAAAGCCAAGCGCGCGAAGGAAGGTGGTGACATACTGGCGGCGTTTGCGGTCGACACGCACGCCGACGGTGTCCTTCTTGTCGACGTCGAATTCGAGCCACGCACCACGACCGGGAATGACCTTCGCAGCAAAGATGTCCTTGTCGGAAGTCTTGTCGATAGTGAGGTCGAAGTACACGCCCGGCGAGCGAACGAGCTGGCTCACAACCACACGCTCGGTGCCGTTGATGATGAAGGTGCCGTTCGGCGTCATCATCGGGAAATCACCAAGGAACACCTGCTGTTCCTTGATCTCTCCGGTTTCCCTGTTGAGGAACCGTGCTGTTACGAACAGCGGCTTCGAATAGTTGGAGTCCTGCTCCTTGGCGTCGGGAATCGAGAGCGGAGCATCGCCGAATCGGTGATCTGTCAGCTCGAGGGCGAGGTTCCCCGTGAAGTCCTCGATTGGCGATACTTCGCTAAAAATCTGCTTCAAACCATGGTCGAGAAACCACGAGAAAGAGTCGTGTTGGACGGCCAAAAGATTCGGGAGATCATGAACCTCAGGAATCTTGGCGAAGGACAGGCGGTCGGTGCGCGCACGAGCCAAGGGAGACTCCTCTACAGATTGTGGACGACGGATCGGTGAGATCGGCTGGGCAGGGATTAGACGACGAAAGACCAGAGTAGCACACAGCTACCCTGGCGATGCAAACGCGGCGTCGCGGGAAAACGTACTCTTCAACTGGTGAGGGCACGATACCGAAGATCCGGGCTCTATTCAAGAGGCCATCAGTGCTACCGCCCCCACGTTTGGCCGGGCCCCGGGAACCCCGCTTAGAATCGATTACCGATTAGCCCTGGGACGCCGACATCCGGCATCCCACCCAATCAATGAGGTGATGTCGTGAAGTTCGGGATGAACCTGCTGCTGTGGACTGCGGACTTGAAGGAGGAGGTCACCCCGGTTCTCGAAGAACTCAAGAGAACCGGCTTCGACGGCGTCGAGATACCCGTTTTCGATTTTGCGATCGATTACGGCGCTTGGGGCAGACGACTCGATGACCTCGGTCTGGAGCGCACCGCCGTCACGGTCATGTCGGAGGAAGCCAACCCGATCAGCGACGACCCGCAGGTCCGTCTCAAAGCTGTTGAGTACCTCAAGAGTGTGGTGGATGCTTGTGCGGCAGCAGGTGCCACCAAGCTCGTCGGTCCCCTCTACGCAGCACTCGGAACATTCAGCGGCACCGGGCCGACCGCCGATGAATGGAAATGGGGCGCCGAGTCGATCCGCACCGTTGCCGAGTATGCGGCGGAGGCCGACGTGGTGCTCGCCCTGGAAGCACTCAATCGCTTCGAGATCTACCTGCTCAACTCCCAAGCCGACGCGGCACGGTTTGCGGCCGAGGTCGCACACCCCAACGCAAAGCTCCTCTACGACACGTTCCACGCCAACATCGAGGAGAAGGACACGGCCCAGGGAATTCGCGATGCGGGCAGCCTGATAACACACGTCCACATCTCCGAGAACGATCGGAGCACACCCGGTGCCGGCACTGTCAACTGGAAGGCGACCTTCGAGACGCTGCACGAGATCGACTACGACGGCTGGCTGACGATCGAAGCATTCGGGTTGGCCCTACCCGAGCTAACGGCAGCGACCAAGATCTGGCGGCGCATGTACGAGACAGAAGAGAAGCTCGCCGCAGACGGTCTCGCCTTCATGCGGGCCGAACACGCCAAACGCTGGAACTAGCTAAGACCGTAAGAAAGGAAGAGGGAGCAGGCGAACCTGCTCCCTCTTCTGGTTTTTGCGTAGCCGGTCCGCAATAGCGGACCGGTTTACGCAGGAACCCGGTATCTCGCCGAAGGCGAGGCTGCTACTTGAGTTCGACGGTGGCGCCGGCCTCTTCGAGCTGCGCCTTTGCGGCTTCGGCAGCGTCCTTGTCGACGGCTTCCAGAACTGCGTTCGGGGCTCCGTCCACAACTGCCTTGGCTTCCTTCAGGCCCAGGCTGGTGAGTCCACGGACTACCTTGATCACCTGAATCTTCTGGGAGCCGGCTGCGGTGAGCACGACATCAAACTCGTCCTGCTCTTCAACCTCAGCTTCGCCGCCGGCGGGGGCGGCAACAGCCATGGCCATCGGGGCAGCAGCTGTTACGTCGAACTTTTCCTCAAATGCTTTGAGGAACTCGGACAGTTCGAGGACACTCATTTCCTCGAAGACGCCTAGGAGCTCCTCGGTCGTCATCTTTGCCATGTCATTCCTCCTCGGCCTTTTCGGCCGGGTCTTCGTCAACGGACTTCGCGTCGTCACCGTCTGCGTCTGCCTCTTCCTCTGCGGAGGCTTCGGGTGCCGCTGGGGCATCTTCTGTCTCTGCAGCGGCCTCGGCCGGCTCTTCTTCAACCGTTGCTTCAGCATCAACTGCTTCGGCATCGGCAGCGACGGTTTCGCCGGTAACTTCTTCAGCTTCCGCAACAGCGGGCGCTTCTTCGGGAGCATCAGCCGATGCGTCAGCATCGGCATCTGAGGCGTCTTCAACCGATGCATCAGCATCGGCTTCGACGGCAGGAGCGGTAGCTTCGGCCCCGGAGGTATCTCCGGCCTCTTCCTTCTTCTCTGCGAGTTGCTGCATGGCCGAAGCCAGGTTGCGAGGCAGCGCGGCAAGCAAACCTGCAAGGTTCGCCATGGGCGCCTTCATCACACCTGCGATCTTCGACAGAAGCACCTCGCGGGACTCAATCTCGGCAAGTTCGCTGATCCGCTCAGGTGTCAGGAATCCGCCATCGAGGAGACCGCCCTTCAAGATGAAGGACTCGTTCTCCTTGGCAAATTCTTTGAGCGCCTTGGCGGCGGAGACTGGGTCCCCGTCTGCGAACGCAATACCGGTCGGCCCGAGGAATAGCTCATCGAGGTCGGTCATTTCCAACTCGGCAGCGGCACGACGAGCCAAGGACATCTTCACGACCTTGAATTCGGCTCCGCCTTCGCGAAGCCCGCGCCGCAGCGTCTGCTGCTGCTTGACCGACAAACCGGCGTACTCAGCGAGGAACACTGCTTGTGCGCGGTCGAGACGTTCTTTGATCTCGGCGACGACCTGGACCTTCTCTGGTCTGGGCATGTGTCTTCCTCCTACTGGTGCTACGCACACAGCCTCATGCAATGAGGTCGGAATCTCCGTGAGATTCGAACTCGTCGACTGGCAGGGGCACTTGCGGCGATGGCCGAGGTTCGTAGAACGAAACTCGAACCTTTGCGTAGCAAAGGCTCCCACCAAGACAGGAGGGAGCCTTTTTGACAAAGCACCCTGCGCTGGCGTCATACGACTTATGTTCCGAAGAACACCCGCGGTCTTGGGTCGAGGTATGAGGTTGTGTCAGCGGGACAGTAACTGAGGCCGACACGGTGCGCAAGAGTGACCGGCAATGTGGCTCGGAATCGGCGGACGCCGACCAACCCCTCACCCGCCTTCGCCTTGCTTGGCACCCTCTCCCTAAGGCAAAGGGAAGAAGACGAAACGCCCGGATTTCGCCGGACGTTTCGTCGGTAACGGGTTCGACCTAGGTCGGGAAAGCGGTTCGCTCTTGAGGATTCGGGCAGACGGCGGGCCAGGAAGCCATCTACACGCACCACTCATGACGACCAGGGTAGGGGCTGGTAAATGTCACAGTGGCCGAAATCCGCTTTCGGAACGGTGGTGGATCGTCCCTGCCACCGGCCTTGGGTATTCCCCGTTGATCTTTAGTTGTCCCCGAATCATATCGCGGGGCTCAGCGGAATACCAGTGCAAAGTAGTCAAATGGCGTCAGCCCACCACTCTCTGTGGTCGGACCTAGACCCTGCCTAGTGAAGAGCTTTGACAGCATCCTCGAGCTGGCCGCCATCTACATGCACGCCGGGGCCCATCGTTGAGGAGACCGTCACCTTGCGAACAAACCGACCCTTGGCAGCAGCCGGGCGAGCACGGGTGATCTCATCTGCGATCGCGATCAGGTTCTCGGCGAGCATCTCGTTCTCAAACGAAACCTTGCCGATCGGGATGTGAACGTTGCCATAGCGGTCGTTGCGATACTCGACACGTCCAGCCTTGAACTCTTTGATGGCTTTGCCGACATCCTTGGTAACGGTACCGCTCTTCGGGTTTGGCATGAGGCCCCGAGGTCCCAGGATGGATCCGAGTTTGCCGACGTGCGGCATCATGTTTGGTGCCGCGATCGCGATATCGAAGTCGAGGGCGCGCCCACCCGAGATCTCTTCGGCCAATTCCTTGCCGCCAACGATGTCGGCGCCGGCCTCTTCAGCCTCAGCGAGCAGCTCACCGTCAACGAACGCCGCGATGCGAACGTCCTTGCCGGTGCCATGCGGAAGGCTCACGGTGCCACGGACGAGCTGGTCGGCCTTGCGGGCGTCGATACCGAGGTTGAAGACAATGTCAACACTCTCGTCGAACTTTGCGAACGCCATGCTGCGCACCAGCGCAACAGCGTCTTCGGGACCGTACGTAGAACCCTTGTCATACTGACGCTTTGCTGCGGCAGTGTTCTTTCCTTTTGCCATTGCTTACCTCCAGTGGTGCATCCGGGGATGGCTCCCCTCCCACGTATCTGGCTTTGTTAGCCGTTGACGGTGATGCCCATCGATCGGGCAGTCCCTTCGACAATCTTCATTGCGGCATCGATGTCGTTGGCGTTGAGGTCAACCATCTTCGTCTCCGCGATGTGGCGAACCTGATCGCGGGTGACGCTGCCGACCTTCTCCTTGTGCGGCTCCGGGGAACCCTTCTCCAACTTTGCAGCCTGGCGCAGCATGACCGCGGCAGGCGGCGTCTTGGTGACAAACGTGAAGCTGCGATCCTCGAAGATCGAAATCTCGACCGGGATGATCGTGCCCGACTGGCTTGCAGTGGCGTCGTTGTACGCCTTGACGAAATCCATGATGTTGACACCGTGCTGACCCAGTGCCGGGCCCACCGGCGGTGGCCGG
>CBDUNF010000178.1:0-7414 GCA_965368515.1 uncultured bacterium
CTGGGCGGATGGTTGCGTATTCGGTACTCATGCAGCGATGGTGCCGCACGACCCTTCAGAAAACCTTCAGACAATCTCAAAGGACTCGACACGCACGCCGAGTTCGGCCATCGCCTCAGACCATCTCTCATGGGCCCGGCGGGCCTCCCCGACGTCGCCAGATGCCCGAAGTGCATTGACCAGCATTCGGTGAGCGTCTTCGGCATACCGGTCTAGCGAGATCAGGCTTCTCGCGTGCTCGGCAACCTCTGCAAACGCCAGACGGTCTTGTGCGTGTTGCGCTGCACTTCGGGTTGCTGCGACGAACTTGGCTCGTGCCTCGTCCCGGGTACGGGCGGTCCAGTCCTCGTACACATCATCTGGCAGAAACTCGCCTACGTAGCTAGCAATAACGGCGCCGTCGTCCTTGGCATCAAGGAACTCTTCGAGATCGGTCGCGACCTCGTCGAGATTGAGCCGGACCGTCTCTCGGTCCGCGATGACACCGCCGCGCAGAATCCGTCGCACGGTCGACAACTGCACTGAGAGCCGGGCGCCAAGCCGGGCACGATCGAACTCGTCCGGCCAGAGGAGCTCGAATAGCTCGTCCCGCGTAACCGGCCAACCGCGAGCAGCGACCAATCGCTTGCACAGCTGTCGGGCGCGCCGCGACCCCCACGCCGAAATGGGGACCGGAGACCCGTCGATTTCGACAGCAAACTGGCCCAGGGTGAGAATCCGGACTGACGGTTGTGGAGCGATCGGCGCGGAGACGGATCGCACCCCGCCGGTAACGAATCTCTCCATCTCAGTCATCCAAGGGTCTATCTCGCCTGCATAGGAGAAATGATCGTCGCCTGGTAGCTCAATCATCCGTGCCCCTGGAATGCCAGCAGCGAGCTCCCTCCCCAGGCTGATGTCGACGACTTTGTCATGGGTGCGGTGAAACACGAGAGTCGGGAGGTCGAGGTGGCGAAGGATCTCACGGACGTCCATGTCGAGGGAGAGACGCAGCAGATCGCGGAGTGACTCGGTGCTTGCCGAGTTGCGCTCGTATCGCTGATGCCAGCGCCGAAACGCCTGATCCCCGGCCAGCGATGGAGCGAATCGATCGACAACCGGAGAGTTGGGGGTTCCCCACCGGGCGATGAACTGCTCCTGGCGCTCTATCTGGGCATTTCGCTGCTCCTCGGTGAGTCCTTGTGGCACCATCGCAGGGCCGGATCCCCAGAGCGTCAGGCTCTCAGCGCGATCGGGGTACGTCGCGGCGAACAGAATCGCCATCGGACCGCCTTCCGAGTTGACGTAGAGGTGAGCGCTGCCAACTCCGGCGTGGTCCATCACAGCTCGTAGATCCTCGACCCGCTCATCGATTCCGGGTACCCGGCTGCGGCGATCGGAGGCACCGGTGCCCCGCTTGTCGAAGTGCAAATACCGACAGAAAGACCCAAATCGCTCGAGCATGCGTCGAATCTCGACACGTTCCCAGGCGATTTCGATGTTCTGGGCGAGCGGCGGAATCGAAACGACCGTAGCCGGCCCGTCCCCGAAGATCTGATAGGCCAAGCGACCACCTTGGGTCGGCGCAAACTGGATTGGGGGGCTTGAATCCGTTGTCACTCGTCTTCCTCGACTCTGCCCAGAAGCTTGATGTTGACGATCCTACGCTCCCGACCGGTTCACAGGTACGCCTCGGGATCCGGCGGTTCCGTTCGCATACCGGTGACCTTGGCAGCAGGGCCCGGGGCAAACGCCGAACGGTGACCGGCGTCGTTGCACGGGTGGCACCTGCAGCTGTGGTCGCAGATCCAACCGGTACCCTGGTGGCCATGAAACAGGCATTCACGCACGCCAATATCTGGACAGCCGCAGGGCCCGAGATCGTCGACGGAACGTTGATCGTCGAGGACGGCAAGATCATCGCCGTCGGGCATGGCCTAGACGTCGGAGACGCCACGATCGTCGACTGCGAAGGCCACTACCTGCTTCCTGGCCTAATCGACCCCCACACTCACACCGGGGTGTGGGGCGAAGGTGCTCGCGACGATTACGACGGCAATGAGGTCTCCGAGGCAATCACCCCGTACACCCGGGTACTGGATGCTATCTATCCCGAAGACATCGGGTTCGAGGATGCTCGCCGGGGCGGTGTCACAACGCTGGGCATATCCCATGGCTCGGCAAACCCCATTGGCGGGCAGGTGTCGGTGGCCAAGTCGTATGGGCTTGTTGCCGACGACATGGTGATCAAGGAACCGGCCGGCGTGAAGATGGCGTTGGGCGAGAATCCGAAGCGGGTGGGGGAGCATTACAAGAGAGCTCCTAGTTCACGCATGGGGGTGGCCTACCTCGCTCGAAGGTCCTTCTACGAAGCTATCGAGTACCGGAAAGATTGGGATCACCATCGCCTGCTCGTTGCCGAGGAATCGAAGAAACCTGAGTCGGAGCGGAAACCACTACGGGAGCCGAAGCTGGATCTCGGCTACGAGATGCTGCTGCAGGTTCTCGATGGCAAGATCCCGGTCCGCAACCACGCCCATCGTATGGACGACATCAGGACTGCAATTCGTCTGGCCGACGAGTTTGGCTATCGACTGGTGATCGAGCACGCTACTGAGGCCTATCGGATTGCCGACGAGGTTGCTGCTCGAGGCGTGATGCTCGCAATCGGGCCGTTGTTCGGTGAGCGATCCAAGCGAGAGGTCAACAGGGCCACCCCAGCCAGCGTCGGCATCATGGTCGAGGCCGGCTGCACAGTCGCCATCATGACTGACTCGCCGTTCAACCCGATTCACAATCTGCGGGATCTTGCGATCTTCGCCATCCGTGAGGGTCTGGACCCCAGCAAGGCATTGGCTACCATCACGCTCAACCCGGCGCTCATCCTCGGTGTTGATGACCGGGTGGGGAGTCTGGAGCCAGGCAAAGATGCCGACTTTGTCATTTTTGATGGTGATCCGTGGGATGCACGTAATAAGGTGCAGTCGACGTACATCGATGGACGGAGTGTCTTCGAGTCCACTGGTCCCTACATACCCGACTAGCCGGGGGCCGGGCCGAATGCCGTCTTGAGCCGCGATACATGCGAGAATCCATCTCGAACTGAGAGAAAGACACCTGATGTCCGGAAACGCTGCCTTTACCTACTCTGACACCGCGCTTGTGTCGATAGCCCATGCCGAGGCTCCTGAGGTCGTTACTTCTGACAGTTTCGACCAACGCCTTGCTGCCACCTACGAGCGAGTGGGAGCCCAGTCAGGTTTGTTGGAGAGTCTCGCTGGAATCAAGGAACGACGCTGGTGGCCTGAGGGCTACCTCTTCACTGATGCTGCGGCTGCGGCTGGGGCCAAGGCCATCGAAGCCAGTGGGGTTAGGGTCGACGAAATCGGTCTGCTGATTGATACCTCGGTCTGTCGTGACCGGCTCGAGCCTTCGTCCGCAGTCACGATTCACAACTCGCTCGATCTGCCGAGCTGGTGTCTCAACTTCGACCTGGCCAACGCCTGTCTCGGCTTCATGAATGCCACCCAGATCGCCGGGAACATGATCGAGGCCGGTCAGATCAACTATGCGCTGATCGTGGATGGTGAAGGCAGTCGCTACACACAGGAGGCGACTCTGTCTCGGCTCGAGCGACCGGACGCCACGATGGCCGACATTTTTGCGGAGTTCGCCACTCTTACCCTCGGCTCGGGCGGGGCGGCTGCTGTCATCGGGCGGCACTCCGACAACCCCGGGAGCCATCCGTTCATAAGGGGAATCTCGCGGGCCGATACCAGTCACCACAATCTGTGTGTGGGCACCATTGACAAGATGCGCACCGACACCCGCGGTCTTTTGAACGCAGGCCTCGACGTATCCAAGCTCGCCTGGGGTGATGCCGATGAGTACGGCTGGCTCGATGCTGATCGTTACATCATCCATCAGGTCTCCCAGGTCCATACATCCATGCTGTGTGAGCGGCTTGGGATCGATATGGGCAAGGTTCCACTGACATTCCCGTACCTCGGCAATGTTGGACCAGCCTCCATCCCGATCACGCTGTCTTTGGAACAGGACAAGCTAGAAGCCGGAGATCGAGTCATGCTGCTCGGCATGGGCTCCGGCATCAACGCGATGGCGACCGAACTTCTTTGGTGACTCCGGGATATTTCGCTCCGGCAGTGTTCCCGCCGAGCGGTCTCGCCGGGCTTGATGGGACTTGGTCGCGGCTGGTCTCAGCCGCAGACTCTCAGGGCATCGTTCGCACCTGGCACGTTCTCGACAACGGCGTCGCCGACCCGGACCTGACCTTGCTGTGTGTGCACGGAAATCCGACGTGGTCCTACCTCTGGCGCACTCTGCTTGCTGCGGCTCCGCCGGGGATTCGGGTGATCGCCGTCGACCAGCTCGACATGGGATATTCGGAGCGGACCGGAACCATTCGCCGGATGGCGCAACGAGTCGATGATCTCGAATCGGTGGTCGGTGCACTCGACATCGGTGGACGTGTTGTCACGGTGGCGCACGATTGGGGAGGGCCTATCTCATTGGGTTGGGCAACTCGCAACCGAGATCAACTTGCAGGTGTCGTTCTGATGAATACCGCAGTCCATCAGCCGGCCCGCTCACGCGCGCCGAGGCTGATCCGGATTGCCCGCAGCCGCTTGGTTCTGCAGACGCTGGCGGCACGTACGACGGGTTTCATTCGCGGCACACTGCGCCTCGCCAAGCCGACACTCGACAACGCAACACGCCACGCCTACCTGGCGCCGTATCGATCGGCCGACCGGCGGCGGGCTATTGCCACGTTCGTGGCCGATATCCCGCTCGAACCGGATCATCCGAGCATGCCGGCGCTCGATGAGGTCAAGGCCGGTGTTGCGAAGATGGCGCATCTCCCATCTCTCCTGCTTTGGGGGTCTTCTGACCCGGTGTTTTCAGATCTCTATCTGCGGGATCTCGAGACACGGCTGCCAAACTCGAACGTGCACCGCCATGCTGATGCCGGCCACCTCACCCCCGAGGACATCGATATCGCCGGCCCCATCTTCGAATGGCTTGCTGAGATGGAGTCCGTTGCCTCGCCGGTTGTCCCGAAAGGGGAGGGGCCCACTTTGTGGTCTGAGCTGGATCGTCTCCGCTCGTCGGAAGACCAAGCCGTTGTGGAAATGGCGGGCGCCGATCCCGCACGTTCGGTGTCCTGGCGCGATCTGGCTTCCGATGTCGACCGTGTCGGAGCCGGGTTGGCTGCACATGGGGTGAGGCAGGGAGATCGGATTTCGCTGTTGATTCCGCCCGGGATCGACCTAACGGTTTGCCTTTACGCCTGTTGGCGGATCGGGGCGATTGCGGTAATCGCGGACGCGGGGCTCGGCGCCAAGGGAATGACCCGAGCGCTGCGCAGTGCTGCTCCCGACTACGTCATCGGTGTGACGAAGGCCCTCGTTGCGGCCCGGATGTTCCGATGGCCGGGCACGAGAATCTCCGTTGACGCTCTTGGTCCTGCGAAACGCCGATCGTTGGGTGTTGCCGCGTCTCTTGCAGAGATCCGGCTTGCCGGTGTGGGTCGGGATCTGCCAGCGGCACCGACGGATGAGGATTACGCGGTCATTGTGTTTACCTCGGGCGCAACCGGCCCAGCCAAGGGCGTTGTGTATCGACACCGACAGGCCCAAGCACAGCGTGACGCGTTGGTTTCTCTTTATGAGATCACTGCCGCCGATCGGCTTGTGGCTGCGTTCGCCCCATTTGCACTCTATGGGGTCGCAATGGGAATCCCGTCCGTAGTGCCGGACATGGAAGTAACTTCGCCCGGTACGCTGACGGCGACGGCACTGGCCGGAGCGGCTGTAGCTGCGAATGCAACGATGGTCTTCGCCTCGCCGGCAGCGCTCGTCAATGTCGACAAGACATCGGAGGATCTCACACCCCGCATGCGGGCGGCGTTATCGCAAGTCCGGACGCTCATGTCGGCGGGCGCCCCCGTACCGGCTGCCCTTCTCCGTCGAGTGTCCGAGCTCGTACCCCACGCTCAGTTGCACACGCCGTATGGCATGACTGAAGTACTCCCGGTTGCCGACATCAGCCTCGCGGAGATCGAAGCCGCTGGGACGGGAAACGGCGTCTGTGTCGGACGGCCGATAGCCGGCGTGGATATCGAGATCAGTCCCGTGGATCCCATGGGTACGGCAGTCGGTCCGCTCACATCGGTCCCTGGTGTCGTCGGCGAGATCTGTATCCGAGCCGCCCACGCCCGCGATCACTACGACAAACTGTGGGCGACCAGTGCGGCAGCGTCGCAGCCGCCGGGCTGGCACCGGAGCGGCGATATCGGCCACCTCGATGACGAGGGGCGCCTCTGGGTCGAGGGCAGGATGGTTCACACCATTATCACGGCCACTGGCGTAGTCACACCGGTGGCGATCGAGCACATGGCCGAATCGGTCAGCGGGATAACTCAGGCCGCCGCGGTCGGTGTTGGCCCCGTCGGCACCCAGCAGGTCGTTGTCGTCGTTGTGACCGATGAGCCGGTTCGCAAGGCGGGCGTGGTCTTGGGCAGTATCGCTGACAACCTACGCGCGGTCGTGTCTGTCGACGTCGCGGCTGTGCTTGCGGTCCCAGCGCTTCCCGTGGACAAACGTCATAACTCGAAGATCAACCGGACCAGAGTTGCAGCATGGGCTGAGCGCGTGCTGGCCGGCGGCAAGGTCGGGTTGCCATGAGGGTGTTGTTGACCGGTGGCACAAGTCTTCTCGGTGGCGCAGTAGCTCGGCTGCTGGCCGGCCGGGGCGACGACGTTGTCATGTACCAACGGCATCGCGCAGTCGGGGACCATGAGCAACGCCTCGGTGACATTTCGGATGCCGCCGCGGTCACTGCGGCAACATCCGGAATTGATGCAGTCGTACATATGGCCGCAAGAGTCGGGATAGTCGGGGACTGGCGGGTATTCGAGGAAACCAACGTGACCGGCACCGCCAATGTTGTCGCTGCCGCCCACGCGGAGGGCATCGACCGATTGGTACACGTGTCGTCGCCTTCGGTCGCCCACGGGGGAAGGTCCCTTGTCGGCGTTGGCGCTGAGCCTGCAGATCCCAGCCGTGCGCGTGGTCACTATGCCCGCAGCAAGGCGTTAGCGGAGCAGATAGCCCTGGCCGCGAAATCGGATTCGCTGGCCGTTGTCGCCATCAGGCCACATCTGATCTGGGGTCCCGGAGACAAGCAGCTCGTCGGGAGGATTGTGGAAAGGGCCAAGCAGGGGAGGCTGGCGACAATCGGGAGCGGTCTGGCACTAATCGACACGACCTATGTCACCAATGCCGCCGATGCGATCGTTGCTGCCCTAGATCGGGCGCCGCAGCTAGCCGGCAGAGCACTCGTGGTTTCGAACGGACAGCCGCGGACCGTAGCCGAAATGGTTAGCCGGATCGTCGGGGCTGCCGGTCTGCAACCA
>CBDUNF010000179.1:0-7287 GCA_965368515.1 uncultured bacterium
TCTGGGAGACGATACGTTCGTTGACGTGGCTCGAATCGACCTCGCTCGCCGTCGTTGCGTTCTGGAATCTGGCTACCTACTGGTTTGTACTCGTTGCTGCTCTGCCCGGCATGCGATTGCGCGAAGCCGCGGTCGTGAATCAGTCCTCAACGGCAGTGTCCAACACGCTTCCCGGCGGGGGGGCCATCGGAGTCGCCGTGACGTTGGCCATGCTCACGTCGTGGGGCTTCCACATTGCCGCGATAACCCGTTCGGCCGTCGTGACCGGTATTTGGAACAACTTCGTGAAGCTCGGGATGCCGATCCTGGCACTCGGCCTGCTCGCCATCGAAAGCGAGGTGTCGAATGCTTGGATCAGCGCCTCGGCCGTCGGCGTTGTCGCATTGGCTGGTGCGGTGACCGCGCTATGGATGACGCTTCGCAGCGACAAGCTGGCAAGAGCCGTCGGCGGCCGGCTCGGCAACGCCGCCTCCCGGATCCGCTCGCTGCTCCGCAAACCCCCAGTGTCCGGATGGGACGACAAAGCCGCCGCTTTCCGCGGCGACACCATCGGGCTCCTGCAAAACCGTTGGCTGCGGCTGACCCTGGCGACCCTGGTCAGTCATCTCTCCTTGTACGCAGTGCTCCTCATCACCGTTCGTCACGTTGGCGTGGCCCAGGACGAGCTCTCGTGGATCAAAGTGCTGGCTGCATTCTCGTTCGTTCGATTGATCTCGGCGCTACCAGTCACGCCCGGTGGTGTCGGTGTTGTCGAACTCGGCTACGCGGCAGCAATGACCATTGGTCTCGACGAAGTAGCGAAAGCGCAGGTGGTCGCCGCGATTCTCGTGTTCCGGGTTATCACGTATGCCCTCCCGATTCCCCTCGGTGCCGGTGCTTACATCGTGTGGCGACGCAACAACTCGTGGCGGATGAGCGAAGAGGAACGGGCCGAGCTAGCCGGCGATGCGTACGTCGCGACCGGATCTACCTGAGTCGCAGCCCGCTCTCGGGTTTCTGCCCGGCCCGGAACAAGCGCTGGACGATCGCAGCTGATCCAATGGCGCAGGCCGCGCCTAGGGCCACTCCAGCGAGAACATCTGTCAGCCAATGGGCGCCGAGGTAGATCCGACTTCCGGCCATCAGCACCGCAAAACCGGCCGCCGCCATCTCGAGATTCCGCCGCGGCGCTCCGCGTGGAACCAGCACGATCACCAGCGACAGCGCCACCACGGCACCGGCGATGGCATGGCCGGACGGAAAGGAACCGGTTACTTCGTCGACGAGGTGCTGTGGCGGGCGGGGCCGGCCATAGAGCTCCTTCATGAACCCAATCAACGGCTCCGACACAACGATGGCCAACCACCAGGCCGAAAGGGCCAACCACCTTCGGCGCGCAACCAAGAAAACGGTCACCACGGCTCGCAGCGGCCAGACGAAATAGGCGCTGCCCAGGAAGGCCAGCGCGTGGGAAATCGCCGTCAGCGGGCCCCACTTGATCGGGAATGTCAGCTCGTGAAACCAAAGATCGAAAGAATCGAGAACATCACGGATCGGATCGATCGCCATCGCCAGAAAGAGCAACCCCGCGACGATCCACGCGGCAATTGCAACCCGTTCGGCCCACAGGTGATTGTCCAGGATCAAGTGGTCAATCCCATGATGGTCGTGCTCGTCTCGGGGGGTACTCACGAAGCTCTACTCGCCCACAAGATCGAATCCGGCATCAAGCCCGGCCCGGCGCAGGTCCTCATTCGGATAGAACCCAAGAGCTTCCTCGGCATCTTCGGCGATAGAGAGGGCCACGCTCCCCTCAGCGTCGAAGTCATAGGTGATACATCCTCCCTCGAACACAAAGAACCACTGGCCGACGTATTGAACATCAGACGTCATGTCGTCCATGCGGTCTAGCGCCTCGTCGACCTCCAGCCCGCGGGCCTCCTCACCGTCGGGCGATGCCCGCAGCTCGAGAGTCCCCTCATCAACATCGAGGTCTCCGATGATCCAGACGAACTGATCCGTAAACAGGGCCTTGTTGACGCGTGATCGCACCGAGAAGTCGATGTCCTCGTCGAGACTGAACACGACCGGCCGGTCATCGATACGAACACGCTCCAGATTGTCGATCAAACTCCCGGCGAATATTCGAGGCCGCTCGCTCTCGGGGATGATGGTTACCCGAATCTCGTCAGTGACCTGAACGATATCCTCGAAACGCGCCACGCCGTCAACACCGCTCGGGACCTCCACGGCATCCCCGATGTCGCACGACGGTGTCAGGCTCACCTCGAGGAAGGAGGAGAACTCCCGACCGAATTCGAGCATCACGAGGTTGCTGCGCACCTCGAATTCGACTTCATCCCATCCAAGCTGGATGGAGTTGATGCATGGCGAATACTCCGCACGTGGGACCGCCTGGAGGGCAAGAACGGTCGCCGAGCTCGGGTTGCTGGTCGGCGTGTCGCATGCCGGCAGGCCGGTGCCGAGCCGCCCACACGCGCCGCTCGCCAGCGCCAGAAAGACGGCAGCAAGTAGAAGCTTCCTGCTCATAGAGTGCCTCCGCCGGTTATCTCGGAGATGCTGATGGTCAACAACAGCATCGTCAGTAGCGCCGCACCCAGGGCCAACCCGATCCGACGGGCGCTCCATCGCTGAATGCTGATCGGTTCGGCTGTCGGAGCAAGGTTGCGGAATTCCTCAACGATGTCGATTCCCTCCTCACGCTTGAGCAGCGCAAGCGAACTGCGCGACTGCGACGGCAGGGTGACGCTCCTGGTGGCGGCGAAGGCCTCCGCGATGTCGTGTGCGTCAAATTGGATGAGTGCCCGTTGGTAAACCAACTCCGCGTTCGTGCGTAGCGCAAGGATCACCATCATGTTGGCGAGGTCTACGGCCTGCCGCCATGGGCTGGGCCGGATCGTGCCAAACGCCACATCGATCAGGACAATGCGGCCATCCCTGATCATGACGTTCGCCGGCTTCACATCACGATGAGCGAGACCTGCATCCCACATCTGCCGAATCACACCAAGCGCATCGTCGATGATGTCTACGTCGACGTCCGCCTCGGTTAGCTCCTCAGAACCAAACAGGAATTGGCTGACCATCAGGTATTCACGCTCGGGCGTAATCTCGACAACACCAAAGGGTTCCGCCGACGGGATGCCACAATCCCGCATCACACGCTGGATGTAATCCTCGTACTCGACAAGTCGGCGAACCGAGGTGAACCGAAGCTCATCCTCGAGTGCTCCGTACAAGATCGTTCGACCGACCTTGTACCAACGGTCGGAACGCAGGTGCGTCTGACTGTAGAGCTTGGCGAACAGATACTGCTCGCCATGTGAGTCGTCCCGAGCCAGCTCCAGACGAAGCGGCGTCGACCCGCCGGAGCCCTCTTGCCCGAATGGCTCGATTCCAACCACGTCTAGTCCGAGCTGATCGCGCAAGGCTTTGCGAATCGCCTCACCACGGACTCCGGTTACATCCAGGTGTGCGGTGACTCCGCGCTTCCACGAGATCGGGAACGAAGCCTCCGGGGCAAAAAGTCGGAACACCAGAACCGCAACAGCGGGCGCAAAAAACAGCGACACCCATCCATCCGAAGGATGATCCACCCCCAGGTAAACGCGCGCCGCAGCAACTGCCACCACCAATGCACCCGAGGCAACGAGCATCACCCTGCGCCACTTGCCGTGGCCAATGAGCGAGTAGGCCATAACACCCAATGTGACGCCGAGTCCGGCGACCGGGCGGGAGGGATGCGATGCACCTTCCCAGTCAGTCAGAATCGGAACGAGCGGCCGAGTCCGACCGACCATGTCCTGGAGCAGTTCGGCCGTACCCTCGACGATCAGGACCGCAATGAGAACAGCAAAGAAGTGACGCCATCTCTTGACGAACACCAGAGCGAAGAGGGTCCCGAGCCGCAGCACGCGCAGGAACCATTCGGAGGTGATGGCGTCCAGACCCTTCGCCAGGGAGGTCAGGGTCTCCGTTCGCCGATCCACAAACCAAGAAACAATCTTGTAGTCCTGCTCGGTCCACCACTGCGTCGACGAAGGAATCACAAAGAGCATCACCCAGACAACGAGGACCAATCCACCAAAGATGAGCCAGAGCGTCGCCGCACCCTTTAGATTGCGCGGCAGCGGTGCTGCCTCACCGGATGGGCGACGTCGTCGCCCGGCAATGGTTACCCCGGCGATCGTGAACTCGCGGCGACCGCCGACGAGGTCCAGCTCGCGTCCCACGGAAGGACGGCCGGGTCCTCCAGTACTGCCGTCTTGGCGATCCATGGGCCTCCTCTGCCAGAACGAGAGCTTAGAGCTTCTGCCGACCCGCCCTGAAACACCTGCAACGCCCTGTGGTGTTGCTCTTCGCGGCCCACCACTAGGGTTCGACCCGCCATGCGATCACTCCTCCCCGTTCTCCTTGCGCTCACCGCAGTCTCACTTGCGGCGTGTTCGACCGAGAGTTCAGCCACCACAACCACCAACCCAGCGCCGCTGGCCTCACTGCAACTGGCGAACGATGGCCTCGGCGATGTTCTCTTCGGGCTGGACCCTGAAACCGTTGTTTCTGATATCTCGGCGCTGTTTGGGGCTCCCGATCACGACTCGCTGTGGATTCCCGCCGAGCCGACTATCTATGGCACCTGCCCGGGAGAGACGATGCGAGCCATCGGTTGGGGGTCTCTTGTCGCGATATTCGTCGATGACGGACAGTCCGAATTGGGTGGGTTCTTCTACACCTACACGTACGGCTACGACTACTCGGAGAACGCCGGCGGCATCGATCCGCGTGGTCTCAACCTCGAGACTGAGTCAGGAATCGGTCTGGGCACGACGTTGGCCGATGCCGAGAGCGCATTCGGAGATCTGACCATCACCGGTGACGAGGAACTCGACGTCTGGTCGTTCGCAGCCGAAGAAGCTGGTTTCCGCGGCCTGCTCACTGGACCGAACGGTTCGGACACGATCACGCTTATTGAACCGATGGAGGGGTGCGGATAAGCGGGCCGGGGGTAGTTCGGGCAAAAGGAAACCCCGAGGGAGTTTTGACCGAAGTCTCCACCCTCTCGGGGATCCTCGCTTCTGGTCGGGCACCGTCCCCGAGGGGGCGGGCCCTTCCATCAGCATTTGTGGATATCCGTGAAAACATCCACCGACTCGTCCGGTCGTTTCAGAGCCGAAGCCCCGTCACGATTCGTCCGTGCCGTCTCTCCTATGCGGATGCCGAAGCTCCCGCTTAGGGGAAACCGTTGTGAACCTTGGTCCCGCTGGCTTGCCACATCGGGCCGAAACCCGGCGGCTCCCGAGATCGAGCCGAAGCCCTCACCCGAGGAAACCCTCGCGACCGCCGATCACACCGGCAGTTGATAGGACAGCAATCCTATCTGTCGCCTTGCTCAACCTCCGTCTGCCGGACTCGGGCCGAAACCCTCGCCTGACCGGCGGCTGCCTCGCTTGGAGACCCGAACGTTCCGAAGATCGCTCGGTTGCTCCGGAAGACGAATCTTCCGAGGCGCTGGGAGAACCGAAGCCCTTCCAGTTTGCGTGGCCGAAGCCTCGCTTGCGTGGCCGAAGCCTCGCTCGTCTTCGGGACCGAAGCCCTTCTGACGGTTGTCGTCGAAGCCGAAGCCTCTCCGACTGACGGAGCCGAAGCCCCGTCTGGGATGTATCCATCCCGGGTGGATCTCGGTGCCGGTCCGGTCCGGTTTCCCGAGCCATTCCTTCCGAGTTCCGCTCCTCCATGGTTGGAGCCCTCGAGGAAGCACAACGTACGACCGAACACTGTGAGCGGTCAAGCCAGAAGCGTGGTTGGTTTTCGCGAAATTGGGTTTTATTTCGCGACAAGGTCCTACGACCCAGATTGCGGTCCACGACCTGTGGATAACTACATCTGTGTGGTTTATGTCAGTGGGCCGGCGTATAGTCGGAGAAACGATGACAACTACTGACCACCCACAGTCTGAACCGCTCTCCCCTCCCACGCTGGAGACCCTCTCGCCGAGCAGGGCCAGCGACTTCAAGGTCTGCCCGCAACTGTTCAAGTTCAAGGCGATCGACAAGATCGAAGTGCCGCCGACCATCTACCAGGCGCGAGGCACCACTGCACATCTAGCGCTGCAGTGGCTGTTCGATCTCCCGGCAGCTGAGCGCCAAGCCGAAACGCTGTACGAGCTCTTCCGCAAGGCGTGGGTCGAACTCCGCGACGAGGAATTCCCCGACCTGTTCGATAACACGGAAGAAGAGCGGGAATGGGGCATCGAAAGCCTCGGTGTGCTGTCCAACTACTTCCTGGTCGAAGATCCGACGACACTCGAGCCTCTCGACCGGGAACTCGACATGACTGAGACCCTTGGCGACATAACCATTCGCGGCATCCTCGACCGTATGGAGGAGGGACCCGATGGAGTGGTCATAACCGACTACAAAACCGGCAAGGCGCCGCCAGAGCAATACTCCATCCCGGCGTTCTTCGCACTGAAGATCTATGCGCTCCTGATCAGGAAGCGTACCGGGCGGACTCCTGTCCGCTTGAAGCTGATGTACCTGAACGGGCCCACGGTGTATGAGATACCCGTAACCGATGACCAACTCGATGCAACCCATCGCAAGCTCGAAGCGCTCTGGTCCGCGATCAATCGTGCCATTGTCAACAACGATTTCCCGCCACGTCCCGGCAAACTGTGTGGCTGGTGCCAGTATCAGGATCGATGTCCGGCCTTTGCCACAGACGCTGAGCCGGCATTGTCGTCGTCACCCGCTGCGTCGTGAGCACAACAACTGCGATTGATCCAGACCGGTGGCCGGATGCGATCGCCGCAACCACCGGACCGCAACTCGTAGTTGGCGGTCCCGGTACCGGCAAGACGGAATTCCTCGTCCGGCGCGCCGTTCACCTGCTGACCGCAGCAGCCGTCGGTCCGGGTGCGATCACCATCCTGGGCTTCTCGCGCCGCGGTGTGGACGAGGTCAAGAACCGGATCCGGGCCGCGGTGCCGAAGACGATCGGCGCTCTCGACATCTCAACCTTCCACTCCTATGCGGCCCGACTCGTCGAACAGGCCGCGACCGAGGCCGGCTGGGACGAAAACCCGCAAATCCTCACCGGTCCCGAGCAGGTGGCCCTTGTCCACGCGTTGCTCACCAACGAACGCCCCGATGCATGGTCGCCGGCATTTGCCCAGCTGCTCGGCACCCAGACATTCGCCAAAGAGGTGACCGACTTCATCCTGAGAGCCGCCGAGCAACTCCAGACTCCGAAGACGCTGGCAACACTCGGTCGTGCCGACTGGCGCGG
>CBDUNF010000180.1:0-7251 GCA_965368515.1 uncultured bacterium
CAATGCCCACGGCAATCAGAGTGCCGGCGGTAGCCCATGTCAGCCCTGCGTTGTTCACAACAGCTCCAGATCACCCAGGGCGAGATCCCACTCGGCGAGGTCGGTTACGGGGATGCCGAGCGGGCGCAGCGGTCGGACCATCAGGGTCATCGTTGCACCGGGCACCGGGACAAACCCGGTTCGCAGAACAGCCGACCGCTCTGGCGAGCCTTTGCTGAAGAAGGCTCCGACGTAGCTCGTTCTGGCGAGGCGCCGACACTTGCGGATCGTCTGGGACATGCCTTGACCGTACACCTCAGAGATCAGTAGCTCCCGCCGCTTCCCGCGATAGGCAAGCCGGGCAACCGCGGACCCGCCCTCGCCATTGATCTGGGTGTAGCGGGCCGTGGGGTGCATTTTGAATCGCCAGCGGTGGTAGTCGTCGGAACGGACGGTGCGTAGGCCCAATGGTGCCCGGTCGGCGACGTCCCGGACCCCGACGGGGTACGGGTCACGGACGAAATCCGCAGGATCAGGGAGTCCGGTCACGTCATCGGCTGAGCGAAGTAACCCGAGAGCGGGCGAGGCGAGCGGCCGGATAGTACCGACCTCGGACCAGCCCATCGTCAGGTATCCGGCGCCGGAGCGCGGGTTCGGCGTGTTGAACACCATATCGACACCATCGGCCGTTGCCGCGTCGAGAGCCGCCGTTGTTAGGTTACGAAAGATGCCGCGGCGTCGGTAATCGGGACTGGTAGCGGTGTCGACCGCCCGCACACAGCGCAGAGTTCGGCCGTCGGGACCGGCAAGTTCCCATCGCATGAAGGCTCTGAAGCCGGCAACCGTTGTCCCGTCAACAGCAACCAGCATGATCGATCTACCAAACGGGTTGTCGATGTGCTTCCAGTTGAACAGATCGGGTGTTCGCTGCAACGAAGCGGTCTCGCCAAGCGACGAGCGCAGCAGATCGAGCACCTGCGGGAGGTCGGAGTCTGCATAGGGCCTGATGGTCAAGTCTGATTCACCCACCGAGCACCTCGTCATAGATGGCCTCCGTCGTGCGGACCATCGCTTCGAGACTGTACTCAGAGGCGACCAGGGCTTGACCCTTCTTACCGAGCGTTGTCGCGTACTCGGGGTTGTCGATCAGCTGATTGATGGCTGCCGCTAGTGAACCCGGATCACCGGCGGGTACCAGCAGGCCGGTCTCGCCGTTGCGGATGATGCTCGGCACGCCTCCAACCGAGGTAGCAACGACCGGGCGAGCCAGCGCCAGAGCCTCGAGGATGGAGACCGGCAGCCCTTCGACGTCCGCAGGGTTCACGTAGATATCGGCGGCCGCCATGAAGCGGATTGCGTCCTCGCGGCGTCCGAGGAAGCTGATCACGTCGGCGACCCCTGTCTCAGCCGCATACGAGCGAATCTCTTCGAGGTCCCCCGCGTTCTTCTCTCCCCCGATGGACACTATCTGCGCGTCATCCCGGCTCAGTCGAGTCGCCGCCTGGACGAGGTTGTGGTGGCCCTTGTGCGGCCGAATATTGCCAACGTGGACGATGAGGCGGGTATTTGGGCCGAGACCCAACTCGGTGCGAACCCCGCTCGCATCGATTGCTTCGGGAACCGAAACCCCGTTGGGTACTACCCATCGGGCCCGGGCGGGATAGGAGGCAATGGACTCGCCGACGGCGTCGGAGACAGAGATCACGGCCGCGTTCCGGGAATAGGTGGCACGGTTCACCATCTGTACCGGCCTCCGATACGAGGCTGCGATGTTGTGCTCTGTGTAGACAACGGGGACGCCGGAAACGACCCGGGCCACAGCTCCCATCGATGGAAGATGGGCATGGACCAGGTCGGCATCTGCCGCACGAACGAGGCGGCGGAACCGCCACATGGCCGCCGGAGTCATGCCCCGTTTCGAACCGAAGCATTCGACCCGAAACCCGAGATCGCGGAGTGGTGCGACAAGCTGATTCTTCCAGGGCAAGGCGTAAGCAACCTGGTACTCGTAGCGCTCCTGGTTCCAGAACCGGGCACCCTCAGCGATTAGTTTTTCGGCCCCGCCGATGCCTAATCCCTTGATGGCGACGACGACCTTAGGACGACCTGAATTCATGAAATAGACCCCACCAGCAGCCCCCTTCCCTCGATGGGTCAATGTACTACGGGGACCCTATAGCGGCGAGCGGTTTTGAGGCTACGCTGGCGTTGTTGACCAATAGGTGGGGGTAATGCGTAGCCCAGCAGATCCGACAACTGTCGCTTGCCGGCCGGGACCGCAGAACCGGGCAGGAGTGGCATTGTGATCAAGTCATTAGTGAAGCGTGGGATCCGGACCGCAGCCAAGACCGGGTTCGTAGCTGCCGACGTTTTCTCGAAGCGGATGTCGGGGCCGCGATTGCTTATTTATCACCAGGTTGGAGCCGGATTAGGGCGGCAGATGGAGGTGACCACGGCGCACTTCCACAACCACGTCGATTGGCTCACCGAGCACGGTCGGTTGGTTGACCTTGACCAGGCTGTCGCGGAACGGGGCGTACCGGGGTCAGATCGGTACTTCGTGCTCACCTTTGACGACGGTTACGCAGACATGTACGAAACCGCGTGGCCGCTGCTGCGGGAGCGGGGATTGCCGTTTGTCCTGTACCTCACGACCGACCCCGTCGAGTCGGGTCGGTCGCTGACCCCCGGAGGCAAAGCAGAGCCGTTGTCCTGGGCGCAGGTCGACGAAATGCTGCAATCCGGGCTGATGACCCTGGGCGCACATACTCACCGGCACCTGGATCTCGGAGCGATGGATGTGTCGGCGATCGAAGAGGAAATCGGGCTCTCCAACGACCTCATCACGAAACGTACCGGAGTCACTCCGGTTCATTTTGCTTACCCCTGGGGGTACTGGTCCGAGGTAGCCCATCCGGTCGTTGCGGCCGCGTACCAAACAGCCACACTGGGAAGTGGCGCACCCATCACCGCCGATTCCGATCTACTGATGCTGAATCGGGTCCCCGTCCAATTGAGCGACGGAACCTTCTTCTTCAAACGCAAGATGAACACCGGGCTGCCCGTGGAAGACAAGCTGCGGCGTCGCCTGGCCAAGTACGAAGGACCATGAGCGGCGTGTCGACGTTCCTGTTCGTTATCAATTCACTCGGTGCTGGTGGTGCCGAGCGGTCGCTTGCCGACATCCTGCCGCACCTGCGGGAACGAGGGGTGCGCCCCGTTGTCGTGTGCTTCAAGAGCCCTGAAGAGGGTTTTGAGCGTGAGGTGCGCGATGCGGGCACGGAGGTGGTGATACTGCCGAGCACTGGGCTCGTCGGCCACATCCGTCATCTGCGAAGGATCATCCGCAAGGAGCAGCCCCAGCTGGTCTACACCGCGCTATTCGACGCCCACCTGGTCGGACGGCTTGCGGCTATTGGGTCCGGTGTCCCGGTGCTGTCGAATCTCACCAACGTTGCCTACGACCCCGCCCGCTACGCCGATCCGAATGTGAACGCGCGCAAGCTTCGCGTGCTGCGGGTGATCGATGGTTGGACTGCTCGCCATTTGACCACCCACTTTCATGCGGTGAGCGGTGCCGTGAAGGACTCGGCCGTTGAGTGGCTGGGGATCTCGTCCGATGCCGTGTCGGTCGTATACCGGGGTCGCAGCCGGGACCGTCTCGGGCACCCCAGCGAGCAGCGGCGAACGTCGATGCGCACGGCTCTCGGCATCGCAGCCGACACGCCGGTCCTCATAACTGTGGGCAGACAGGAGTATCAGAAAGGGCAGCGCTATCTGCTGGAGGCCATCCCCGCTCTAACCGAGCGGTGGCCGGACCTCGTGGTCCTGATGGTTGGGAGACAAGGGCATTCATCTCCGCAGTTGAGCCGTACCGCTGCGGAGCTTGGCCTCGGCCAAGCGGTTCGGTTTCTCGGCCATCGATCGGACGTGGCGGATCTCCTGGCCGCGGCCGATGTGTTCGTGTTCCCGTCTGTTTATGAGGGTCTCGGTGGGGCCACGCTCGAGGCGATGGCGATGGGGCTACCCATGGTCGTGTCCGACATTCCGGCGCTTCGCGAGGTGGTCACCGATGCTGGCAATGGAATCCTTGTGCCGCCCGGAGACGCAGTGGCACTGGCTGAAGCAGTTGATCGCTTGCTAGCCGACCCGGAGACCCGGAGCCGATACGGGATCCGCAGCGTTGAGATATTCGAAGAGCGATTCGTAGCGACCGACGCCATCCCGCGCTCTGTAGATCTCATGCTCGAGGTGGCTGCCGGCGGGCGTTGATCGGCGCGGGCCGACTAGCGGTTGCCGGACTTGCTCTCGGCCCGCTTTGCCTTCGCCTTCGCCAGTACCGATTCTTCTTCGGTGGGAGCAGCAGCCGATTCCTCCGAGACCTCATCCGATCCGTTCTCGGCGGTTTCCGCCTTGGCGTTCTTGCCGGAACCGGTCGGGATCGGCGCAGGCTTGGGGAGAGTGACTGTTATCTCTTCGTCCTCGGCGCCTTGGACCGCATCGCCACGATCGAAGTCCTCGTCGTCACGGCTCCCTCGCAGGTATTGCGAGAGCTGATCGCGCACAGGCTGGCGACGACCTTCGAGTAGGGCTGCACCGGCGACGGTGACCTTACGATCCGCAAGGGCTACAGCCGCTGTTTCGATGCGAGACCGTTCGGTGTAGCCGACGTATCCGACGAGTGTCACGAAGTCAACGCGGTGAATGACTGTGTCGGCAAGCGGATCGGCGATATCGGGTCCTGCGACGACGATCATGTCGTATCGCTCCGCAACGACTTCCATGAGTTTCCGACAGTTCGGCGATGCGAAAACGTCAATGGGATCATGCGCCTCCGCGTCCACGTAGAGAGCTGTTAGGCCCGGCGCCGATGGCACAGCGTTGTCGAGGAATTCATGGATTCGCTCGGCAGCGATGTCCAGCGGCCACGGTGTCATCAGAACGTCGTTCAACCTGTTGGCTCCGGTCCCGAACTCTGGAAGCGTGTTGGGATGGAACGAGTTGCCATCGATGAGAAGTACATCACGATCGGCAACCGTATACGAAGCAGCCAGGTCGGCGGCCAGTTCTCCAACTTCCTCGCCGGCGACCCCGACTCCAAAGAAGCCGATGACCGCGGACCGTTCATCGGTCACACCGTCGGTGACGGCGCGCAAGGTCTGAATATCTCGTCGCCGTTGCGTGAGCGCAGTCGGGTACCAGACGACCTCTCCGCTATCGGTCTCTCGCTTGCGATTGACGAATCCGAGTGTGGTGATTCCTTCAAGATCGGACGCAGCCCAAACCGGTTGCCGGATCTGATCGAGGCCGATGACCGCAAGACCGGCCAGGAACCCGCCGACGAGCAGGCCGAGCATCGCGGACAAGCCGACGGAACGAGTCGACTGTGTCTCGTCGGAGACGATTGGCTCTTCCAGGAATCCGCCCGGCGGTCTGCCGTCGAGGCGACGGAACAGATTTACGTACTGCAGTTCCAATTCGTCGAGGTCTAGCTGGAGCGCCTCCAGCTCGAGGGCGGAGTCGACGTCGAGCGCCTCTACCTCTGGCGGATCGGGGATCCGATCAAGCTCGCCGCGAAGCCGGAACAGGACGACGTCATTCTCGTCTCGCGCCGCTTCGAGCGTCTCGAGTGTCACGATCGGAGGAGGTTCGGTGTCCTCGGTTTCATCAGCAGCCCGTGTTGCGTCTGCTTCCACTCCGTTGAATTCCTCTTCGGTTGGGCGGAGTTCCGGGTTCAGGATCCAGATGGAGATCTCGGCCTGTCGCTGGTCGAGCTTGGCGATCTCAGCTTCCAAAACGGTGCGTTGTGCGACGAGGGCCGGTGGCTCTGGCGGGGGCTCGCCGACCTCGAGACTGGAGATCTTTTCCTTGAGGCGGTCGATGTCGACCAGGACCGTGGCCATGGTCGCCTCGATCTGATCGACGGAGAGGACGGTTGCTCCGAGTGCCTGGTATGCGTCGCGCAGAGCGAGCGCTTCCGCCAGGGTTTCTTCACCGTCTCGTCCAACGGCGACGAACAAGAGCGTGTTCTCTTCGCGGTCGGCCACGATCGACAAACGCGGATTCGCCGCCAGGGTCTCTTCGAGGAGCAGCCCGGCGCGGGCTCGTTCGGTTTCGGCATCCGCCGTCGACGATGTCGTGGCTGCGGACCGGTTGTTGCCCGAACTCGAGCTGGAGTCGTCTTCCTCTTCGAGCTGGAAGAAGGTCACCGGGGCCTGGGCGCGCCATCGCGGTCGGATCCCGTCGTTGTGATTGCTGGCGAGAATCCAGCCCGCAGCGCCGCTGATTGCGGCTACCAGAGCAATTACCATCCACTTCGCCAGGAGTGTCTTCAGAACACGCCGTACCTGCATCTCAGAAAACCTCTATCGAGTTCTAGCCCGCTTCGATCACGGTGTCGGCAGCCGCCATCGGGTTGATCGTGACTGACTCGCTACCGCTCCAGTTCTTGTTGGAGACGGTGATGAGGAAGTCGCGCAATTCCGCAGCGGTGCCGGTCTCGGTCAGCTCACGAAGAGTCTCGACCAGATCGAGCAAGGTCACAATACCCGGATGCCCAGGGCGTGCAACGCGAATCTTCTTGAGTTCGCTCGGCTCCAAGGGCTCGACCGACAGGATCTCAGCCTTCTTCTCGCCGGGACGTGCTCCCGTGATCTTCACCTCTATGTCGCGACCGGGAACGAGCCCTGCAAGGCGAATCATGCGGCGAGCAAGATCACCAATGCGGACCGGCTCGCCCATGTCGAGGACGAATACTTCGCCGCCCTTCGAGAGCGCGGAAACCTGCAATACCAGTTGTACAGCCTCACTGATCGTCATGAAGTAGCGCAGCATGTCCGGATCCGTGACCGTCACCGGCCCCCCTGCCCTGATCTGCTTCATAAACGTGGGCACGACACTTCCCCGCGAGCCCAATACGTTGCCAAAGCGCACCGCGGTGTGGGTGCAATGGTCGCCGAGGCGCAGCGCCGCCGACTGAGTGAGCATCTCGGCGACTCGCTTAGATGCTCCCATGACGCTGGTCGGCTCGACCGCTTTGTCGGTGGAGATGAGTACGAATTGCTCTACTAGGTGCTCGCGGCAGGCATCGAGGAGATTGTTGGTGCCGAACACGTTCGTCTTGACTGCCTCGTCTGGGCAGGTTTCAAGGATCGGCACATGCTTATGCGCCGCGGCGTGGAATACGACATGAGGCTTCACTTCGCGGAACACCCGATCGAGCCTGTCTGCATCTCGGATGTCGCACAGGACCGTGCGCAGGTCGGCCGAGTA
>CBDUNF010000181.1:0-7229 GCA_965368515.1 uncultured bacterium
ACTGTGGGTAGCCGAGAACGCGAAAAGGAAAGGCACGACGTTGCGAGTCGTCGGGTACATACGAGAGGCCTCCGCTGAAGGGGAGCCTGCGTTCGCCCAGTCCGAGAAGATCCGCCGCTGGATCAACGAGAACGGGCATCGGCTTGTCGCGCTGTGCCAGGACGTACGCAGCCCCGGACACGCGGTCGGTCGTGAGGGTCTGCAGTCGATCGTCGGCATTATCTCCGCCGGCCAGGTCGATGCCATCGTCGTACCATCGCTGACCACATTCGCGAACGATAAGGTGAGCCAGGAAGTCATCATGTCCTCGCTGCGCGGCAGCGGAGTGACTCTGCTCTCTACCAATGTTGCTGACATCGAGCAGCTCGCCGATCCTCCTGCCGACAACGTTCGCCTGTTGGTCCGAGATGTTCTCGCAAAACAGGCAAGGTTCGATGAGATTCTCACTCTGCCAACAGACGAGGACGAGGAACCCGAGGTCATTCGGATTGACGAAGCTCCCGATGTCGTGATCGAACTAATCCCTGCGGACCGAAGTGAAGCCCTGCCCACGGGACAAGCGCTGCCGGCGCAGTAGGTCTAATCCTTGTCCAGCGCGGCCCAGGTCGCCCGAGCAACCGCAAAGGCTCGCCCTCCGTGCTGCACTGCGGATCCGCTGTACCGGCTGCTGTCGTCAACCCCGATCAGCACTGTGATCACGGCATACCCGCCTAGATCGGATTCGGCCACACCGAGCAGCACGGCATCAGGCTGTTGGCACAGTTCTCCGACAGCGCTGGCAACCGCATGATCCATACCTGTGGAGCCCTGCTCTAGGGATCGAACTGCCCGCGTCCCATCCGAACTGCGAATCAGAACCGCAATCCCGTCCGGCGTTTCCTCAACGGCGACGCTTTCCAGCCGCAGCTCCGGGTCGGTCTTAGCCGTCACAATAGGTGGGGCGTGCTCCCCGACCAGCGGAAAACTCACCACCGAGCCCGGTGCGCCCGGGGGTGGAGGCGGACCATCGCCACTCGGTTCGTCGGCATCGCCCGGCGACGGCCTCATCCCGTGCTCGACAAGTATGGGCCGCACCGCGGCGCCGACCGCCTCGGCGTCGGCGCCCTCGGCTAGCTGGACACGGACACCGGCAACGCCACGCTCGTCGTCGACCTCGGCCCCGGCGATACCCGGCACCGACAAGAGCTCCTGCTGCAGCGCCTCCGCCATTAGACCCTGCCCAACAGTCGGTGTTGACGCTTGCGCCACTCGAGGAACAAGACCAATTCTTGCGAACTCAGTTTGGTGTCGGGATCACCATGCGCAGTAGCCATCCGCCAATTGGCGTAGGCGGGGTCGGGAAGAGGGACAAAAGGCTTGCGTCGCCACCAACGGCGCGGAGCGACAGCAAACAGAGTTCGCACGCTCTCGGCCCACAAATCGGGACGCTTCGCAACAGTCAGCATCAATTCCCGAGTGATCATGGAACGATCGTAACTGCAAGGTCCTGTGCCGTGCGGCATTGCCGATTCAGCCCCAACGTGCGCGGAAGCTGCGGTCACTGATATTCTCATCCACGTTGCTGCCGGAGGAAGGAGCACAAGTTGACGGTAACCCCTGATGATCTTCAGTGGTTCGGAAAAAACTTTGGCGCGATCGTTGACAACATCGAGACCGTCATTCAGGGCAAGCGCCGCACGATCGAATTGGCAACGATCTGCTTGCTCTCCGAGGGTCACGCATTAATCGAGGACGTTCCGGGCGTAGGCAAGACGCTGCTCGCCCGTTCCCTCGCCAGGTCGATCGATTGCAGTTTCCAGCGAATACAGTTCACACCCGATCTGTTGCCGTCGGACGTGACTGGGGTCTCGGTCTGGGATCGGGAGTCGGCGCACTTCGTGTTTCGACCCGGTCCCGTGTTCGCCAACGTTGTTCTCGGCGACGAGATCAACCGGGCGAGCCCGAAAACCCAATCGGCGCTGCTGGAGGCGATGGAAGAACAGCAGGTCACGGTGGATGCGGTAACCCGCCCACTTGGATCGCCCTTTATGGTCGTTGCGACCCAGAACCCGATTGAACACGAGGGCACCTACCCCCTCCCGGAAGCTCAGCTCGACCGCTTCATGATGCGGCTCGGCATGGGCTACCCGGAGCGCGCCAAGGAACTCGAGATGCTCGAGACCCACGGGCAGCGCTCAACGCTCAACGATCTCGAGCCGGTTGTCGACGCCGCAGACGTCAACCGTATGTCGGCGATCGCTGCCACGGTATTCGTAGCAGACGCGGTGCGCTCGTATCTGGTGGATTTGGCCGATGCAACTCGCAACGAGCCGGATCTGCTGCTGGGAGCCTCACCGCGAGCCACGCTGTTCATGCAGCGTGCCGCCAGGACAAGTGCCGCGACTCAGGGCCGAGACTATGTCACCCCGGATGACGTGAAGGCAATGCTGCATCCGGTCCTGAACCACAGGCTGATTCTCCAGCCAGAGGCGCAGATGCGGGGTTCCGGCGTTCAGAGCATCATCGAGACGCTGAGCGACCGGGTCGGGGTCCCCGGCGCCCGAACCGGCGTCTGATGCCGACACTGCGCGGCTGGGCGGCTCTTGGCGCTGCCTTTGCGCTCGGCGTGTTGTGGATCGGTTTCGGCGAGCGCCTACTGCTGGCCGTTGCCCTGTTCCTGCTCGTCTCGGTGGCGTTCGGTGTGCTCTACGTGCGCAGCAGCGCCCCACGAGCCCGTCTCACCCGTCGAATCTCGCCGGTGCAGGTCCACGACGGCGAGCGCGCCATCGTGCAACTATCGCTGGTATCCAGTCGGCGCCTGTATGCAGCGATCGTCGAGGACGTCGTTCACAGCTTGGGCACGGCATCTTTCGTCGCCGAACGGGTCGATGAGAGCGAGCCGATGTCGGCTCGCTACGAGGTTCTGTGCAAGCCACGCGGCGTCTACAAAGTAGGACCGGCGGTACTCCGGGTACGTGACCCGATGGCACTGGCTGAGTCGGTGAGTGCCGGCCGTCGTGCCGACCGGCTTGTGGTCTACCCGCAGGTCGAGAACTTCCGCGGTTTGCCGGTCGTTCGCGGCCAGGATCCGAATGTCAACTCGGCTCGCGCCAACTTCTCGCATAGCGGCGGCGACGACTTCTTCACCTTGCGTGAGTATCAGCGCGGCGACGACCTGCGGCGAGTCCATTGGCCCTCATCCGCTCGTCGCGACGAGTTGATGATCAAGCAACTCGAAATGCCGTGGCAATCCCGCGCCCTCGTCCTGCTCGACATCCGCACTGACTCGTACACGACGCCGGATGCTTTTGAACATGCAGTTCGTGGTGCCGCCTCGGCGATGCGCCATCTCTACCGGCAGGGCTTCAGCCCGACGATGTGGAGCGGGCAGGCGCGTGGCACAACCGTTTCGACGACTCAGGCTTATGAGATAGCGATGGAGGAGCTCGCCACCGTCCAGACCAACCCCGAACTCGACTTCGGATCGATGATGAGTCGGCTACGCCGCGAGGGCCTGGCGGGCGGCGCTCTTGTGATGGTCACAGGAGTCCTCGACTCCGGTGGCATCGCCGTCTACAAAACACTCAGTCGGGATTATTACAAAACGGTCGTAATGACAGTCTCCGAGCGCGAGAACGAGGCATTGCATCAGGTGCAACGTGCTGGAGCCGTGGCCGTCACTTCAGGTCCTGCCTCGAAGTGGGCGCCCGCCTGGCGGGAAGCAATGGAGAAGACATGGTCTACCGCTTCAGCTGGCTAGCCGGCATAGCCGCCGTCCTGTTCGCCCTCAGCGGCCTCAACGGTCTGCTGCGACCAACGACGGACGGAACGAAGTGGCAGTTCATCGTCATCGCCGCACTGATTCTCGGCGCCACCATTACCTGGACTGCGCTCAGCTACCGAGCCCATCCGATCCTGGTTGTCGTACTCAACCTGATCGCACTGGTAGTCGCGGTGGCACGAATCGCCGCGCCGGAAACGACCAGCGGTCTCCTCCCAACCGGGGACACGTTGAGTGCTGTCACCGAGCAGCTCGACAGGGCGATTGCATTGATCCGAACCGGCATCGAACCCGTGCAACCAATCGCGGGCATCGTCATCGTCCTTGCCGCAGTCTTCTGGGCTGCCGGTGTGATGCTGACCTGGGGGCTGATGCGTGGCCACCCCTACGTAGCGCTCATCCCGCCGCTGGTCCTCGCCCTTCAGTTCGCAACTATGGACCGCACCCGGACCGGCTGGATTCGAATCGCGCTATTCCTCGCCATCGTCGCCGGCTCGATCGTTGCCGTAACGATCGACGAACGAGACCAATCGGCGGGCCGTATGGCGGGCGCCAACCGTCATCCGTCTCTGCAGAGCAAGCTTGCACCAGCAGCCGCAGGGTTGCTCGGCGTGACGCTTCTCGTCAGTGTCCTCGTCACCGGAGCGATGGCAGGCATGGTGCCCTATGACGGAGTTCTGCCGTGGCGGAGCGCCACCGGACTCAGCTCCGATTTCTACGGCGGAGTCGCATACAACCCATTCATCGGGATCCAGCAGTCACTGGTGTCGCAGTCGAGTACGCCGGTCTTTCTCGCGGAGATCACCGGAGACGTGCCCGGCGACGAGGTGTACTTCCGCCTCGTGACGATGGAGACCTACAACGGCGGTCAGTTCTTCGCAGACAAACCGACGGTCGTCGATCTGGACACACGTCCTTGGGAAGATGCCGGCAACGTGTTCGCAGGACCAACCGCTGATGTGACCACCACTATCCAGATCGAGCGGCTGCGAATGGACTGGCTCCCCGAAACCTATGTACCGACCGCCTTCAGCAGCCAGGAGGACATCCTGGATGAGATCAGAGTCCGGCAGGCCGACGGATCGCTGCGCATGGAGGGCAACCTCTCGTATGAGGGCATGACGTACACCGTCGAGTCGTCATTCCCGCGGCCCGACATCGGCGTGCTGGCGACCGGGTTGGATGGGCAGCTCTCCCCCGCCTTCACGTTTGCCGCTACCGAACAGCAGGTCCCCGACCCGGTGGTGGTGGCTTCGCGGGCCGAACCAGCCGACGTCGAGCGCTATCTCGCCCTGCCCGACGAACTCGAAGACGGTATCGCCGATGAAGCGCAACTGAGAACCGCCAACCTAACCACCAACTACGAGATCGGTATTGCCCTCGAGTCGTGGTTCCACTCCGATGCTTTCGCCTACTCGACAGACATAGACCCCGGCCATGGCGCCACCGACCTGGCCGACTGGCTGCTGAACCCCGATTCGCCCAACTACCACATCGGCTACTGCGAGAACTTCGCCACCGCGATGGCCGTGATGGCCAGGACACTCGATGTGCCCTCGCGAGTCGTCCTCGGATTCACCCCCGGCGAGGAGACGGATCAGGAGAACGTATATGTGGTGCGAGACCGCAACGCCCACGCATGGGTCGAGCTGTGGATCCCCACCCAGGGTTGGGTCCGCTTCGATCCGACACCACGGTCGGACGGCATCAACCCGTCGACCTTTGGTGATGCCGAGGCAGAGCTGGGCTTTGCCTTGACCAACTACCTCGATGTTCCGGCCCCGGATCCGATCCGTGTCGAGGGTGCCCCGCTCCCCCGCCCCGAGTTCGGCGAGGACCTGATTCCCGAGTTCGACGGTGCCGGCAACACCGCCACCGACGGTGGCGGTCTCAGCATTCCCGGCTGGGTCAGAACCGCAGCTCCACTGGTCTTCCTACTGTTGGCTGCAATCGGCGGCATCCCCACCATCAAATGGTGGAAGAGGCACCGCCGGATGAAGCGTCTCGAGAGCGGCGACATCAGCGCAGCATGGGAGGACATCGTCGCCCGGTTGACTGATCTCGGCGAAGCACCATCACCGGCAGCCACTCCCCGCCAGATCGCACAATCTGTGGACCATGCGATGATGCCGCTGGCGACCGTCTACGGACGCTCTATCTACGGCCCCGCAGATGCGGTTGATTCCAGACACATCAACACGGCCACGGAGTCACTCGACCAAACGCGGGCCCGGCTCATGACTCGCCACAGTGTTGGGAAGAGGTTGATCGCCGCTTACCGCCCAGCAAGCATCGTCCCTGATCGGGCACGCCGAGCAGTGCGGAAACTGAAGTTCAACGGCTCGAATGGCAACCGTAGCAACGGTTCGTGACGGCTACCTGGAGGGGCGGGACTCAGCCCTGCGCCGATTCCAGCTCAGACTTCACGTCATCCTCCACGCGACGCAACATGTCGAGGAAACGCTCCCGATCCAGCTCGAACCTGGTGACGTCCTCTTCGACGCTCTTGGTGATCTCATTGATCGCAACAAAGAACGCCAACTGACCGTCGCGCAGGGCATCGAGTAGTTCGCCCTCGTTCTTAGCGACGTGGAAGATGGTCTGCCCGTCGGTGACGAGACGAACCGAGGCGAGGTGTTCGTCCATACCGGCGGTGCGACGCAAGTAGTCCCAGGCACGTCGAACGCGCTGCACCGACATACCGTTGTCGAGAAGACTCTTCACTACCCGCAGTGCAACCAGATCGCGAAACGAGTACAAGCGGCGCCTGCCAGGCCTACCGCCACTGCCCTGAATGCTGGGGATGACCAAGTCGACCTTGTCCCAATACCGAAGCTGATGCGCAGTGCAACCCGTCAGCACCGATGCCTGTTGGGCAGTAAAAGAATCCACCTATCTCCTCCCACACAATCTGGTCCGCTGGCTCGGTTGGGACCGCCTGGTTCGTGTGTCGCGTCTCCGCTGTTGCGATGCCAAATCCCCCATCCGGGGAAGAGTCACTCTAGCTGTTTCGCGACCACCTCTGTCGAGCCTTATCAAGCCATGTCTCGAATGACGCGGACCCCGCGTCAGAGGCCTTACGGAAGCTCATTGCGAGCCACCCGGCGGACGCCAGCATCAGAATGAATCCCAGTGCTGCGATCCAAACACTCGACGTGAATGACACGAGCATCACTATCAAACCCACCACGAATCCGGCGATTGCCAGACGGCGGCCAGGGCGAAGTCGCGAGCGCAAAGAGGCACCTGCCACAGAGCGTGCCAGCTCTGGGTCTTCCTCGTAGAACTGTCGCTCGATCTCTTCGAGTATGCGTTGTTCGTCTTCGTTGAGCGGCATCTGGTCGTCTCCGGTTACTGATCCGAGTATACAAGCGCGGCGCCCTATTCATCGCGGTGTTTTTGTCGGTTCTCCGGGATGAACGAGGCACGAATGACTGCATCATCACCAAATCGATCGCGCACTTCCTCC
>CBDUNF010000182.1:0-7016 GCA_965368515.1 uncultured bacterium
GCCCAATCTATGTCGGTGAGGAAATCGATCTTGGTGCCACCGAGACCCTGGATGACGGCGTTGATGACACCGAACGTTGGCTCATAGATGAGCTTCCAGAAGAGTCCGGAGGCGACGGGGGCCATCACCATCGGGGTGAAGAGCAGCGTTAGCGCAAGACGCCGACCCGGCATGTTGATGCTTCCCCAGAAGAGGAATCCAAGTGCAACGCCGACCAGCACCTCAAAACCAACTGCAACCATCATGAAACGTAGGGTGCGGCTGAATGCGCCCCACATCTCCGGGCTATCGAAGATCTCGATGAAGTTGTCGATGCCTAGCCACTTGGGAGTTCCCCGGCCAAGCGAGTATTTGTAAAAGCCAAGGCCGATCAGCCAGAACGTTGGAATGACGTTCAAGACCAGGAAGAAAGCTAGGACTGGGCTGAGCAACGCCCACCCCATCAGCTTGCTGCGGCCGGCTCCTTGCGCTGCGGCTGGTGCGGTCATGATGCCGCCTGCCGCTCACGGGAGACTGTTGGTAGATATCTCATAAGTAGAGGAGGAAGGGTTGGAGTTGGGGCCCGGTGCGGGCCCCAACTCTGCCCTAGTTCCTACGCCAGCGTGATGCCCTTCAATTCCTCCGGGATCTCGACGGAGCACCGGTCGTTTTCAATCAGCAGTTCTTGCTGCTTGACGGCGATGTAGTCGAGGACCCGCTTCGGATCGGTGAACTGGCCAGCTGCGTATCCGTTGTAGGCCTCTTGCTGGATTGCCAGCAACTCGGCGTACTCAGGAAGGTGCCAGAAGTCGCGGGAGCGACCCTCACCCAGCATGTACTTGAAGGCTCGTGCGTACACGGAGCTCTCCTCGAAGCCTGCTGCGTTGACACCCTTCTCCGACCATGGCAGGCCACCGTTTTCGATGAACTTGGCCTGGGTCTCGTCGGTGTACCACCACTTGAGGAAGTCGATTGCGACTCTCATGTGATCGTCATCGTTGAACGAGTTGATAACCCACGGCTGTCCACCCATGGCACCAATGACGTCGATGGATCCATCGGCAAACTCGAACTTCGGGTGCGGACAAGCGATGACCTTGTCGGCCAATTCGCCGTCGTTGCCCTGCATGAACAAGCCGACAGCCAGCCACTGCAGCGCCGAGAAGACCTGGCCGTTGTTGAACAGGTCAATCATCGAGCCAATACCAAAGGCCTCGGCCCCCGGCGGCTGGTACTTCTGCAAGCTCACGAAGTACTCGAGTGCGTCTGCGTGGGCATCTGTGTTCAGAACGCCAACGACCTCACCGGTCTCGGGGTTCCAGATGTCACCGGACGCATAGGCGTACGGGTGATATGCGCATGAGAAGAAGTCGTACTCCTTCGCATACTGCATCGCCACGCCGTAGATGCCCTCGTCGGGACGGGTGAAGAATTCGAAGATGTCTTCGTATTCGACCATCGTCATCGGCTCGAACTCTTCGTACGTTGTCGGCAGCTTGTAGCCGTACTCGGCTTCAAAGGCGGCCTGCTCGTCTGGATCTTGGAGCCAGTCGAGACGCATGAAGATGCCCTGGGTGTCCGGCATCTGGGGGAAGCCCCAGCGCTGTCCGGAACCGTCCGGGTACACCTGATAGGTGTTAGTTACGAGCGAGCTGTATACGGGGATGTCCAGCTCGGGGTTCAGCGCCATGATGTCGTCTGCGCTAACGATCCAGCCGGGCTCCGAAAGAGCTCCCAGCCACTGGCTGTCGGAAACCATGATGTTGTATTCCTGGGATCCGGCGGCAAGCGACGGGGCGATCTTCTGGAAGAGCTCCGCAAAAGGAGCCTCTGTCTTGGTAACTGTCGTGGTGTAGCCGTAGTTCTCCTGCGTATACGCGGAGAAATCGGGATACAGGTCAACAGGGATCTGGCTGGGGGGCCAACCTGATAGAGCCGCTAGGCCCATCGCGATCTCCTTGCCCTGCATCTCGTCGCCCTGTGTACCACGAAGCGGTGAATCCTCCGGCACGTCCGCCGGATCGATTGGTTCGTTGTCGGCTTCGTCGTCGCCGCCGCACGCGGCCAGAACGCCGGCCAGGCCGAGCGCTGCTCCGCCCTTGAAAAGTCCACGACGGCTGACGCCATAACCCTTCAAATTCTCTTCGACTTGTTGTCCTAAGGTCTTTTCGGACACGGTCAAACTCCCATTCACTTGACTACATGTTGCCAATCCGTTTACTCCTAGCTCCTTCCCGCTAGCTAGACGTAATCTTCCTGGTGTCCCGATGCCACCCGACCTGCGGCACGAGACCCTCTTGCACATTTGTGCATCTCTGGACAGGTGTGCAGGATACCGGATGCATTGACCCGCTGCCAATCATGAACACCTTCCAAATCATCAGTTCACCGCTGCTGCGAGGTTCGCAAACATGATTGCGACACCAACCGCACCGGGGTCGACATGACCTACTCCGCCACCACCGACATAGCTGGCCCGACCTCGCCGAGCCGCAAGATCGCTGGTTGCCTCCGCGGCTTCCTTCGCCGTGGTCGCCGCCGCTTCGAGCGCGCTCTTGGTCGGCTCATCAACTGACGCCTCCAGCTTCTCGACGGCGGGAATCAAACTATCGAGCATGGTCTTGTCACCGGGAGCGGCACCTCCGAGCGCCATGATGCCCTCGGCACCCGCTCGCATACCGGCTGCCCAGCGGGCCACGTCGGTCTCGGCGACATCGCCGATCGACGTTCCCATGCGGAGGAAGAAAGTCCCTACCAGGGGACCGCTGCTTCCACCCATTGCCGAAACCATCGCCATGCCGATGGCCTTGAGCAGTTCACCGATCGAATCGGTCTCTGAAGTCTGTGCCGTTGCGGCCGCGGCTTCGAGACCACGGTTCATGCTGGTCCCGTAGTCGCCGTCGGCTAGAGCCGCATCAAGACCGTTCAGCTCTTCGACCCTGCTGCCCATTTCCGCGCTGTAATCGATGATCCAGCTGCGGGCCTGCTCGAGCGAGATCACAGTGTCTCCTTTACCAACGGAGCGCCGGCGTGTTGACCGGTGCGTCCCAAAGTTCCAGCAGTTCCTCGTCGGCCTTCACCAGGGTGATGGTGAAGCCGGCCATCTCCAGCGAGGTGACATACGATCCGACGAGCGACCGCTCAATAGTGATGTTGTTCTCGGTGCAGTACTCGGCCAGATCGCCTGCGATGACGTAAAGCTCGATGAGAGGAGTGCCACCGAGGCCATTCACCAGGGCAAGCACCTTGTCGCCGGACGTGACAGGCACGTCACTGGCGACCGCATCGGCCAGGCTCTTCAGCAGGCCTTTGGCCGGTTGGAGCGAGACTCGCTCGCGCCCGGGTTCGCCGTGGATTCCCACGCCAAGCTCAACCTCGTCCTCCGCAAGCTCGAAGTTGGGTACGCCCGCTTCGGGCACCGTCGCCGGGCTGAGGGCAAGACCCATGCTGCCTGCGTGCTCGTTCACCTTCTTGGCAATGCGTGTGACCTCTTCAAGCGAGTCGCCTCTCTCGGCAGCCGCTCCGGCAATCTTCTCGACAAACACCGTGGCGCCGGTCCCGCGACGACCTGCAGTGTGGGTGCTGTCCTCTACTGCGACATCGTCGTCGACGACAACGACCTCGTTGGGGATCCCCATCGCGGTCAGCATCTCGGCGGCCATCCCGAAGTTGAGACGGTCACCGGTGTAGTTCTTCACAACGAAGAGAACACCGGCGTCGGAGGCAACTGCCATCGCAGCTTGATGAATCTGACCAACCGACGGTGAGGCAAACACCGCACCGGGGACTGCGGCATCGAGCATCCCAGGACCCACGAAGCCACTGTGCAGTGGTTCGTGACCGGAGCCTCCACCGGAGACGATCGCCACCTTGCCGGCAACGGGGCTGTCGGCACGGACGATGAAGTCGGGGTCAAGGTGAACGGTAAGTGTGTCACCGTGGACGGCGGCCACTCCTGCGAGGGCGTCCGCTACAACCGAAGCGGGGTCGTTGATGAGCTTCTTCAAGATTGGCTCCAAATCCTCTAGGTGTCTCGGGAACCCTACACAAAAACCACGATCGATTCCAAGATGATCGATTATCAATTTATGGCTCGATTTGTCACTCTCCGCAAGCAGAGTCGCTTACACCCCGGCCCGGAACAAGCATCGCGCTTCAAGGCCCTTGGGCCGATGTGCAACCCCTTCACGGATGTGCAAAGGCTATTGCGGGCCGATGGACGAGCGTGAGAGGAATCCAACCGTGACCCAGACGAGCCCCCTCGTATTGACCGTCGGCATCCACATCGTGGACATTCTCGGGCGACCGGTTCCCGCCATCCCCGACGGGCAGGGAATTGCACTGCTCGACGAGATCCGTATGACGGTTGCCGGCACCGCGGCCGGAACCGCGATCGACATGGCTCGCCTCGGTCTCAACGTAACGACGGTCGGCGTGATCGGCGCCGACGAACTCGGTGGATGGCTCGAACTGAAGATGCGCACCGAGGGCGTCGACACCAAGGGCCTCAGCGTCGATCCCACCAAACCCACCTCGGCAACGATGCTCCCCATCCGACCCAACGGGGAACGTCCCGCTCTACATGTCAAGGGGGCCAACACCAGTCTTTCGCTCGACCACATCGATTGGGACCTCATTGAGGCAGCCGACTATGTCCATGTCGGCGGCACCTGCCTCCTCGACAAGTTCGACGGCGAACCCACCGCCGAGGTCTTGCGGCGCGCTCAGGCAGGAGGAGCGATCACGTCACTCGACATGCTCGGGATGCCCGATGCCGACTTCGGCAAACTGTTCGGGCCGGTGCTCCCCCATCTCGACTGGTTCCTCCCCAACGACGACGACGCCCGCATGGTGTCGGGACGGCAGGACCTCACCGAAGCCATCGCCTGGCTCAACGATTCGGGCGTGGGCGGGACCGTGGTCACCCTCGGTGCAGACGGAGCCAGTTATACCCCGCCCGGGGGCGACGAGATCCGCGTGCCGGCGTACGACATCGATGTGGTCGACACCACGGGTTGCGGCGACGCCTTCTCCGCAGGTTTCATCGCAGGACTTGTCGAAGGCCGCGACATCAGGGGCGCCATGGAAATCGGCATCGCCAGCGGATCGATGGTCGCCACCGGTCTTGGATCCGATGCCGGCATCACAGACCGCGCCAGCCTCGACACGTTCATGTCCAACACACCCAAGCGGGGCTAGGCGCAGCGCACAGACCCCCTACCCGCGGCCGCGCCGGCGGTATCTTCCCCCCGCAGGCGGGGGGACTGACTATGGGGTCGCGTGAGGGGTGAAGATCGGGCCGACTGCTGTCAACAGCTCTGCCATCGATGTCGCTCCGGGGTCGGGGGTGCCGAGGCTCTTCTCCCCCAACGGACGGGCGCGGCCGAGCTTTGGCATGAGATCGGCGGTTGCGGCCGCCTTCTCTGTGGCCAGGTTCGCCGCGGCGGCCCATGCGTCACCGAGACTCTCCCCGGCAGCCACTCTTGCGGATAGGTCGTCGGCGAACGGCTTGATGGCGTCGTACATGGTCTTGTCCTCGAGCTCGCACTTGCCGAGTTCCTGGAGGGCTGCGGTGCCGCTGCTCATCGCAGCCGCGATCTCTACAGCCGACGCCTTGCGATCGTCCGGCAATCCGCCGGCGATGCCACCGAGGAAGGCTGCCCACAGCGCACCACTCGACCCACCGGCCTTGTCACCGAAGGCATAGGCTGCATCGCGAAGCACGGAGCTGGGTCCCCCGGGATGGTCGACCGATGCCGCGTAGGCGCCACCGATGCCGCGGGCCATGCCGACACCATGGTCTCCGTCCCCGGCAACGGCATCGATGCGACCCCACTCTTCCTTCGATGCGGTCACGACATCATTCATCGTTTCGAGGACCTTGCGGACTGTGTCGGCAGCTTCCTTGGCCTCTCCGGTCACGGACACGGCAACCGGGTCAGCCGCTGTCTTAGACGCAGCCGCAGTTGCGGCGACGCCCTTGCCGGACACCGCAACTGCGGCACCGGCATCCCGTCGGTAGGCGGGGGTGTCGGCGGGGGCTCGCCACAGTTCCTCGAGTTCATCGTCGAGCCACGTGATAGTCAGCGAGCAGCCGGCCATGTCGAGGCTGGTCACCAGCTCGCCGATCTCCGGCAGGATGATCTCGACCCCGGCCGCGACGAGCAGCGGTTCGACCGAAGACCACAACACAAAGAGCTCTTCGTACTTCGTGGCGCCGAGACCGTTGAGCAGTACCGCGGCGCGGGCGGTACCTTCGGGGCGTTCGGCCAGGAGCCGATCGACCAGAGTTGACGCCAGCACCTTGGCGGTCATCGCTTCTACGGTCTGAACGCCGGGCTCGCCGTGGATGCCGAGGCCGAGTTCCATCGTTCCCGGTGCAACGGTGAACAGCGGATCGGTCTGGCCGGGAAAAGTGCAGCCGGCAAAGGCAACACCAAAGCTGAACGTCGCATCATTGGCTTTGATCGCGATGCGTTCAACATCGTCGAGCGTGTCGCCGCGATCGGCTGCTGCCGAGGCAACCTTGAAAACAGTGAAGTCGCCCGCGACGCCGCGACGCTTCTCGCGCTCATTTGGCTTGCCGGACGCAATGTCGTCGGTGACGAGCACCGTGCGACAGTCGATGCCCTCGTCGCGCAGCCGCTGCTCGGCGCTGCCGAAGTTCATCACATCGCCGGCATAGTTGCCGAAGCTGAAGAGCACGCCGGCACCGCCGTCGAGCGCCTTACCCACGCGGTAGCACTGCTCGGTGGAAGGTGAAGTGAAGATGTCGCCGATAACGGCGCCATCGGCGAACCCCGGACCGACGGTCCCACAGAAAGCGGGATAGTGCCCACTGCCGCCACCGATGACAACGCTCACCTTGCCGGCGACAGGGCCACCTCGCCGCATGACGCCGGAGGCCCCGGGGACCCGCTCCACATAGCGCGAGTAGGCACGAACGAAACCGTCCGTCATCTCCTTGTAGAAGTCAGCTGGCTCGTTGTGAACGTGTGCCATGGTCGCTCCTTTCACATTTTGAGTGCTCTCAGTCC
>CBDUNF010000183.1:0-6931 GCA_965368515.1 uncultured bacterium
ACGCCGACCACAACCACGACGCCGACCACAACGACGACCGCGATCCCAGAGACGACAACGACAACTCTTGCCCCGGACGTGATCGAACCGGATCCACCCACGCTCGACGTGGCTATGGCGGCTCTACCCGACGAGAAGCGTCCTCGCAGCGGCGCAGCTCCTGAGTCACACAGCGTGTCGGGAGCATTGTTCGAGGGTCTCGATGTGGCTATCCCCCCACTCGTGGCCTCCGCCATCTTGTCGCCGCTGATGATTATCGAGGCGCTGCTGGGTGCCTTCGTCGAAACAGGTCGGGAGATGGTGATCCCTACGGCGCTTCTGCTGACGGCCTCGATTTGGATGCTCTACGACATGAGCCGGGACCGCCGCAAAACCCAGGTCGAGCAAGCCTGATGGCATCCAGGCTGCGTAACCCCGTCCGTATCGCGTTCTCGGCAACAGTGGTAGGTGCGCTGGTGCTCGGCATCGTCGCCGCTGCCGCGATCTTCTCCATCGCCAAAGGAACCTCCGAAGTAGCGGCCGAAGGAACGCTCGGGATCCTCGGGGAAGCGACGCTCAGCGCAGCGGCAGCAACCCGCAACGCGACCGTGCAAAGTCACGTGCTCGCTGAAGGTGGGGCTCTAGGGGTGACTTCCTCATCGGACTTGGCAACAAGTATCCAGCGTTCCGAGGAAGCGATCGCTGAGTTGATCCAGCGATCGAATCAGTTGCGTGAGGAGTTGAGCGACCAGGCGGTCGAAGACCTCGTTACCGCCAGAACTGATGCGCTCGCCGCCGCCGCTACTGCAACGATCGCCACTATCGCCACAGGCGATCTCACGGCGTCGCTCGACCTTGTCAACGGGCAGCTCGACGCCTCGTACGGGTCGCTTGTGGAAACCCTCGCCGAAATACGCAACGATGCGTTCTCCGAGATGACGATTGCACGCGATGAGGCCGGCCGATTGGCTGACGCTGCCCGGTTCCTCGTTGTCCTGCTGGTCACGCTGGCCATTCTCCTTGCGTATCGCACCCGAATCCGACGAACGCAACATCAGAAGGAGCTCGAGTCGGAATTGGCGAAAGAGCAAGCTGTGAGCCAGACCAAGAGCGAGTTTATCGCCCACATCTCCCATCAGCTCCGCACCCCGCTGACGAGCATCTACGGGTCGGCACTGACCCTGAGCGATCCATCCACAGCCCCGGATGGAGCTCTGTCTCAGGAGCTGACGGCACTGATCACCGAGGAGTCAGCCGAGCTCGCCAGAATGGTGGAGGACCTGTTGGCCGTCGCGGCCGAGGACCAGGACCGTCTCCACATCGAGCTCATCGAGACCGACCCCATCGCCGAGGTCGAGAGCATCCTCCAGCCCCTGGACCTCGTCGGATACAAGACGGATCGCTCCCTCCGCCCGGCAAGGGTCCTGGCCGATCCACGACATCTCCGGCAAGTGGTATCCAACCTCGTCTTCAACGCCCACCGGCATGGAGAAGCACCGATCACCATCACCGGCCGAGTTGGAACAGACGACTACACGATCGAAGTGACCGATGCGGGTCCGGGCATCGAACCAGAATTCGAGGCCAAGCTCTTCAACCGCTTCATCCACGAGGGCGACGCCCCGCTACTCACCGGAAGCGTCGGCTTGGGCCTTGCCGTTGCAGAGCTCCTTGTGACTCGAATGAACGGTTCGATCTCGTATGAGCGCCGGGCCGGCAGCACCATCTTCTCCGTAAAGCTCCCGCTGGCAGCAGAAAACGGCTAGGACCTACGCACCCGGCTATTCCGCACCATCGTCTTGTTTGTGCCAGGTCTGGGCTCTTTTCGAAACGGACAAGTCACAGACGCATAACGGGCCGTTTACCGATCGGTAACCGAACGGAAACACACACTCCTTACCTTGCCGCCCACTGAAACCGCCCTGCGTGTGTGGGCATTGCCTTCCCAGGCTCCGGCGGGTGATCCAAGGCAAGGGAGATAACAAATGAAACGGAGACTGCTGACTATCGGCACTGGGGCAAGCATGGTCACGCTGCTGGCCGCGACCCCCGCCATGGCGCAGGAGGCGGCGACCGCCGAATCGGTCCAAGCAACGTTGGACAATATCTGGATACTCGTTGCTGCGGTCTTGGTTATCTTCATGCAGGCTGGCTTTGCCCTTGTTGAAGCGGGGCTGACCAGGGCGAAGAGCGTTGCCAACATCATGATGAAGAACCTGATGGACTTCTCGGCCGGGGTGCTGGCGTTTGCCTTCACCGGTTTCGCCATTGCGTTCGGATCGGGCAACGACTTCTTTGGCACAGAAGGCTGGTTCCTCAACGCCAACCACTTTGCTGAGGGGTACTTCGGCACGTTGTCGCTGCCAACGTTCTTCATCTTTCAGGTGGCGTTTGCGGCAACCGCTGCAACCATCGTCTCTGGAGCCATGGCGGAGCGGACCAAGTTCAAGAGCTACTTCGTCTACAGCTTTGCATTGACAGCCATCATCTACCCGATCGTCGTTCATTGGCTGTGGGGAGGTGGCTGGCTCGCCAAGCTCGGCACCCCGATGATCGACTTCGCCGGATCGACGATCGTGCACAGTGTCGGCGGCTGGGCTGCTCTCATGGGCGCCATCATCCTCGGGCCTCGAATCGGCAAATACGACAAGAAGGGCAGGCCCCGGGCTATCCCCGGCCACTCGATCCCATTTGCGATCATCGGCGTATTCATCCTGTTCATCGGGTGGTTCGGCTTCAACCCGGGCTCGGAGCTCGCTGCGGACTCCGCGGTTCCGGCGATCGCGTTGACCACCCTGCTGGCCGGTGCGGCCGGCGGCGTTTTCGCCACAGTCACCGTCTGGCGCAAAACCGGGGTACCCGATGTGGCGATGGCCGGCAATGGTGTACTGGCCGGGCTGGTTGGAATCACGGCGGGCACGGCCAATGTCTCCAATTGGGGTGCATTTGTCATCGGTGCCCTCGCCGGGGTGCTCGTTGTCTACTCGGTGTTCTTCATCGATCGGAAGGGCATCGACGATCCAGTAGGAGCCATATCCGTCCACGGTGTCTGCGGGGCATTCGGAACGCTGATGGTCGGGCTGCTCGCAACCGAGACCGGGCTGTTCTACGGCGGCGGAATTGGGCAGTTGGTCACCCAATTCATCGGCGTCATCGCGGTGTTCATCTTCGTGACCGTGACCGCAGGTGGGCTGTTTTACGGGATCAAGGCCACGATCGGCCTTCGGGTCCCCGCCGAAGAGGAAATCGAAGGTCTCGACGTGGTCGAACACGGCGCACCGGGGTACGGTCCAGACATCGCGGCGTTGGCCTAGGTCATCGGCTGAAAGGAGTCACGAATCATGAAACTCATTACAGCGGTGATCAAGCCGCACAGGGTCGACGAAGTCAAGGACGCCCTGCGGGCCATCGGGGTCAAGGGCATCACCATCACCGAGGTCAAGGGCTTCGGACGCCAGGGCGGCCACACCGAGACATATCGCGGTGCCGAGTACACCATCGAGTTCACACCAAAGGTGAAACTGGAAGTGATTGTTGATGCCGCCGATGCGACGACAGTAATCGAGCTCATCCAAACCACCGCCAGCACCGGACAGATCGGTGACGGGAAGATCTGGGTCACTCCTGTGGAGGGGATCGTCCGTATCCGCACTGGGGAACAGGGCAAAGACGCGATCTAGCCCACCCGGGCCTTACACGCCCCGTCATCGACTCAGGGGTTGGGTGTCACATGACACTCAGCCCCTGAGTTCGTCCTCGAGCCTGCCGCGCAACGAAGCCAGCTCCGACTCGTCTCGCACCGGAACACCGCCGATACGGCGCACGAAGAAGACATCCCGGGCTTCGCCGCCCATTGTGTCGATGCGGGCGAGGTGGATGTCAAGACCATCGCCATGCAGCGCCTCGACAATCTCAGCCAGTAGACCGATGCGATCCGGCGCCCGCACCTCGACCACCGTGTAACGCCCGGAGAGCCTGGTCTGGATGTCTACTGATCCGGGCGGGGACTCCGAGCGGCGGTAGGCCGCGACCCTCTCCTTGATCGCGGGGCGGAGGTCCCGATCCCCAGCCAATGATCCCCTCAGGTCGGAAACAACCGCACCCCACCGGGATCCGGGGACAACCTCACCGGAATGATCAGTCGCAACATGGAAGGTGTCGAGAGCGATCCCATCGGCACGCGTCCGCAACCGTGCATCGAGGATGCCGATACCGTTGGCGGTGAAGGCACGCGCGACGGCCAGCAGGAATCCCGACCGGTCCGCACCGGCGACAAGCACACGGCCCGGATCATCGGGATCGACAGAGACCTCGGCACCACTGTCGAGGTGATCCGCAACGTCGACGTGCCACAGCACCTCCTGGGGAGTGGTCGCTTCCAGATAGTCGCTTGGCATGGCGGCGACATGCTCTTCGATCTCCCTACGATCGACCTGGGCGCCACCGGCCGCAACCACCGCATCGACGTTGGGTGTGGCCGGTGTTGCACCTCCGGTCTCGATCGCCGCACGCACCCTCAGGTACAGCCCGCGGATGAGGGTGGATCGCCATTCGTTCCACATGGTTGTGCCGGTTGCCTTCAAGTCGGCGATCGTCAACAGATACAGGATGTCGAGGGTGCGCCGGTCACCAACCAGGTCGGCGAGCTCATTGATCACCTCGAGATCAGCAATGTCTCTACGGGTGGCAGTCTCCGAAAGAACCAGGTGCAACCGCACCGCCTTGGCCACCACCGCGATGGTTGTGGCACCGAACCCGGTGCGCCGCAAGAAAGCGGCAGCGAGGTCGGCCCCTACCTCGGCGTGGTTGCCGCCGCGAGCCTTGCCGATGTCGTGGAGAAAGGCGCTGAGGAGTAGTTCCTCCGTCGACCCAATGTCATCGGCCACTGCGCCCGTCTCTCCCCCGTCGATCAGCTGCAGCATCTCATCGACAGTCCGCCAAAGGTGGGCGCCGACAGGATGCTCGTGGAAAGGGGCCAACTGCGGAGCCGTTGCGACGCGAGTCCATTCGGGGAATTCGCGCTCCACCCAACCAAGGTCATCCAGTCTTCCGAAAACGGTTCTGCCGCGGGCACCGGCCGTCAGCAATGCGACAAAGTCCGACCGGTCGGTGACCGTCCACGACTGCGACGCAGCACCGGAGATCGCGGTTTCCTCCTCAGTCGTGAACCAGGCACCGTCGCGGCGAGCCGCTGCCGCCACGGCCCTCGCCAGCGTGCTGTCGGGTTGACGCGATTCTGTCGGCGTGGCGAAGCGGCTCTTCACTGCGCCGAATATGCGCCGGCCCAGACCGATCATCGGATCTTGCTCGGCGTGGAGGTCGGGCCACCGCAGGTCGGCCAAGCCATCGCCGGTGTGCAGCGCCGAGGTATACGCGGTGGCCATCGACATCACATCGATGCCGAGCCACCTGGCCGCGGGTTCGCGGAGGTCAACGAGGAACCGATCCTGGGCACGTCCGGCGGCACCGTGCAACGCGTTGCGAATCCTCAATAGGCTGTTTCTGGCGCTTCTTTCGACCTCAGATGGTTCGTCGCTGGGCAGCCCGACGAGCTCCGCACGGCGCCGCTCCCACCAGAACCCGTGATGGGTCCGCAGCCCTCCCCTGCCGTTCTTGACGTCCGCCGTCATGGATGCGTAGGGAGCTTCGATCCGACGATGGCGCTCAGCGGCGACCAGAGGAGGAGCCAGGGGTCGCGTGCGGATGAGATCGATGATCGTCGCCTCGAGCTCTGCGTAGAGATCCTCGTCACCGACGACGAGCCGGGCAGACAGCAGCGAAGTCAGCGATTCGAAGTCTTCACCGGCGTGGTCTCGATTTTCGGCAATCGTCCGGACCGCATGCCCGACTTTGAGATCGGCGTCCCATAACGGGTAGAGAACCGATCGCACCAGAGGCTCCGGATCAGGGTGGCCGTGCAGGATCATCACATCGATGTCGGACCAGATGCACTGCTCTTCTCGGCCGTAGCCCCCGAGCGCCACGATCGCCGCTCCGGAGCCTAGGTCTTGGCCGAGATCTCGCAACGCCGTGTCCAGCGCCGCCGTCAATGCTGCGCAGACGTCTTGTCCGCCGTCACCGATTCGTTCGCCGGCAACCGCCGATCGAATCGCGAGGAAGGACTGAAGCGTTGGAGGTACCGATGGCATCGCGGAGACGATAGTTGGGCGCCATCGTGCCTGTTTTCGTTGCCTACTCGGCCTACCTACGCCGATCCTGCCGTGTCACCGAGATGCAGCAGGACCGTCTTGAGGTGTTGTTCCAGATCAGAACGCTGCCGATCGGTGAGCGAGCCAATGATCTGCTGCTCGATCTCCATGTGAGTCACCACCACTTCGTCGACAAGCTCCAGACCACCGGGAGTAAGGCGCACGATCACCTTGCGCCGGTCCTGGGCGGCAACTCGCTCGACGAGCCCGCGTGCTTCGAGCCGGTCGATGCGATTCGTCATCGCGCCAGTGGTGACCATCGTTTGCCGGACCAGGTCACCGGCCGCCAGCTCGAACGGCTCGCCGGACCGACGCAGCGTGGCCATGACATCGAACATCCAGGCTTCGATTCCGTGCCGGGCGAAGTTCTCCCCGAGCACCTTATCGACAAGTCGAGACAGACGAGAGATCCGTCCCACGATCGCGAGCGGCGATGCGTCCACATCGGGACGCTGCCGGTTCCATTGATTGATGATGCGATCAACGACGTCGCGCTTGCTGTCAGCCATGCGAACACACTACCTGACCTTCAGTTGACGTAAAGAAGTTTAATGTTAAGATAATCAACATGAAGAAACCGTCGACCGGACTCGCGTGGACTGCGCTGGCAACATTGCTCGCGCCGATTGCGTGGGGAACCACCTACGTCACGATCACCGAACTCCTTCCCGATGGCCGCCCCTTATTGGTGGCAGCCATGCGAGTGGTGCCGGCGGGGCTGGCTCTCCTCCTGATCGGTCGGT
>CBDUNF010000184.1:0-6909 GCA_965368515.1 uncultured bacterium
CCCGATCCACACCATCCAGGGCAGCGGACTCGCCAGCCCCTACGACGGCCAGGTAGTCGCTGTTGAGGGCGTCGTGACGTCCGACCAGCAGGACGGCGATCTGAACGGGATCTTCATCCAGGAAGTGTCCCCTGACGCCGATCCGGCGACATCGGAGGGCATCTTCGTCTGGGAAGGCGGCAACGTAATCGACGTCAGTGTTGGCGATGTTGTTCGTATCCAGGGTGAGGTCGATGAGTTCTTCGACATGACCCAGATCACCAACATCACCTCGATTGATGTCATCGGCACCGCCCCGGTTGTTGCAACACCAGTCGCGCTGCCGTGGACGTCACTCGACCAGCCGGAGCAGTACGAGGGCATGTATGTGACCGTACCGCAGACCCTGTACATCTCGGAGTACTTCAACTTCGACCGGTTTGGTGAGATTGTGCTCACGACCGACCGGGCACTGCAGCCGACTGCGGTCTACGACCCGGGGTCAGCCGAAGCTACGGCACTCGCCGAAGCCAACCAGCTGGCTCGCATCACGCTCGATGACAATCGCACATCGCAGAACCCGGACCCGGCCATTCACCCGAATGGTCTCGAGTTCACACTCGACAACACGTTCCGCGGCGGCGACATGGTTGCCAATGTGACCGGTGTCATGAACTACAGCTTCGGTCTGTATCGCATCCAGCCTACGCAGGGTGCGGACTACACCGCAGCGAATCCACGTCCGGTGGCTCATGATGATGTCGGAGGGACGCTGAAGGTTGCGAGCTTCAACGTGCTCAACTACTTCACGACGCTGGATGATGGGGTCAACGACATTTGTGGACCCAATGGCAATCTCGAGTGTCGTGGCGCAGATGACGCCAACGAGTTCGAGCGCCAGCGGGCCAAAATCATCGCAGCGATCTCCGAGATCAACGCTGATGTTGTCGGCCTCATGGAGATCGAGAACAACGACGCGGCGATCGCCGACCTGGTAGCCGGACTCAACGACGTGTTGGGCGCTGGCACCTATGCGTACGTCGACACTGGAGCCATTGGCACCGACGCAATCAAGGTTGCGTTCATCTACAAGCCGGCGACCGTGTCTCTCGATGGTGCGTACAGCATCCTCGACTCGAGCGTCGACCCGACGTTCAACGACGACAGGAACCGTCCGGCACTAGCGCAGACATTCACTCAGCTCGCTAATGGCGAGTCGGTGACTGTGGCGGTCAACCACCTGAAGTCGAAGGGCTCGAGCTGCGACGACATCGGCGACCCGGATCTTGGTGACGGTGCAGGCAACTGCAACCTGACCAGGACCGCAGCGGCCGTCGCACTGGCGAACTGGCTCGCCGATCCCGGCAACGGGTTCGACGACGATGTGTTGATCATCGGCGACCTGAATTCGTATGACAAGGAAGATCCGATCGATGCGCTGCTGGCCGCTGGCTACAGCGACTTGATCCTCGACTTCCTCGGCGAAGATGCCTACTCGTACGTGTTCAGCGGCCAGTGGGGCTACCTCGACTACGCAATGGCCAACTCGGCTTTGCAGTCGGCGGTTACCGGCACAACGGTATGGCACATCAACGCCGATGAGGCCGACATCCTCGACTACGACACGTCGTTCAAACAGGATGCGCAGGATGCTCTCTACGAGCCGAATGCCTACCGTGCCTCGGATCACGATCCGGTAATCGTTGGGCTCCAGCTCGATCGAACCGCACCAGACGTAACGGCCGAGTTCGACAAGATCTGGGCTGGGGTGTCGAGCGGCTACTTCGTAGTCGACTTCGCTTGCACCGATGCAGGTGACGCCGATCCCGATTGTGTTGGCGACATCAACGGCATTGAGGTCGAAGATGGACAGAGGGTCTTCCTGATCAAGGCGCACTGGGGCACGACCTGGCACCGCCACATCGGATCGATCCTGTTCATCAAGGACACTTCGTTCACGTTGACGGTCACCGGCACCGACCAGTACGGCAACACGGCATCGGCAACCGCCGAGCCGGCGTTCCGGGTCTGGGGGGGCTGGCGGGCTTCATAAGACCAACGAGCCACGACACACGAGGAGCGGGCCCTTTTGGGGCCCGCTCCTCCGCGTCTGGGTGCTCTATCGGACAGAATCGATCCATCGAGCGATGACTTGCTCCAGCAAGCCGACCGGAACTGACCCCTGGCTGAGAAGCGCATCGTGGAATCCTGTGATGTCGAACGCGTCGGCGAGCTCAACCTCCGCCGCATCACGCAGCCTCAGGATCTCGAGCATTCCGATCATGTATGCGGGTGCCTGACCCGGCCAAACGATGTAGCGATCAACCTCAGCTTCAGCCTGCCCTCGATCGAAACCCAGATTAAGCATGTAGTCGACTGCATCGTTGCGGCTCCATCCGTACCAGTGAATGCCGGTGTCGACCACCATCCGGGAGGCCCGCAGCAGCTCCATCCGCAGTCTGCCGATATTGCCAAGAGGGTTGTCGTCGTACAACCCGGCTTCGTAGGCAAGACGCTCTGCGTACAGGGCCCAGCCCTCGGTAAAGCCGGTGAAGTCGAACACTCGCTGGTGGAGTGGCAGCTGGTCCAACGATCGTTGGATCCCTAGTTGGAAGTGGTGGCCCGGCACGGCCTCGTGATAGGTCGTGGTGTCCATCGTCAGCAGCGGAAACTCGCTGCCGCCCAGCGAGAGGTAGAAGACGCCACCCCGACTCCCATCGATAGGAGGTGGTCGATAGTACGCACCGGAACCGCCTTCACGGCTTGGTCTCGGCCGCACAACATCGAGCGCAGCCCTCGGCCGGACGGTGAACTGATCGGCGAACACGGTGCCCGCTGCTTCAACCGTTGCGATCGTCTCGCTCAGCACATCCGCACGTTCCGACTGAGAGGTTGTCGGCATGGCGCCGGCATCGGTGGCGGCCTGGCGGATCGCGCCAACGAAATCGTCGGAGGTGCCATAGCCGAGCGCATCCAGCTTCTCTCTGAGTTCAGCCGACACCCGATCTACCTGCTCCAGACCAACCTGATGGACCTGCTCGGGAGTCATGTCGACGGCAATGAAGTGACGCAATACCGCTGCGTAGTAGTCGCTCCCGCCGGGGAGAAACACCGCACCCACCTCTGAGTTCGACCGCCCATCGAGCGACCGGACCGAGTCATCTAGCTCTTCGAGAGCCGGCGCGATGCGGTCCTCCACAATGGCCTCCGCCTTGGCTCCGATACCCGCCGCCCAGCTGGCGTTTTCGTCGGGCAGCGCTTCCACCCGCCCCATCAGGTCGGTCACGAATGGATGGGTGGCCCCTGCACCGTTGCCGATCGCGTTCTGTATCTGCCAGCGGGCAATGCCGAGCGATGTTTCGGCGGGAACGATGCCGCCAGCCGCGGCGACCTCTAAACGGTCAATCAGGTCGCGGATTTGGCCAGGGAACGCGGCGAGTCGCGCGAGGTAGTTCTCCGCATCCTGCTCGGTGCCGATCGGATGGACATCTGCCATGTATTCGCCGAAGTTGGCATGGGCTCCGGTTATGAAGTTGACGGGGTTCTCATATTGGACGAACCCGCCCATCACGATTGCATCGTCTAGATACCACCGGAGCACATCAAGCGACAACTTCTCATCAGCGCTGAGATCGCTCTTATCCAAGGCATCGAGCCGGGCGATGCCGGCTGTGGCTGCGGTAGCGACGGATTGTCGGCCGACCCCCGATACATCATCGAGCAGATAATCAGCATCGAACCCGATGATGGACCCCGCCCCGAGCTCGGTAATCAGTTCGGGCTGTAGTGCCAGCAGCGATGCGGTGACCTCGTCAACCTCGTTGCGGAAGTGGCTCCTCGGCGGACCGGCTGCAGCGGTGGTTGTGGTTGTCGGTGCGGACGTGATCGAAGCGGAGGATGCAACCTCGAGGGTGGTGGTCGGCCCCGCGGTCGCGGTGCAAGCCGCACCTACCAGCGTCAAGACGCCACAGACGATTCCAAGTCTCGTTTGCATCGCTGCCTCCAATGCGGTGCACATCACTTGTGGCTGCGGCCAGCCGTGTGCCGCCATTCTGGTCGGAATGAGGCTGTGCAACAATGCTGTATCGCACAACGGAGGCTCGATGGGTGTCGAAATACGCGCTTACGATCCTGCTGGCGACTACGAACGGGTCAGCGAATTCTTCATCGACACATACGAGCCGACGGATCGCCTGCTCAACTGGATGCAGCCCCGGTGGGAGTACATGCACCACCACCCCTTCATCGAGGATGTCCCGCTCGATTTGATAGCCGTATTCGAGGACGGTGGGCGAATCGTCGGTCTGGCGCATCCCGAAGACAAGCTGGCCTTTGTCTACTTCCAGCGTGCGGCCGGTTTCGACCACATCCTTCCGGCGATGTTCGCCCACGCAGACAAGTATTTCGGCGGCCCCTCGATCATGCTGAAACGGAACATCATCGGCCTGTTCATCAATGACTTCGACAAGGTGCTCGAGACGCTCGCAACATCATTCGGATACGCCGCACTGCCTGGCTACCACGACGGATACTCGAAGTTCGATCTGCAGGGCAAGGTTGCAGATGCCTCTGTTCCTGAAGGCTTTCGCATCCAGAGCCTCGCCGAAGACAACGACCACACCAAGATCAATCGCTGCCTGTGGCGCGGCTTCAACCACGAGGGTGACATCCCGGCCGATAACCTCCAGAAGCCAGCGGTTGCGCAGAGCGCCCCGAACTTCCGCAAGGACCACACCATTGTGGCGCTGGCACCCGGCGGTGACTATGTCGCCTACGCCGGTATCTGGTACGTGCCGGAGAATGGTTTTGCATATGTCGAGCCGGTAGCGACCGACCCGGACTATCGGCGCCTGGGTCTTGGCAAGGCCTGTGTCCTAGAGGCCTTGCGCCGAGTCCGAGCCGCCGGCGCCGAGGTGGCCTGGGTTGGGTCGGACCAGGAGTTCTACAGGGCGATCGGGTTCGAGACACAGTTCCGACGCAACCTCTGGGTCAAGTGGCTGGATTAGCCGGGACAAAGCGGTAGCTCGCCGACTCCGCCACTCTCCGATAGCCGATGCTCTCGTAGATCCGGTTCGACGTTGGATTCGACAGATCAGTGAACAGGAAACAGAAGGCGTAGCCGTTGTTGAGCAGCCACTGGGAATGGGCCGCAACCAGGGAAGTTGCGTATCCATTGGCTCGATGTTCTGGTGGCGTGTAGACCGGTCCGATTCGGATGCCAGACCCGGTCGGGCTGCCGTGACCGGATAGGGATACCGCCCCTTCATCCTGCTCCCACAACCAAAGACCAGTGCTACCTCCGCGGCGAAGACGTTTCTCGAGCTCTGCCCGCAGCCGTTCGTCATCGTGAGGTTCGTCTGGGATTGCCTCAGCAATGAACCCACGAAACCATTCTGTCACTAGGTCGAGGTCGTCTGCCGTCGCGACGCGAGCGGCACCCGACGACGGAGGGACAGCTTCGACGGTTTCAAGCGCAAAGACGCCCTGCGCCATGGTGAGCACGGCTTCGTCGCCGGAAGCGGCTCGCCACAGCTCAACGAATCGCGACACGGTCGGTTCGTTGCCGACGACACCCGGCACGGTGTAGTCCGCATCGGCCACTCCCGCCACCAGCGTGTCCAGGGCTCGTTCGTCCTTGGTGTCGGCAACAATGAGGTTGTACGGGTGGGTCATGAGAGCCGCCGCCATCACCTCCGAATCGTCGGTGACCAGCACCATGCGGTAGGACTCGTACACCGTGGGATCAGTGACAAGGGTGTTGAGGACACCCCGGATGAGGTTGTGGCGCGCCTCATCGCTCAGCAGGTCGCTACTGCGTTGTTGGAACTCGACGGGTTTGGCGATCTGCTCGAACCTCATCGCGCAAGTGTATTGGCTAGGTCTCCCCGAACGAACCCAACACCCCGGTCATGTGTTCACGATAGAGCTGCAGCGCATCCGACCCGGCCCGGGTCAGTCGGTACACAGTTCGCGGGATCTTGCCGACGAAGGACTTCTCGATCTCGACATATCCGGCCAGTTCCAGCTTCGCCGTGTGAGACGAAAGATTGCCCTTGGTCAGGCCGGTTTGATCCATGAGGAACAGAAAGTCCGCCTCGTCAACAGCATTCAGAATGACAAGAATCGCAAGCCGGCCGGGTTCGTGGACCAGGCGGTCTGGATCGATCCGTGGGAGCGAATCATCCATCGCTGGGAATCTCTTGGACCGGATGAGTCCGCAGAAACCGGGTCAAACCCCAGGTCCCCAGCAGCGCTAGAGGGACTGCGAGGCTCAGCAAGTGCCACACCACCCCCGAGTACGACTCCCCCGACCCGAACCACCACAACAAGCCGCCGGCAAGCAGCGACCACGCTGATATGAGGCGGTGTCGCAGGAACCCCGATTGCTCACCCGTGTACCAGAATCCTCCTGCCAGACTGATCCCCGACATCAGCGGCGCAGCTCGGCGCCAATCGGTGGAGTCGGTGAGACTTCCGGTCACCAGGATCGCCAGGATCATGAGACAGAAAGCGCCGCCCATGAACAAGAGCATTCCTTTTGCGGTCGATGACGCGTCGTCCGCACGTTCTCGGTGGTAACCGGTTCGCGGGTAGGTCACCAGTTGCTTGACTCGCTCGACAGCTTTCCAACCGTACAGAACGACGAACGCCGCCAGGATGCCAACGAACCCGGGATTGGCCACCCACGCCAACGCAAGCGTCAAGAGTACAGACGCTGCGAAGAGCTCCAGCAGGCCATCTCGATATCCCGCCGTTCTTGCCTTCCGATCGATCCCGCCGACGTCGATTTCGCCCGACATACTCGCCTCCTTCGGGGGGCACGCAAACCAGTTTGTGCTACAAACCATCGTATGAACCGCGGGCGCTGTAGTCAAGAGGAATCCGGTCTATCACCGGCTATTCGGCCAAACGCAGAGCGGAGCCGCGGCT
>CBDUNF010000185.1:0-6872 GCA_965368515.1 uncultured bacterium
CGTTGTGGTCGTGGTGGTTGTCGTGGGAGGTGGGAGCGTTGTTGTGGTCGTTGTTGTCGGAGCGGTCGTCGTTGTGGTCGGCGCAACGGTTGTTGTGGTTGTCGTAGTAGTAGTTGTCGTAGGAGGCGGTGCCGCAAGTTCGACCGTCAAAACGCTCGCAAACGAGGTGCTGTCGTAGGCAAACCACATATCGTCGTTGGAGTTATCGCGGACCACGATCTTGAGGGCCAGGGCCCTGTCCGGAGCAACGGTGTGTTCCACGACGCCGAAGCTGAGCGTGTTCGAGATCCAGGTGCCCGCTGGATTCCATGGGTTTGTGATGTCGGTGACGGCATCGATGGTCGTGCATCCCGTCCCTGCCGGAGTGCAATCGAGCAGATAGACCCACACCGAACCCTTCTTGTCGGCATCGAAGTCCTTCATCGCACTCCAGAACGTGAATGACACAGGCCCTGCGAGATCAACTCCGCCGCCCGGGCCAACCCATAGCTGGTGTTTGGTTGGGTCCGTTTCCGTGGCCCCGTCGCCGCCCTTTTGGATGGTCAGACCGGGGTCGTCGTTTCTCGCCGAGTCATGGTTGGCGAGCGAACTGGAGCCGGGGCTGCTGGCTGATAGCGAAGCACGGGGAGTGCCGTCGCCGTCGAGATAGAAGGTCCGGGATTCCGCCTGCGCGGCGACCGAAGGAAAGGTGGCGACCGCGAGCACCGTCAGAATTAGGGGTACGGCGGCGCGGTGCAGACCGCGTCGCCTCTGTAGTTGTGCACGCATCGCCAGTCCCGACTGCCGCTATCTGGGCGTAACTAGATAATCGGGACCGAAAACCGAAACCTTGAGCCGGGTTGGTCAGGCTATGGCCGGCTTGTGGGAGGCGCGCTTACCCTCGTAATGATCGATGGCAGCGCCATGCTCGAGGGTTAGGGCGATATTGTCGAGCCCGTTCGCCAAGCGGTGTTTGGCAAAGGCGTCGATGTCGACTGTGGCTTCGAAGCCGATGCTCGTCACAGTCTGTGCATTGAGATCAATGGTCACCAGATTGTCCGGATCAGCGGCGATGTCGGTGAGCGCTGCCACCTCACTGTCTGTCAGCACGACGGGGAGCAGACCGATGTTGATGCAGTTGTTGTAGAAGATGTCGGCAAACGAGGGGGCGATGATTGCCTTGAACCCGCGGTCTTCGATCGACCACGGCGCATGTTCCCGCGACGAACCGGACCCAAAGTTGGGTCCACTCACCAGCACCTCGGCCGCGCCGTAGTCCGGCTGATTGAGGATGAAGTCGGGGATCAGTTCGCCCTCTTCGTCATAGGCCCATTCGTAGAACAGGAACGGGCCGAACCCGCTGCGTTCTACGCGCTTGAGGTACTGCTTGGGAATGATCGCGTCAGTGTCGACATTGGCGCGGGGGAGGGGAGCCATTTGCCCGGTGATAGTGGAGATCGGTTCCATTACTACCACTCCCTAACGTCGACGAAGTGTCCGGTTACCGCAGCGGCGACCGCCATCTCCGGGCTCACCAGGTGGGTTCTCCCGTTGCGGCCCTGACGGCCCTCGAAGTTGCGGTTCGAGGTTGAAGCACAACGCTCTCCCGGCATCAGGATGTCGGGGTTCATGCCGAGACACATCGAGCATCCAGGCTCGCGCCATTCGAACCCAGCGTTCTTGAAGATTACGTCCAAGCCCTCTTCCTCGGCCTGCATCTTCACCAGGCCCGACCCGGGAACGACCATGGCGTGAACGTCGGGGTGGATCGTCTTACCCTCGAGGAGCCGAGCACCGGCTCGCAGGTCCTCAATGCGGCCGTTGGTGCACGAGCCAAAGAAGATCCGGTCGATAGCAATCTCGCTGATCGGCGTGCCGGCAGTTAGATCCATGTAGACGAGGGCACGTTCCGCGGCGTCGCGCTCCAGCGGATCGTCGAACTGTGATGGGTCCGGCACGGCTTCAGTGACCGCAACGGTCTGGGCGGGGTTCGTGCCCCACGAGACGTAAGGAGCGAGGTCGGCGGCGGCAATGTCGATCTCAACATCGAACCGGGCGCCGTCGTCGGTGCGCAGCGACTCCCAGTATTCGACGGCAGCGCTCCAATCGCCGTCCTTGGGGGCGTAGTTGCGGCCTTTGAGATAGTCGAACGTGACCTGGTCGGGGGCAATCATCCCGGCGCGAGCGCCGCCCTCGATTGACATGTTGCAAATAGTCATCCGACCCGCCATGGACAACGCCTCGATGGTGGAGCCGCGGTACTCAATGACGTATCCGGTTCCGCCGGCGACACCGATGCGGTTGATGATGCCGAGGATGATGTCCTTCGCCGTCACCCCGGTTGGTAGATCGCCGTTGACGTTGACGGCCATCGACTTCGGCCGAGTCTGCGGGAGGGTCTGGGTTGCCAGCACATGCTCGACCTCGGAAGTTCCTATCCCGAATGCCAGCGCTCCGAATGCGCCGTGAGTCGAAGTATGTGAGTCGCCGCACACGATGGTCATCCCGGGCTGGGTGATGCCCTGCTCGGGGCCGATCACATGCACGATCCCCTGGCGGATGTCGTCGATGTCGTAGAGCTCGATGCCGTGTCGCTTGCAGTTATCGACGAGTGTGTCGATCTGCTTTTTGGACAGCGGATCCTTGATGCCGAGTGCCCGGCCTTCGGTGGGAACCCCGTGGTCGATCGTTGCGAGGGTGAGGTCGGGACGGCGAACCGTTCGGTTGGTCAATTCGAGTGACTCGAACGCCTGAGGTGAAGTCACCTCGTGCACGAGATGGAGGTCGATATACAGAAGGTCAGGCTCGGTCCCGCCACCATCACGGACGACATGGTCGGCCCAGATCTTCTCGTACATCGTTCTTGGTGCAGTCACCCGCGCCTCCTCTTCGTAACGAGCAACTGTAGTGGCTCTTCTGATCGGTGAACTCAGTCGCCGGCCAAGCGAACGAGTACGGCACGCAAGGTGGAGAGGACGACCAGACCGCAACCCACACCGACAATTGTTCCGGCGACCACATCGAGCGGCCGGTGAACCTCGAGCAGGACTCGGGAGTACACGACAGCGACCGCCCATAGTGGGACGACGGCCAGGGCGATGCGTTGTGTCCATCCGGTCAACCATGCCAGTGCGAATCCGACAATCACCGTCGCCAGCGTCGATGCGGCGATGGAGTGCCCCGACGGGAACGAGTAGCCGGTCTCGTGGCCCCAATGATCACGCACTGAATCGGAGAGAGCGGGCGCATCGAGAGTCGGCAGAATGCCGGCGAGGATGGTGCGGCGGACTTCTTTGTCACCGATTTCGTAGAAGGTGTTGGCGTCTGGGAACTCTGGCCCGAGAGAACCGGCGTCGGCGAGCTCGACGATGTTGGGGCGGGGTACGGCGATCAGCGGCTTGACGACGTTCTCGTTGACGAGGGTGACCATGATCACCGCAACGGACATGGCGAGCAGAACTGTGCCGGCTTCGACGACACGCCGCTTTCCGGTCACGCCACGTCGCATGACGACGAGGCTAACGACGACGGCTGCCAGCAGCGGAAACCCTGCGATGGACGCGGTGTCGGTGATGGTGACGACGAGGTCGGCGAAGCGAGTGTCCAGTGCGATGGCGGGGAGAACCAACGTTGCCAGAAGCGCTGCCGCAGCGAGACCGAACGCGACCGTGCGGGTTCTGGTTGCTGTGGAGGCGGGTGAGGTCGTGCGCATTGCCGTGATGGTATTGACGCCCCGGGCCTCGGTCCACTTGTGGTGCGTTACGTTGGGGTGTTCGCCCGGTACCCTGCCGCCATGGCCAATCTTCTCTTTGTGCTGTTGGCATTGCTGCCCTTGTCCTCACCGTTTGGCGAGGCCACAGCGACCGCAACCTCGTTGGATGACGGTCTTCGCGTCGAAGTCTCTGTTGTCGTCGAGGGATCGGCAGCGGCGGTCCTAGTGCGTGGCATTGCACCCGGAGCGAGCGAACTACCGCCTGTGGCATTGTCTGACCGTGGTGACGGTCTCTGGGAGGGGGTTGTCCAGTTGCCCGTCGTTGAGAACATCCTCATGGGATTCGAAATCATCCCTACTCAGGGCGCGGCGACTGTTTCCGAGTTGCACACGCTCACCGAACTTGGTGTTGATAGCGCAGTGTTCTCGCTGGATAACCCCGATACAGGATTCGGCGACAGCGCCGACGATCCGCTGGTCACACCGGAAGGAGCGCGTTGGGGCTGGCTCGGAGTGGCCGCCGGTGCGGCTGCTCTCGGTTTGCTCGCCTTGTGGACAATCGAAACCGTGCGCGGCAAAGAGGATGAGGACTCCGAACCGGATATCCCATCCGACATATTCGAGGCCGATTGACAAATGGTCGACTTTCCTCGACAATTTGGCAAATGTCGACCGAACCAATACCACAACCAGCAACCGGGCTCGATTATGAGGCCGAGGAACTCGTACATGCGGAGACCCCAGACCAGCTGAAGGCTCTGGGCCACGCTATGCGCATGACCATATTGGACCTGCTCAATGAGCGTGCCGCCTCGGTCACCGAAATGGCAGAAGCGCTCGGGAGACCAAAAGGCACCGTCGGGTATCACGTCAAGGTTCTCGAGGATGCGGGGTTCATCCGGGTCGTCCGCAGCCGCAAGGTACGAGCGATGACTGAGAAGTTCTACGGGAGGGTGGCCCACACGGTCGTATTCCACGGCGTGCCCGAGACCGGCGACAAGCTATTCATGTTGCAGGAGGCGCTTGCCGAGGCCGTGATCGAAGAGGGCAACCCAATGCCGGCAACGACTCTCCGGCATGTGCGAATGAGCGAGGAGCAGGCCATCGAGTTCTGGGAAGAGGTCCTCGAACTGGCGGTCCGATTCGCCAAGGCGCCACGTGGCGGCGAGCGCGTATACGGCTTCCTTGGAGCCGTCTTCCCCACCAATCTGCCGGTATTGCCGAAAGACGAAGAGCAAGCATGAGCGAAACCAAGGAGAAGATCCGCCTCGGTGGCCGCTACTGGCGTCTGTGGACTGCCAGCGTCATCTCCAATCTGGGTGATGGCGTTGCTCAGATTGCGTATCCATGGCTGGCGTCGGCCGTCACTCGTAACGGTTTTCTCATTGCGCTGATCGCCATCGCCCAGCGATTGCCATGGCTGGTCTTCACCTTGCCGGCGGGTGTGATTACCGACCGGGTGGATCGTCGCAAGATCATGGTTGCGATGGACACGGTGCGGATGTCGGTGACTCTCTTCGTGGCCTTCTTCGTCCTGGCCCGCGAGGGGGTGCTTCCGGCTCCCGACCAGATCCAGGCCGGACTCGACGTTGCCACGGAGCCGGTGCTCTACACCGTGCTGCTGATCGCATCGCTCTTGTTCGGCTTTGCCGAGGTGCTCCGCGACAACGCGGCACAAACGATCCTGCCCGCCATCGTCGAGCCAGAATCTCTCGAGAAGGCCAACGGCCAGATGTGGGGCGTTGAGATGGTGGCCAACAGCTTCGTCGGACCTCCGGTTGGCAGCTTTCTCATCGGCATTGGGTTTGCGCTTCCGTTCTTCTTTGATGCCGGGACCTTTGCGGTAGCTGCGGGTCTCGTCTTCCTCATTACCGGCGACTTCCGGACCCATGAGCCTGGCGAACTGCCCGAGAAGATCGAATGGCGCAAGGAGATTGCCGAGGGTTGGAACTGGCTCTGGCGCCATCCGCTGTTGCGCCCGATGGCAATCATTCTCGGGTTTATGAACGGGTTGATGTCGATAACGATGGCGACGTTCGTGTTGTTTGCACAAGAGGTCCTGAACGTGTCTGCATTCACGTTTGCCGTCCTGACGACCGGCGGCGCCATTGGGGGGCTGGCGGCGACCTTCTTCGCCAGCAAGGTGTCGGAGCGACTGGGGAGCGGCCCATCGCTGTATCTGACGCTGATCTTTGGGGCAGTGACCTCGCTGGTCACTGGTCTCGCCTCACACTGGTCCATCGCTTGGGTGATGTTCATCGTCGGCACGTTCACAGCTGTGCTGTGGAATGTGATCACGGTTTCACTCCGACAGACGATCATTCCCGACCGGCTCCTGGGCCGGGTCAACAGTGTCTATCGCTTCTTCGCCTGGGGGATGATGCCGATCGGTCTGTTGATCGGCGGGCTGCTGGTGACGGGATCGGAGGCGACGATGAGCCGGGAGCTGTCGCTGCGGATGCCGTGGTTCGTGGTTGCGGCTTCCTGGGTCGCGCTGTTCGCTTATGCAGCGCCAAAGCTGACGACGGAGAAGCTGGAGTCGGCCCGTGCCGAAGGCATCGCCGCCAAGAAGGCTGCCGGCGAACTGCCCAGTCACGGAGAGGTTGCCACCGAGGCAATCAGCGAAGCGGGCGTTGCCGGAGCGCCACCACCCATCGATGAGGATCCGGACGACTAGCCACAATCGAGTCCGACAGCTGCGGCGGCTCCAGTAGGGGTCGCCACAGCTGTGTTCGGCGTTCGGGCGTATCCTGTCTTAGACTCGTTCATGAATCATCTTCCAGGAGTGGCATGGGGACGAACAGGCGACGATTCACCGTTTGGGCTGTGGGGGCGATGGCGCTGGTGATGACGGCGGCGTCGCTGCCGGCCGGGGGGTCCTTCACCGATGATGACGGCAATGTCCATGAGGCGTACATCGAAGCGCTGGCCGCAGCTGAGATCACCAAGGGCTGCAACCCACCGGCCAACGACCGCTATTGCCCCGACCGCGAGGTGACGCGCGAGCAAATGGCGGCATTCCTGGTTCGTAGCCTTGGGCTCACGGACACCGGTTCGGTGGATTTCGCAGATGACGACGACTCCGTGTTCGAGGGGGACATCGAGAAGCTGGCTGCGGCGGGGATCACCAAGGGCTGCAATCCGCCCGCCAACGACCGCTATTGCCCCGAGGATCCCGTGA
>CBDUNF010000186.1:0-6859 GCA_965368515.1 uncultured bacterium
AGATTGCCGACGCGGTCACCTCTCAAGGCCTTCGGCTTCTGTTTGTTGACGATGCCTCGCCAGACGGAACCGGCCAGATGGCCGACGATCTGGCGGCCAGCGATCCTGGCATCGAAGTCCTGCATCGAACCAGCAAGGAAGGTCTCGGTCCGGCTTATGCCGCGGGATTCACCCAGGCACTTGCCGGCCCGGCGGACGTGATTTGTGAGATGGATGCTGACTTTTCCCACGACCCGACCGATCTTCCGCGCTTGGTAGCCGCAATCGAAGCCGGTGGAGATCTTGCGATCGGGAGTCGGTATGTGGCCGGCGGCGGGGTCGAGGATTGGCCATGGCATCGGCGCTGGCTGTCTCGTGGGGGCAACATCTATGCCCGTTTGCTGCTCCGAACCAAGATCAACGACATGACCGCTGGTTTCCGTGCTTTTCGTGCTTCCGCTCTGCGCAAGCTCGACTACGCCGGCTGTGAGGCATCGGGTTACGGCTTCCAGGTAGAGATGGCATGGAACGCATCCCGGCTTGGTCTCGATGTCCGCGAGGTACCGATCACGTTCCGCGATCGGACGCGAGGGACATCGAAGATGGGGGCCCGTATCGCTCTCGAGGCAATGCTGCTGGTGACAAAGTGGGGGTTGACCAGCTTGTTCCGGAGGAGTCGATAGATGAACGTTGCCTGGCGCCGAGCGCTCCCGGAGGACCTGCCCACTATTGCGCGTATGTATGAGCCTGCCGAGGAAGAGCAGGTCAACCTGCGGGAAGCATGGGGTATCGCCGATGGGTTGGCCGAACCCCACCTCGAGACGCTGGCCGGCGTCCTCGCCGACGAAGCTGAAGCGTTCCTGGCGGTCGGCACCATCGACGATGTCATTTTCGGTTTCGCTTGGGCGCACCTCGACGATCTTCTCCCGCAGGCAAAAGGGGAGCGAATCGGTGTAATCCGCATGATCTACGTAGATGAGGAAGCGCGCGCCGTTGGGGTTGGTGAGGCGATGCTTGCGGGCGTTATGGAGTGGTTTGCTACCAAGAACGTCCAGCGCTTCGATGCAATCGTTTCGCCGGGTCACCGTCTGGCCAAGAATTTCTTTGAGAGTGCCGGATTTAAGGCCCGTCGAATCACCATGTACCGTCGCGACGGATGAGCTCAGAGACAATCTCACTGCTACAGGCGATGATCCGGAATCGTTGTGTCAACGACGGAACCCCCGACTCGGGCTACGAGTTCCGATCCGTGGCCACACTCGCCGACTACTTCGGTAGCGAAGGCATCATCGTTGAACCGCACCCAGGACGACAGAGCGTCGTCTACCGCGTCCCCGGCACCGACCCCGGGGCGCCGACGCTCACGTTGCTCCCTCACCTAGATGTGGTTCCGGTGACCGAAGCGAGCTGGCAGCACGACCCGTTTGGCGGCGAGATCATCGATGGATTCGTGTGGGGGCGCGGTGCAGTCGACATGCTGAACCTGACGGCAGCGATGGCGGTGGTATTTCGCCCGTATCTCGTAGGGGAGGTGCCTCCGCTCCCGGGTGACCTGATCTTTGCGGCGGTGGCTGATGAGGAGGCGGGGGGCGCGCTCGGTGCGGGTCATCTCGTGTCTGAGCACTGGGATCTCGTTGCCTGCGACTATCTCCTCACCGAAGTGGCGACCCCCGGTTTTGCCACTGAGGCCGGCCTCACGCTGCCGGTGACCGTTGCCGAGAAGGGCCCAGCCTGGCGTTCGATGAGTCTGGCCGGGACGCCGAGTCACGGCAGCCAGCCATACGGCACAGACAATGCCCTCGTCGACATGGCGGAGTCGATCATGCTGCTGGCCGGATCACCCACTCCGGTCGATATCTCGCCGAGTTGGGTCGAATTCATCAGCTCGGTCGGGCTTCCTCCGGAGTTGGTGGAGCGGCTTGTCGACCCCGATCTAATCGACGGCGCCATCGACGAGCTAGATGATCCGAACTTCGCTCGGTGGGTTCACGCCTGCACCCACCTCACCGTATCGCCCACGCTCATGGAAGCCGGGACCAAGCAAAACACCATTCCCGATGCGGGCGCTGCCAGTCTGGATATCCGCGTGACTCCAGGACAGGACGAGTCCACCGTCGACGACATGTTCCGCAAAGCTCTGGGTCCGAGCCTCTATGACCGCATGGACATAGTTGCCGACCTCGACTTCCCGGCGAACAGTTCCGCCAGCGAAGGCCCGCTGTGGGATGCGATCGACGACGCTGCCAACGAGCTGGCTGGTCCGGCCACGCTGGTCCCGATGTTGACCCCGGTGCTGACCGACGGTCGCTTCTTCCGGCAACGTGGAGTCACCGCCTACGGTGTTGGCCTCTTTGAGCCAAACATGGACTTCGCAGGGGCGCTCTCGATGTTCCACGGCAACGATGAGCGGGTCAGCGTCGGAAGTGTCGATCTGACAACGAAGCTACTCGCGCTGATTCTCGAGAACTTCGGCAAGAGGGTGTCGTGAGCGGGCAACTCATCGGGCACGGCCCGGTCGATACCGTGGTCTGTGACATCGATGGTGTGCTGGTGCTCGGGTCGGAGCCGATCGCTGGTGCGGGCAGGACGTTGTCTCGGCTGAAGGATGCGGGCCTTGCCTTGACGTTCGCCACCAACAATTCCACGAAGACCCCGTCGCTGATTCGAGAGCGGCTGCGGACCGTCATCGGATTCGATCCGGACCCGGAGTCGATTGTGAATTCGGGGGTAGCCACCGCCCGGTTCATCGCCGACAAGGTCAAACTTGTTTATGTGCTCGGTTCGGATGGCCTGCGCGATACGCTCCGTGCCGGTGGCATCGAGCTCACCACTGATTGGGAAGCTGCTGATGCAATCGTCACCGGGCTCGACTTCGAGGTGAGCTACGAGTTGCTCAGCCGGGCCGGTCTGGCTGTGCAGAACGGAGCCACGTTCTACGCGACGAACGCCGATGCTTCCTATCCGAGGCCGGACGGTTTGTACCCAGGGGCCGGGGCGCTGGCGGCCGTCATAGAGCGAACGACCGGGGTTTCGCCGATCGTGTGCGGGAAGCCCCATGGCCCAATGCGCGCCATGCTCGGAGACCTCGGCGGCTCGCACCCGCTGGTCATTGGCGACAGGCCAGACACCGACATTGCCCTTGGCAAGATTGAAGGTTGGGGGACTGCGCTGGTTCTCACCGGGGTTGTCCGGGACCCGACCTCCATCCCGCCGGAGCTCAAACCCGACATCGTGCTGCAGTCCATCGCCGATCTCCCGACTGCCCTCGGCCTCGACTAACCGCCGGTCCGATACGTTCTTGCGTAGACCTGTACAGCATGTTGAACCCAGCTGCGCACGAAGCGGGGGCGCGGGCGGGTCGGCTAGCGGAACATCCGGACCTGGGGGACCGGCTGGTGAAGACGGCGCAGTCGGGCGGTCAGCACCGGTCGGAGCAGGAGCGTGACCAGTACGCCGACGATGAACCCTCCAACGTGAGCTTCCCAGGCGACCCCGGGCTCCTGGTTGACGAACTGCAAGAAGAACCACAGGGCCAGGTACGCGCCCGCGGGAACATGGACGAAGAAGATCAGGAAGATCGTCAGAATCCGGTGGGTTGGGAACAGGACCAGATAGGCACCAAGTACCCCGGCAATTGCGCCGGACGCTCCGATCATGGGGACGGTGGCATCGGCGTTGGCGAACACAAAAGCGGCAGTCGCACCGATTCCAGAGATCAAGTAGACGAGCAAGTAGCCGCCTGATCCATATGCCTCCTCGACGTTGTTGCCGAATATCCACAGGAACCACATGTTCGAGAGCAGGTGTCCGATGCCGCCGTGGAGGAACATCGAAACGACGCCGGCTACCCAAACGTTCTTGTCTGGAAAGAGTGGTGTCGCAGAGTCGTTGACGCACTCGTCGTTGACGATCTCTGCCTCGGTCAGAGCATCGCCGGTAGTGAGTTCGCAGGCGATCGCAGCGTTCTCGTAGAGGAACTCGGTTTCGGCGTCCAGATCGTTTTGCGGCTGCCATAGGAAGAAGACGGCGACATTTATCGCAATGAACGCAATGGTCAGAATCGGGAAGATTCGAGTTGGATTCAGATCTCGGAGTGGGAACAAACCCGTTCCTTCTCGTCATTAGGCGTGATAATGCTGCCATGAATGATACGCATGCGTTTGAACCTGAAGATGACATGACCTCAAACCCGGCTGATACCGAACAACCGGTTGATGATCTAGCTGCCATGGACCCGGCCGATGCGCCGGGTGCGGCAGAGCGATACGCAGCGTCGCTGGCGGCCGAGCTGGAGGACGAGGGGGCCGCGGCCCCGGACCCGGTCCAGCTGCGCGCTGATCTCGGCGACGCTGCAGATACGGAGCGGTAATGACCCGGACCCGGCTCGATCTCGAGCTGATGCAGCGGGGTCTTGCGGCGTCACGCAGTGCCGCCCGCAACGCCATCCGAGACGGCCATGTAGTTGTGGATGGGGCCACCGCGCACAAACCAGCGCAGATGGTGGCCGTAACCGCTGAGATCGAGCTTGCCGCTGCCGGCGGGCGCTACGTCGGTCGTGGCGCCCACAAGTTGGCTGCCGCCCTAGGTGGTTTCGGAGTGATGGTTGCCGGCAAGACGGCTATCGACGTGGGATCGTCAACAGGAGGCTTCACAGAGGTCCTGCTCGAGAACGGTGCGGCCAGTGTGGTGGCGCTCGATGTCGGCCGCGATCAGCTCCACGCCAAACTGCGCAAGGATCGTCGGGTTGTCGTACGGGAGGGCACCAATGTCCGGGATGCAGACGTGGAGGCTCTTGGTGGTCCGTTTGACGTTGTGACCGCCGATCTCTCGTTCATCTCGCTCCAAGTCGTGGCGCCCGACCTGGAGAGGCTGGGCAGCATCGGTGCGGATTGGGTAGTCCTGGTCAAACCGCAGTTCGAAGTTGGAGAGGGCGGACTCACCAAGAACGGTCTCGTCCTGTCCGGCACGGCGCGCGGTCGAGCACTAGTCGAGGTCATGTCTGCCTTCGCAGCCGTTGGCCTGGTCGCGGTGGGCGTGATGGCGTCACCGATCAGCGGAGGGACCGGAAACCGCGAGGCGCTTCTCTGGCTGCGGCGTGAAGGTATGCCAATAGTGTCAGCGGAGGCGTTTAAGGTGCTGGCAGATGAGTGAGATACCCAAGAACATAGGCACCGTCGTCCTCAACGGACGCGCCGATGTGACCGAAGTCGTCGAGCAGTTTGCGATAGCGGCTGCCGCTATGGGTTTCTCGACCCATGACGCGATGGAACCTGATGTTGATCGGAAGGCCCTTGACCTGATCGTCGGTATTGGCGGAGACGGAACTCTGATGCGGGCGGCACACCTTGCGCATGAGCTGCGAGTCCCTGTGATCGGGATCAACCTCGGAACGGTCGGTTACCTCACCGAGGTCGAGCCAGATAGCGTCGATGAGATGCTGCACCGCCTGGCCGCCGGCGACCTCCGCATCGACACCCGGATGACCGTTGCCGCCGAGCTGCCCGACGGCAGCGTGCTGCACGGCATCAACGACGTTGTGATGGAAAAGGTACACAGCCAGCGTCTGGTGCAGATCTCGGTCGAGGTCAACGGCGAGTTCTTCACGACGTTCCGCTCTGACGGGCTGATCATTGCGACGCCACTCGGTTCGACCGCATACTCCCTGTCCGCCGGCGGTCCCATCGTCGACCCTGATCTCGATGCCCTGATCATGACTCCCGTGGCCCCGCACAGCTTGATGTCCCGACCCAACGTGTTCACGCCCGTCACTCGGCTCCGGTTCACGGTCGCTACTGAGCGCCAGGTGCGGGTCAACCTCGACGGCCATGTCGGCGGAGTGCTTGAAGAGGGTGAGAGCGTCGTTGTTCGCGCCGGGGAACGTGGCGTCAATTTCCTAACGATGGGCATCTACCCCTTCCCGCAGGCAGTGCGCCACCAATTCGGGCTGGACCATGCTTGACGAGTTGATCGTCAGGAACCTCGGCATCATTGAAAGAGCTCACCTCGAACCGGGGCCGGGCTTCGTTGTCGTTACGGGTGAAACGGGCGCAGGCAAGACGATGCTGTTGGGGGCGCTCCGCCTGTTGATGGGGACGTCTAGCCGCCGTGAAGCAGTCGGGCCGTTCGGCGACGAAGCGGTGGTCGATGGACGCTTTCTGTTCGGGTCCGATGACGAATTGACGTTGCGGCGCCGGGTGACCAGCGAAGGTCGCTCCAAAGCCTACGTCGACGGCGCGATGGTGCCTGCCAGGGCGCTGCAGGAGAGAACCTCCGGGCACGTCGAGGTTATCGGCCAACACGATCACATGCTCTTGACGTCCAGCACGGGTGCCCGCCTTCTGATCGATGGTGCCATGGGCGCCGCCGGCAAGAAGGCCCTCGACGCCTACCGTGCGGCGTGGGAAACGCTGGTGATTATCCGCCAGAAACTCGAACTCCTCGGGGGAGGACGCCGCGAACTGGAGCGAGAGCTCGAGATCGTTCAGTTCCAGGCCGACGAGATCACCGCTGCCGGGTTCGCCGCCGGTGATGACGAGGACCTGAAGGTCAGGGTGGGGCGACTCCGCAACGCAGAAGGGCTGGCTGCCGGGTTTGATTCGGTTCTCGCCGCCATCGGAGACGAGGGTGCGATGGCCAACCTGGCGATTGCAGTTGGGGAATTGGGCAAGCTGTCCCGACTAGATCCTGCGCTCGGGGAGCCTACCGAGCGTCTGCAAGCGATCAGCGCCAGCCTCAGCGAACTCCAGGTCGACCTTGCGTCTATCGCGGCCGGTCTCGAGCACGAACCGGGGGAATTGGATGGTCTCGAAGCTCGCATTCAGCAACTCGGAACACTCCGGCGCAAGTACGGAGAGACGCTGACCGAGGTTCTCTCCTTTGG
>CBDUNF010000187.1:0-6853 GCA_965368515.1 uncultured bacterium
GATCTCAGCGAACTCCGAGCTGATGTTGTTAGCTGGTCGATGCTGTGGGAGTTGCTGGGTGGGGTGTGGAGGTCGATTGCATCGAACTCCGAGCTGATTTCATCAGCCGTCTACTTCTTGGTGCGGCGGCGACCCTTGCGGCCCTTTGGTTCCGACTCAGGGCGCATGTCGCCGATGGCGCTCAGCACTGATCTGCCACCGTCGCCTTCTAGGCGGGGGAGTTTGGCCGAGTGGCGATCGTAGAACGATCGGCCGTCGGCTCCGACCAGCCTCTTGGCATCGTCGTCGGCTTCAACCACAGGGTGGGCGAGGGCTTCGATGTCGGCCTCGACTCGCTCCTGACGTGCCCTTTCGGCCTTCTCGAGCCGGGCCGCAAGTGAGGAGTCCTCGGCCGGCTTGCCTTGCTCTTCGAGTTCGGCCTGACGGAGACGGGCGGCAAGTGAAGTGTCTTCTTCCTGTGGTCGGTCAGCCGGAGCCGGCTCCGGGGCAGGAGTGCGCTGGTCGAAATCGGGACGGCTACGCGGCGCATTCGCCGGCGAAATCGGTGGTGGCGGTGGGGGCGGTGATGGCGGTTTCGACCCGCTGATCATCGTCGACGATGCGGGTTGGGCACCGTCGGCTAGCTTCGCAAGCTCTTCCATCCTCACAACAGCGTCGGTCAGCCGCTGGACGAGTTCGTCGCGCTCGGACTTGAGAGCCTCGATCTCATCGACCATTTCTGTTCGCTCAGCCTGGAGTGCCCTTTGCTTCTTGATGAGTTTGCGGACCTGGCCAATGATCTCTTCTGCGTTGCTGCCTAGCGCAGCGAGAGGGGAGGACGCCGGTGTCTCGGTTGACCGCGCCTCGGCGACGATTGCCTCGGCCTGGCGTCGGGCGCGGGCGACGATCTCAGCTGCCTCATGCTTGGCTTGCGAGATCTCTTGGTCTTCCGAGGAATCGACCGTTTCTTCTTGGTTCTCTGGCACCGATTGGAGTGGAACACTCACGACTGGTGGCTCCCTTCAAAGCCCTATGGCGCGGGCCGCTGTTTTGTCTGCCATGAGCTATCGGCAGATTCCACCGGAGTCTGAACCGGTATTCGCGCGGAGCGCGCGCAAGGGCGCGCGGTAGGTTGTTTGTACTAGACCGCGGACCCTGTATGCTGGATACCCCATGGCAACACGGACCAAAACCCGTGGGGCATCTGGGCGGAAAACGGCAAACAGAAAACAGAAAAGCAAACGGCAGCGCACCTCCATTCCCGTCGCGCTGAAGGGGATGAAAGAGCGGATGCGGGAGCGTCTTGGACGTCACACAGATGATGTCTGGGGCGTTGTTCTCATCATCATTGCATCCCTCCTAATGCTGTCGTTCTTTGAACTGGCCGGACCCCTTGGCGATGTGACCGCTTCCGGCCTGCAGTTCGTATTCGGGCTCTGGGCCTACTTCGTCCCCTGCGTACTCGTTGTCATTGGTATTTCCATGATTTCGACGATGCCGCGTGCCGACTACGGCCGCATCACCCTCGGCATGTTCGTGCTCTTCGTCAGTTCGATGGCGCTCTTCCACCTCCTCACCGGAACCGTCTCGCTCGCCACTTCTGTCGACGTCGTTGTTGAGCGTGGCGGGGCTGTTGGCTCGTTGCTTGCCTTCCCGCTGCGCCGGCTGGTCGGTTTCTGGGGTGCATTCGTCGTCCTCGTTGCGATCGTCGCCATGTCTTCGCTGATCCTGACCAAAGCCACGATCCGCGACGTCGGTCTCAGCATCGTGGCGATGTTCCGCACCATGAGAAACGCGATTCGCAGGTTGCGGACTCCGGCTGCAGAGCCCGCCGCTCCGCTCACGCCGGTTGAGCTTGCGCCACCCCCGATCCAACCGAAACAAGCTCCACCGAAGCAGAAGGCGGAGAAGACCGGACCACCCAAGTCGAAGCCCAAGCAGGCGAAACGACCGACACCGCAACCGCCGACGGGCGAGGGTTACCGTCTCCCGCCGCTCGAGATGCTCGAAGTCGGCCAACCCAACGGTCAGAACAGACGTGCCCTCGAACAGGCCGGCTATGAGTTGCAGCAGACTCTCACCCAGCACGGAGTTGACGCCCGTCTGACTCGCATTGTTCCCGGACCGACAGTAACCCGATACGAGGTCGAGTTGGCACCGGGGGTCAAGGTGTCGCGGGTGACGGGGCTGGCGACTGACATCGCCTATGCAATGGCTTCCGCAGACGTGCGGATACTGGCCCCGATCCCGGGCCGGAGTGCCATCGGCATCGAGGTACCGAATTCGCACCGTGACCTGGTGACCCTCGGAGAGATTCTCGGGAGCGATGCTGCCGGGCACACGGTCAATCCTCTCGCAGTTGCACTGGGTAAGGACGTCGGCGGCAAAGGCCGGATGCTTCACCTCGACGAACTGCCGCACGTACTGATTGCCGGTGCGACCGGTGCGGGCAAGTCGTCATGCATCAACTCGATCGTCATGTCGCTGCTCATGAGGGCAACTCCCGAAGAAGTCCGAATGATCCTGGTCGACCCCAAGCGAGTTGAGCTGGGTCAATACAACGACATCCCGCATTTGCTCACCCGAGTGATCACGAACCCGAAGAAGGCCGCCGACGCACTGCAGTGGGCGGTCGCAGAGATGGACCGCCGCTATGACCTTCTGGCTGATGCCGGGGTCCGCGACATCACCAGCTATCGCGAGAAGTGGAATGCCGGTGGTCTCGACGAAGAGATGTTTGATCGCTTCCCATACATCGTGGTCATTGTCGACGAGCTCAACGACCTGATGATGGTTGCCGGGCGTGCGGTTGAAGACTCCATCGTCCGTATCGCCCAGATGGCCCGCGCCGTCGGCATTCACCTGGTGCTGGCCACGCAGCGTCCGTCGGTCAACGTGATCACGGGTGTCATCAAGGCAAACGTCCCATCCCGACTTGCGTTCGCCGTTGCCTCGCAGACCGACTCCCGAGTGATCCTCGACTCGTCGGGAGCTGAGAAGTTGGTTGGTCTGGGGGACATGCTGGTTGTGACCTCACGCGACCCGAAGCCGGAGCGCATCCAGGGAGCGTTCGTGACCGAAGCCGAGATCCATTCGGTTGTCGACTGGGTCAGAGAACAGACCAACACGCAATACCGTGACGAGGAAGTCTTCGAGGTCGCCAAGGCCGCACAAGCGGTTGAAGACGAATTCGACGGCGAAGATCCCGAGTTGATGAGGCAGGCCATGGAACTTGTCGTCCGCTCCCAGTTGGGATCGACCTCGATGTTGCAGCGGAAGCTGCGGATCGGATTCGCCCGAGCGGGCCGGGTAATGGACATTCTCGAGATCAAGGGAATCGTTGGCCCATCCGAAGGTTCCAAGGCGCGCGAGGTGCTGATGACCGTCGAGGAGCTTGACCAATTGCTGGTCGGCTGATCTGGATCCGGGCCACGTGCCACCCAAACCGGGCAAATGCTCGGTAGGTTGTGACCCGTGGAGACTATGTGCGTCCGGTTCGACGACTTATCACAAGGGGGCTCCGGCTCGTTTGGTCTTACCGGGCGGACTGACTCGTTTATTGCACGACGGATCGAAGATGTAGTTCCCGTTCTCAGAGCAGCGGAAGCGGCTGCGCACGGTGGCTCGTGGGTCGCAGGGTTTGTGACGTACGAAGCGGCACCTGCGCTGAATCCGGTGCTTGCGGTAAGGCCTTCCGGTCTGCACGACCCGATGCGCGATCTGCCGCTGGCCAAGTTCCAGGCGTTTTCCAATCGCGTCGAGCTGGACGAAATCGATTCCGTTGAATTCCCGGCGGGTGCGTACAACGTCTCGGCCTGGAGTCCCGACTCGTCGCGGCGTGACTATCGAGACAGCCTCGCCATGACCGGGAGGGCGATCATGTCCGGCGAGATCTCCCGCGGCAAGCACACGTTCCGTCTCCACGCTGCATTCAGCGGTGACCCCGCGGCACTGTATCGGGATCTCCTGATGTCGCAACGAGGACCACATGCGGCCTGTGTCGACGCTGGTCGGTTCCGTCTGGTGAGTGCCTCCCCGGAGCGGTTCTTCAGGCGGACGGGGGAGACGCTCACGATGCGGCCGGTGCTGGCTTCAGTGCGACGGGGGCGTTGGCTCGAAGAAGACGAGCGGCTGGCGGCGATGTTGATGGCTGATGGAGAAGCCAGCTATTCGAATCGAGCTGTGATCAAGGAGATGGAAACCGAGCTCGCTGAGCTTGGAGATCTGATCTCGGTCTCTGGCGAGTCTCGGCTAGCCGTCGAGCGACTCGAGACGTTGTGGCACTTGACCGCTGAGCTCGAAGTGAGGCTGAATCCCGGCACGGATCTGATCAGGATCTTCGAGGCGCTGTTCCCGCCGGTGTCCGTCACCGGTGTGCCCAAACCCGAGGCGATGGATCTGGTTGCGCTCACAGAGGACACCCCGCGCGGGGCGTACTGCGGCGCCATCGGGTTCCTGGCTCCACCGGGAGCCGATGGCCCGGACGCAAGCTTCGGAGTTGCGGTACGGACTGTGGTTGTCGATCAGGATGAGGGTGTCGCCGAGTACGGCGTGGGTACAGCCATCACAAATAGCTCTGATGTCATAAGTGCTTACGAAGAGGCAAGGCTCAAGGCGAAGATTCTTGTCGACCGGCGCCCAGAGTTCCAGGTCAGAGAGGAGATGCGAGTAGAGGATGGCTCGGTTCCTCACCTCGAGTCCAAGCTGAATGACCTATTGGCCTCGGCCCGCTACTTCGGGTTCGACGTCGCCAATCACGACGTGGAAACCATCTACGCGGATGCGGTTGCCAATGCAGGTGCCAACTGTCGCCTGACTGTTCTGATGGGCCGCGACGGCGCCATCACCACCGAGATGTCCGAGTTGCCCACCTGGTCCCCAGGCTTCGATGAGGCCGATGTGCTCTTCGGTGTGATTGCCGAGCACTCGGTATCGACGGACAATGTATTCCTGTTCCACAAAACCACCGACGACCGGCTCAAAGACACCCTGGCTCGGCAGTACCCCGATGTGGACGTTGTAGTCCTCGTCAACCAGCTGGACGAGGTTGCCGGAACCCTGCGGGGAAGCATCGTTGTCACGATCGACGGGGAGTGGTTAACCCCACCGCGCGACTGCGGGACCACGACCGGAGTACTGCGATCGGAGCTGCTGGCGGCCGGCACGATTACCGAACGGGTGATTACCCGAAACCAGCTGCAACGAGCTGAGCGGGTTGCGGTAGTCGACGATATTCATGGGTGGCGTCGTATCGACCTGCTCGGCTGATTTGACCCGGCCTATTCCAGTTAGGCTGCCGCCGTGACAATTCTGCAGGCATTCTTGCTGCTGTTCGGGGGGTTGGCGGCGGGCTTCATCAACACCCTCGCCGGCGGCGGTTCGGCGATCACAATCCCGATCATGACCGAGATTGTTGGCGTGAGCGTCGCCAACGGGACCAACCGGATTGCGATCCTGCTTGCCAACGCTTCAGCCCTGACCCGTTTCCAACGTGGTGGTGCGGTTCCGTGGGGTCGGCTCGGTCGCCTCGTGCCTCCAACGGTGCTCGGTGCTGCCCTCGGGGCGTGGACCGCGACCCAGGTGTCCGGTGACGTAATGAAGCGGATCTTTGCCTTTGTGCTCGTCCTGGTTGCCGCATCGGTGCTTACCCGTCCATCACGGTGGGTCGAGGGCCATGAACGTGACATTGGTGAACCATGGCGCAGCCTTTTGTTCTTTGGTATCGGCTTCTACGGCGGATTCGTCCAGGCAGGCGTTGGCTTCTTGTTGCTCGGAGGTCTCGTTCTCGGCTCGGGCATGGATCTGGTTCGGGGTAATGCTGCCAAGGTCGCACTAATCCTTTGTTACACCCCGGTTGCGCTCATCTTCTTTGCGTCAGCGTCACAAGTGGACATTCAGGTTGGTCTGGTTCTGTCTGTGGGCCAAATCATCGGCGCCTGGATCGCGGCGAGGCTGGCGATCCTCAAGGGCGCGGCATGGATCCGCTGGGTCCTAGTTGCCGCTGCAATTGTCGCAGCTTTGCGGATGCTCTTGACATAGTCCGCAGTCGCGCAGACACTGTCGGTGGTGTCTCCTAGCTGGAAAGGAGCGTCATGGTTGGCCAAATGAGTTCGATTCTCAGGGAACTCGAACAGGTGCAAGACCGGTTGTCGACGCTTTGTAACGACTCCGGAGCCGAGAAGCTCGGCCTTATGACACGGCAGGAAGAGCTGCGGACCCAGGCGGCGAGGCTTGCGGACGATGTTGACTCGGGGTGTTCGACCCAGGACCTGCTCACGCAATTGGCGCAACTGCGCCGTCGTCGTGATGTGCTCAGTCGACAGCAGTGCCGAGGCGGTTCGGGGCCCGGGATGGCCCGCTCCGATGTGGCACCGTCAGGGGCTTCCCAAGTAGAGCATCGGATCAAGCGAATCCGGTCATTGCTGGCAGATCGCGGAATACGCGTTCAGTAGGGATATGTCTTCAGTCGAGTCGCTGGTGAGGAAACTGTCGGAGATACAGGAGCTACTCGTCGCCCTGCCCGATGACGCGTTCGGGGAGAGGGCCGAACTGATCCGACGAAGAGACGAATTGCGATCGGAAGCCGCACGTCATGCAGCCGGAGCCGACCAGGAACGTCCGACGGAAGATCTGCTGGCTGAGTTGGTGGCGTTGCGGTTGCGGCGAGCCGATGTGGGCACGGTCAGCGCCGGGTCCATCTCCGATGAAGGCGCCCGACTGGAACGACGGCTCGGCAGGATTGAAACGATCCTCGAGGCGCGGGACGTCGACCTTCGCTAGCGCCGTTACTCTGCCGCCCTATGGGCGACTATCACGTTCACCTTCACGATCACGGTGAGTACACCGGAGTTGGGCCGCCGTTGGGCGAGTATCC
>CBDUNF010000188.1:0-6841 GCA_965368515.1 uncultured bacterium
CAGGCTTCGTCTACGAGACCGGTGTTTTGGCGATGGCCAACTCGGGACCGAACACAACGGGCTCGCAGTTCTTCATCGTGCTCTCGGATGCCGCGCTCCCCCCCAACTACAGCTTCTTTGGTGAAGTCGTCGACGGTTTCGACACTCTCGACCTCATTTCGACCATCCCTCTCGGTGTGAATGCGTTTGGCGAGACCAGCGTTCCCCTCGAGACTCTGTACATAGAACAGATCACGGTGAGCGAGTAAGACGAACAGCGGCCCTTCCAGTCGCCTAGAATTCCGGACCATGGCGACTGACAAACGTGAACGGCAGCGACAGAACCGTGCTTCCAAGCAGGCGGAGCTGACCAAGCTACAACGCAAGCAGAAGACCATCGATACCATCAAGCGTGTCGGGAAGTGGGCCGCCGCTTTCGCTGTGGTGCTACTTCTCGCCAACGTCGTTTGGGGATGACCCGCCCCAAAGCTCATGGCGGTTGACCTCCACCTGCACAGCGTGTTCTCCGATGGGTCGAGTACGCCGACCGAGATCGTGGAGATGGCCGCAAACGTCGGGCTGACCGGCGTTGCTCTCACTGATCACGACATCCTCGACGGTATCCCGGAAGCAAGAACCGCTGCAGCCCGGTACGGCCTGCGCTTTGTCGGCGGCACCGAACTGTCTGTCCTGTGGAAGGACCAGGGCATGCACATGCTGGTCTACTTCCTCGACCCGGAGCCCGGACCGATCCAGGACCGGCTTGCAGACCTGAGGGCATCCCGCGACGGACGCAACGTCGAGATTGCAGCCCGGCTCAATGACTTGGGACTCGACATGACGATCGAGGACGTTCACCGCGAGGCCGGCGGCGGGGTCGTCGGACGCCCCCATTTTGCGGGTGTCATGATCGAGAAGGGCTACGTCGATTCGGTCCCCGCTGCATTCGACCGATATCTCGGTGCGGGCCGACCCGCGTATGTGCCCAGGATGCGGCTGACAGCACAAGAGGCCATCACCCTCAGCCGCGAGTCCAGCGCGGTGCCTGTCATCGCCCACCCGCACACCCTCAACCTGCGCTCCGACGAGTTTGCCACCGGATTCCGCGACCTTGTGGATACAGGCCTGGGCGGCATCGAGGCCTTCTACGGGGAGTACACGCCACAGATGCGAGAGCGCATCGCCGAGATCTGTGTCGACCTCGGCATCGTCGCAACCGGCGGGTCCGATTTTCACGGCAAATACAAGCCCCACCTATCGGTAGGAACCGCCAAAGGCGATCTCCGCGTCCCCGACACCGTCTTCGATCAACTCGAACAGAATCGTTGAGAAGCTGATGTCCCAAGACAACAGACAATGTCGTAGTCTGCTCCCAGCGGCGGGGGTGTATGGAGCCGACGACTAGATGAGTGGGACACGATCGTGAGCACAGCCGAGCTCGCCAGACTCCAGGCACCTGTTGGCTATATCGAAGTGCGTTCCCGGGTCAATTCGGTTCGCACAGGGTTTGGGCTGGTGCTCACCGTCATGGCCATCACCGGACTCATCCAAGGTGTCGAGCCGGCAGCGCAGATCATGGCGTTTGGCATATATTTGACAGCAGACGGTTGGTGGCGGCGCACCCACGGGGAGAGCGCTTTACCGATGCTGCTCACCGACACGGTGGTGGTCTCGGGCATCTCCCTTGTCAAGGGGGATGCTGCCCTGTTCCTGTCTGTGACGTTTCTATACATCATCACCGGAGCACTGCTCCTACTCTCGATACCAAAGGCCGGAGCAGTCGTCGGTGCGGCGGTCGCCGTCGGGATTCCGGTCCTGATTGCAGCTCCGCTAGGTGATCCCGAGATCGGCCAGCTGCGTTCCAACTGGTTCAACATCGTCTCGGTGACGCTCGTCTCGCTGCTCGTTGGGGCGCTTCTCTACGGGGCGGTCCAAGCCCTGCACGCGTCGACGCAGCGACATCGCAAAGCGCTCGCCGCCGAACGTCGTGCAGTCGAGCTCAAAGACGAGTTTGTTTCGATGGTCAGCCACGAGTTCCGCACCCCATTGACGAGCATCGCCGGCTTCTCGGAAACGTTGCGCGCCAATTGGCCGGACCTCGAGCCGGAGGAGATTGCCGAATTCCTCATCATCATGCGCCAGGAGGCACACCACCTGAGCGACCTGGTCGAAGATATCCTGGTCATTCCACGTATCGAGGCCGGGCGGCTCCGACTTCGTGTCCAGGAATTCGACCTCGCCGGCGAGATTGCCGCAACCTCACGCCTCGTCTTTGCGGATACCGGCAAGGAAATCAACACAGCAATCCCGGGCGGCGTGATCGTCAATGCCGACCGCGGCCGCACCGGTCAGATCTTGCGCAATCTGTTCGACAACGCCCGCAAATACGGCGGCGACAGCGTCCAGATCGACGGCGAGGCGGGCACCGACATCTATACGATCACCGTCTCTGACAACGGACCCGGAATCCCGGAAAAGGACTGGGAACGGATCTTCGAGCACTTCGAGCAGGTCGGCAAGGGCGACAGTCGTGCGGCAGACGGTGTCGGCCTCGGACTACCCATCGCTCGGCAATTGGCCCGAGCCATGGGTGGCGACGTCTGGTACGCCCCCCGATTCCCAACCGGAGCGTCCTTCCTTTTCTCGATGAGCCTGTCCCGGATAATCCCAGACGCCACAGCGCCGCAACTCGGCCCTCTCCCCGACGACGGCCAATCAACAGAGCCCGGCAAAGGTGGCACCGCCGAGGGACATCCAACCGAGATGTGAACGCGGCTATTCCGGCTCGATGCGGGCGCCGGGTTCGGCGTCGGCCCATTGCTGGACGTCGTACGTGTGCGATGGGAGCGGTGCAGGGACGTCGCGGGGACGCCAGGCCAGAACCCATGAGCTCTGCCGAGGTGCTTGGGCTGGGGTCCCGAGCACCGCTGACTCCTCTTGAAAGATCGCGCTGATGACTGCGACAATTGCTGCTGTCTCTACGTGGCCGGCTCCGCCTGACACCTTGAAGTTCATGCGGATGACTCTACGAGTTCGACCAGGGTTCCGGCGAACGCTTTTGGATGAACAAAAGCAATCCGATGGCCCCGACCCCCGATACGCGGTTCCTCGTCGATGAGACGTGACCCCTCGGCCTTCAGATGAGCCAGGGCTGCTTCGATATCGGCAACGGCCAAGGCGACATGGTGCATGCCTTCGCCCCGTGACTCGATGAATCGGCCAACCGGGGTCTCCGGACCAAGCGGCTGGAGCAACTGAATGAACGAACCCCCCACCGCGATCATGGCTTCCTCGACACCCTGCTCCTCGACAACCTCTCGGTACATCGGTTCCGCCCCGAACTGTCGCAGGTAGTCGGCAAGTGACGCGTCCAGATCGCGAACGGCAAGAGCAACGTGGTCGAGGTTGTAGGCGAACATGCCACCAAGTTAGTGCCCCTCGCCGAACGACACCGCGGAATCAGGTGCCATCATGGGGCCCGCAAGCCCCATGTCTCCACGCATCTCTGATCTTCGCGCCCGCAGCGACGGGCTCATGCTGGCCGATCGACGCCACTTCCAGCGGCGCATCTCCGGTGCAGCCAAGATCAGCGCGCCCGAGAAGCGGCGCGAGGTGCTGGCTGCTCTCTCCAAAGAGATCGACGAATCCGCTCGCAAGATGGAGATTCGGCAGGCGGCTCGACCCGCCAAGATCTCGTATCCGGCCGATCTCCCCATCACGGATCGTCGGCAAGAACTGATGGACACAATCCGAGACCACCAGGTTGTCATCGTCGCCGGGGAGACCGGATCGGGGAAAAGCACTCAGCTACCAAAGCTGTGCCTCGAGCTCGGGCGTGGCGCCACCGGGTTCATCGGGCACACCCAACCACGGCGGATAGCCGCCCGCTCGATCGCGAACCGGGTCGCCGAGGAGCTCGGCAGCTCGGTGGGCGAACTGGTCGGATTCACGGTCCGGTTCTCCGACCAGGTCGGAGACACAACGCTCGTGAAGTTGATGACCGATGGAATCCTGCTCAACGAGATCCACCGGGATCGACGTCTGAGCCGCTACGACACGATCATCATCGATGAAGCCCACGAACGCAGTCTCAACATCGACTTCTTGCTCGGCTATCTACGGAACCTGCTCCCCAAGAGGCCCGATCTCAAGGTCATAATCACCTCAGCCACGATCGACACCGAGCGATTCTCCAGCCACTTTCACGACGCCCCCATCATTGAGGTGTCGGGACGCACCTACCCGGTCGAGCTGCGGTACCGACCCCTCGATGACCCCACCCAGCCCGAACCGCGCGATCAGCCCCAAGGTATCTGCGACGCCGTGGTTGAGCTGTTCAGTGAGAAGGAGGGCGACATCCTGGTCTTCTGTTCCGGCGAGCGGGAGATCCGAGATGCGGCCGATGCCATCACGGAGTTGGGCCTCCGTCACACCGAAGTCGTGCCGCTTTACGGTCGGCTCTCTACGGGGGAGCAAAACCGAGTCTTTGCCAGGCACACCGGAAGGCGGGTAGTCATCGCCACCAACGTCGCCGAGACATCGCTGACGGTGCCGGGTGTCCGCGCCGTTGTCGATGCAGGTACTGCCCGCATCTCCCGATATGGGCGTCGCACCAAGGTGCAGCGGCTGCCAATCGAACCGATATCCCAAGCCTCTGCGAACCAGCGCGCCGGCCGATGCGGGCGCCTTGGCCCCGGGGTCTGCATCCGGCTCTATTCCGAGGACGACTTCAACTCTCGGCCCGAGTTCACCGAACCAGAGATTCAGCGAACCGGGCTGGCGTCGGTGATCCTGCAGATGGCGGCACTCGACCTCGGCGACATCGAGTCGTTCCCTTTCCTCGACCCCCCGGATTCTCGAAGCATTCGGGACGGGATGGCGCTTCTCGAGGAAGTCGGAGCACTCAAGCCCGACGGCAAAGACACCCGGAAGCGATTGACCAAGATCGGTCGAAGCCTGTCTCGCATTCCGCTCGACATTCGCCTGGGCCGTATGGTGCTCGAGGCAGACCGCAACCTTTGCCTGCAAGAGGTCGAGGTAATCGCAGCCGCACTTTCGATCCAGGACCCCCGCGAGCGTCCCCTGGAGAAGGAGACTCAGGCCGACCAGAAGCATGCCCGCTTCAAGAGCGAAGATTCCGACTTCCTGAGCTGGCTGCAGCTCTGGAACTATCTACGTACCGAACGGCGCGCACGCACCTCGAGCCAGTTCCGACGCCTGTGCCGCGACGAGTACCTGAGCTACCGCCGTATCCGGGAATGGCAGGACATACACTCCCAGCTCCGGGACATCTCCAACGAGCTGGGGTTGCACCGCAACCGCAAACCGGCCGATGCCGACACCGTCCACCGCTCAATGCTTTCGGGGTTGCTATCGCATGTCGGCAAGAAGGACCCCGACGGCTACGAGTACCGCGGTGCCCGTGGCGCCCGCTTCTTCATCTCGCCCGGCTCGACGTTGTTCAAGCGCTCCCCCGAGTGGGTCATGGCGGCCGAACTCGTCGAGACAACCCGGTTGTGGGCACGCAGCGTTGTCGGTATCCCTCCCGAGTGGATCGAGGAGGTCGGGGCGCATCTCATCAAACGGTCGCATTCCGATCCGTGGTGGGATGCGAAGCGGGGTTCGGCGATGGCACGGGAATCCGTGTCCATGTACGGAATCCCCTTGCAGACGGACCGTGTCGTCCAATACGGACGATTCGACCAGGAGGCCTCGCGGGACCTCTTCATCCGGCATGCGCTGGTCGCCGGCGAGTGGGAGTCCGAACACGCATTTGCCAGCCACAATGCAGACCAGATCGAGATCGTGCTGGACATGGAAGCGAGAGAGCGGCGCACCAACTTGCTGGTCAACGACGACACGTTGACCGCCTTCTTCGCCGCCCGTATTCCCGACGACATCACCACAACCCGACACTTCGATCGCTGGTGGCGGGATGTCAAGGGCAACCAACCGCATCTCCTGGACCTCGGACTCGATGACCTGATCGACCCCGCATCCGCCGAACCTGACCCCAAGGCCTTCCCCGAGGTGTGGGAGTACGGAGACCTCGGCTTGGCCCTCGAGTACGAGTTCGACCCGACCAGCCCCGCCGATGGCTTGACCATCGACCTGCCGCTGCGCGGACTCGATCGTATCGACCCATCAGTCTTCGAGTGGCATGTACCCGGGCTACGTCTAGAACTAGTCACCGCGTTGATCCGGTCGCTTCCAAAGAACCTGCGCAAGACTTTTGCTCCCGTTCCTGACACCGCCCGTGCCACCCTCACTGCGATCGACCCATCCGATGAGGTTGGCCTGTTGTTGGCTCTGCGCCGCGAGTTGCAGCGCATCGGCGGAGTGCCGATACCGGTCGATGCTTTCGATCTCGACGCGCTACCACCTCATCTGCGGCCCGCGTTCCGGATCGTCGATGACGATGGCAACGCGATCGCCACCGGCAGCGATCTCCGCAAGCTCAAGGGCCTGGTTCAGGAGGAAACCCGTTCGATTGTCGACAGCACAGCCCATGAGCTGGAGACCACCGGCCTCACCACATGGAGCATTGGCGAGCTCCCTCAGGTCATAGAAGTGGCCGGCACCGAACACACGATGCAGGCGTTCCCCGCGTTGATCGACGAGGGTCAGTCTGTAGGAGTCCGACTACTGGCGACCGCCGCTGAGCAGGACACCGCGATGTGGCAGGGGACCGTGCGCTTGCTTCTGACCAATCTGCCATCACCGGGAAAGATCCTCCGACCACTGCTCGACCCAGAGGCCAAGGCAGCTCTGCGCACCGGACCACATGCCGATCAGACCGAATGGGTCGAAGACTGCCTGGGTTGTGCGCTCGGAGAGATCATCGCTGAAGGTGGGGGCCCGG
>CBDUNF010000189.1:0-6835 GCA_965368515.1 uncultured bacterium
GCTAGAGCGACAGCAGCGCCAATCAAGGCTCCTCCCCCCACCGCAAGCCATGCACCGGATGACTCCTCGTCGAGGCCGTCGAGAGGTGACCGAATCAACTCCTCGTAGTCAATCTCGCTCACGGTGCGCTCCCCTCGGCAAAGACCACCAGGTCGCCTGCAACCGGCCGCATCTCGAATCCAGCGTCTTCGAGAACGACCGTGACCGGTGGATCTGTGCCTTCCCAAATCAGCTGCAGACCCCCGAACTGCCGACCAGAAACCCGCCACCCGGTGTCCACAGGACGCAGCCCAAACCCCGCCTGCCACGGGTCGCCAACTCGGTCGAAATCAATCTGGACAATCGTCGAGATGCTCTGCTCGAGTACGGTTTCGATGGTGACTGTTCCCCGTCGAATCGCTGCGGTGGCTCCCTCCTCGATCGGCAACTCCACCTGCTCACCAAACGGCACCGCTACCCGCCATCCGACAACAGCGATGGAGGCAACCTGAGCATCAGGCTCGGGGAGCACGAATCGGACCGAACTATCGAGCGGCCCGCTCTCAGCTTGAACCGTCTGTCCGGAGACCGTGGTGAGTAGCCAATGCTCAGGTGCCGCAAGATGATCTCCTTGCGGTACGGCGAGGTCGAGCGGTTGGTCTACGCCCAGTGAAGGACCGATACCGGCGAGGTCGTAGTCAAAGAACGCAATATCGTCCTCGATGTTCAGCCCGCGCGGCAAGATCGCGGTAGACCCGATCATGGTCTCTCCTTGCTCAAACCACGGCGTTGCGGCTCGCGTCATCGTGGTTGGGACAACTGGACCTGACGTCGTGGACGTGACTTGAGCGGTCTCAGCGCGGGTTGCAGATATGAACCCTCCGACAACGACTGCACCGATCAGGAAGCCAACCCCGAAGCGGCTGCCTGCGTTCACGGACGGGGTCCGAAGACCACGTACACCATTCCGAGGATCGTGATGGCTACCACGAGGTGCCGCATGATCACCCACCGTTCACTGGCACCAACCATGCGCAGAGCGACGCGCATCGGTGTAGTGCCGTAGGCGAGTTCACGCAGCGCCCGGTCACGAGTGGTGCCCCCACGGAGTGCCGTGTTGACCACACCCCCCTCGACCTGATTCTCCGGAACTACGCCTTCAGCGCGAGCCTGAAGCGGTCGGGCCAGCACCAACAAGCCGACAAACGCCACGATCGCCCACACAACGAGTACCGCGGCGTTTGTTACCAGCAACCCTCCCAGGCCCACAACCCAGGCTGTCCACAACGTACCGATCTGGCGCAGATAGGTCCCAGCATCGTCTGGGCCATCGAAGGTATAGATCAAGTCACTCATGCGGAATCCAAGTCGAATGAGACGAGATTACCCGAGGTCACGGCCCGCGACCCCAAAGGGGCGGGTCGCCGGGTGTCCAACTGCGGACCGTCCTAGAGATCGAACGGAGTTGAGATGTCGGGAGTGGGGACGGTCGCCTGCCCATCTTGCATCTCCACGTAGCCGCTCGCTTCGAGCTCGGCCGCGATCTCGGGCCCGCCGGTCTTGACGACTTTCCCAGCCACCATCACATGGATCTTGTCCGGCTTCATGTAGCGCAGGATGCGGCTGTAATGCGTGATGATCAGCACACCGAGAGCATCACTACGGAGCTCCTCGACCAAGTGTGCAACTTCGCGAACAGCATCGATATCGAGACCAGAGTCGATCTCATCAAGGATCGCGACCTTTGGATTGGAGACTGCGAGCTGAAACATCTCGGACCGCTTCTTCTCACCACCGGACAAACCACTGTTCACTGAACGGTCCCGGAAGCGGGTCATGTCCAACGTCTCGACTGCGGCTTCGACCCTCTCGTCAAAATCCGGGTCGTCACGCACCTCACCCATCTCACGGATCAGGTCGTCGAGCGACACACCGGGGACCTCAACAGGGTATTGGAACGCCTCGAACAACCCGGCCCGCGACCGCTCGTCGACGGGGAGACCAATCACCTCGGTGCCACCTACTAGAGCAGATCCGGATGCTTCGTACTCGCCTTTGCCCATGAGCACGTGGCACAGCGTCGACTTGCCAGACCCGTTTGGTCCCATCAGGACATGGACCTCGCCGAACGGAACTTCGATATCGACTCCCTTGAGGATCTCGAGGTCGCCGAACTTGGCCTTGACGTTGGAAACTTGCAGAGCGACAGACATCAGGACTCCTCGTCGATCGTCAGATAGACGACGTCGTCCTCGACGTCGACTTTGTAAACGGGAACCGGGCTTGTTGCCGGCAGGGTTCGAGCTTCGCCGTCGGCGAGGCCAAAAGCAGCACCGTGGCGCGGGCATTCGACTTCGTCATCAAATACCTCTCCCTCGGCCAGAGAGGCCTCTGCGTGAGAACAGCGATCGCCTAGGGCGTAGATGTCCGCACCAACCCGGAACATGGCGATGCGATGGTCTCCCACCTCGATACGTAGACCGGTTTCGGTCGGAAAGTCCGCAACCGGCGATACACGCACTCGGCTCACTAGACCCTCCCTGCCTCTTGGGCGATCCGGTATTTGGTGTCGATCCACGAGGTCACGACGTCGGCAACGGCCGGCTCCGGGAACTTCGCCAGCGCCTCGTTGAAGAAACCGTGCACCAGCAGCCGGTTGGAGCGGGCATCATCGAGGCCACGACTCATCAGGTAGTAGCGCTGTTCCTCATCGAGCGGACCCATCGTCGACCCGTGACCACACTTGACGTCATTGGCCAGGATCTCGAGGTTTGGCACCGACTGTGCCGACGCCCCGTCGGACAGGATCAAGTTCCGATTGGTCTGGTACGCATTGGTCTTCTGAGCGTCTTCGTCGATACGAATCATCCCGGTGAAGACCGAGAGAGCCTCGTCCTGCACCGCACCCTTGAGAAACATGTCGCTGTTGGTGTTGACGCCCTGATGGTGCATCGTGTAGCGGTAGTCGAGAGTCTGCGACTCGTCGCCGAAGTAGGCGCCGACGATGTTCGCAGAGGAGCCGTTGCCCTCGAGATCGACCGTCAGGTGCAGCCGTGATATCGACCCGCCAAGACCGGCCTCACCGAGGTGGATCGATGCATCGCGTCCGACCAGAGCCCGGGCGTGGGACAGGGAACGAGTCCGGCGTCCCCAGTGTTGGACGACAGTGACCTTGAGGTGTGCGTTGTCGCCCACCGACATCTCCAATTGGGGCACCACAAGAGCGTCAACGTCATCGTCGGATCGGTAGCGGATGACCACCGAAGCCTGCGCCGACTCCTCGACGACCAACGAGAGATGCGGAAATGCAGCGGTGCCACTGGTCGCCGCCTGCACATCGATGAAGAAAGGTGTCTCGACGGCGATGCCTTTTGGCACCACCAGGGCGGCACCCTCACCACCGAATGCGTAGTGAGCGGCTGACAGCTTGTCGAGGTCGGCGGGAATGCCGGTCCCGAAATACGGCTCGAGAAGATCGGGGTGATCCACGAGGACCTGACCAAGGGAGCCAAATACGGCACCTGATGAGCCCGCGTCGACCTCGACTACATGGCCGTCAACGAGTAGCAGCGAGCCAGCGGTCTCGGGTACTGCCGCTGCGATGCCGATACCGACCTCCCCAGCCGTCCCCGGACCGTCGGCCAGAGCGAAGTCGTCTACGGCGAAGTCAAGGTCTACGTACCGCCATACCTCTTCCGTTGGTGAGGGCATGGCCAGTTTTTCGTAGTAGTCGAGGGCCGATGAGCGGCGATCGGCCAACCAAGCCGGGTCGGAGGCACCAACCGCGGCCGAGGTCTGGGAGTCAAGGGTCTTCACGCAATCTCCTGTTGTGAACTTGGTGAGACTAACCGCGTTGAGCAGCCTCGATAACGGAAACTGAGCGGCGGGCTTCAGATGTTACATACTCCCCCGACCCCAATACGATGACCCGTTCAACAACCAGGAAATATCACTTGAAGCGTTCAATCCAACTACTCACCGCGACCATTGTGGCTCTGGCCCTGCTCGTCCCGACAGCCGCGTCCGCAGACGATGACGAATTCTGTCTCGTGTACTTCCCTCATGACGACATCAGCTCTCGATTCGGGAACGACTGGGGCGATGCGCGGTCCGGCGGACGTCGCCATCAGGGAACCGACATCTTCGGCAGCAAGCACAGCGAAGTGCTCGCCGTGGCAGACGGATTCGTCGTAGCAATGGACGAGAGTCCGCGATCGGGGTTCTATGTCAGGGTCGCTCACCAAGACGGGTGGGAAAGCTGGTATCTGCATCTCAACAACGACACCCCCGGCACGGATGATGGCGCCGGTGGCCCCGACTCCGCATTCGCCCCCGACATAGAGGTGGGCATGTTCGTCCCGGCCGGCACGGTGCTCGGGTACGTCGGCGACTCCGGCAATGCCGAGGGTGCAAGCTCCCACACGCATTTCGAGCTCCACGATGGTCGGAGCACTGTCAACCCCTACCCGTATCTGGCCGACGCTCATGACCGATGGATTCGCGTCATGGAGCTTGCGGACGAAGTGCGATGAGTTCCTGAGCTCGATCGAACACCGCGGCGAACATCTCGACGGTCAGCTTCCCCGTGAAGGTATTTTGCTGACTGGGGTGGAACGACATGAGCACTGTCCCGCCGTTGGACAGGGCCACCTCCTCGCCGTGGCCGAACTTGGGGCGTGGTCGCGGTAGATCATCAAGCCCGGCACACAGATATCGCCACAACGACAGATATCCATACTGCCCGAGAGCGACGTAGACCCTCGCACTCGTCAACAGATCGAGTTCTCGAGTGAACCATTGCGCACAGTTGTCCCGTTCATTTGTTGTCGGCTTGTTAGCGGGAGGAGCACACCGCACCGGTGCGGTGACCCAGGTATTGGCGAGAACAAGACCGTCATCACGACCAACAGACTCCGGCTGATTGGCGAAACCGGCATTATGCAATGCTCGGTACAACCATTCACCACTGCGATCACCGGTGAACATCCGCCCGGTCCGATTCGCCCCGTGAGCAGCGGGAGCCAGCCCGACCACAACGAGCGACGCGTCCGGATCGCCCCAGCCAGGAACCGGCTTCCCCCAGTAATCATCGGCAGCAAACGAGGCGCGTTTTTCGACCGCCACCCGCTCTCGCCATTCGACAAGACGGGGACACAGCCGACAGGCGGTTACCTCGGCGGTCAACTCATCGAGCGACTGCGAGCTCATCACTCCGGCGGTGGCAGGTGGTTTGCATTGAACAGCGTGCCGGCACTCCACAGCATCCAGCCCATGTCCCGTTCCTCGGCGACAGCCTGAACTCCGAGGATGTCCTCGTCCTCGAGGAATGCACGCTGCAGCCAGGGACGGTAAACAGCGAAGCCCTCGATCCGAGGGATCCCTGCGTCGAGCGCCGCCGAAACCAATTCGGTTGCATGGTCGGTCGGGTTGTCCCAACCCTTCCAGCCCGGCCCGTACGTATAGGTGTAGATCATGGGGCTGAGCACGTCGACATAGTTGGAGAAGACTCGCGGCGACTGACCGATGCCTTCATCCGAGGTGCTTTCGAGAGTGATGGCAAAGATATCGGCCGCAACCGCACAGCCCATCGGATTGAGGAGGCCGTGTGCCTTCTCCAGGAAAGCGGCGATCGTCGACACTCGAATCTCTTCCGACTCCTCGCTGTAGTAGTTGTCCGAAGTCAGCCCATCAAAGCTGAGCTGGCTGATCGGGCCGTCTGAGGGGAATCGGATGTAGTCGAACTGGATCTCGTCGAATCCGAGACGGCAGGCCTCTTCGGCCAGCGCCAACGGATAGTCCCAAGAGTTTCGATCTGTCGGATCGAGCCAGGCAAGATCCTTGTTGTTGGTCCAGGGGAGCCCCGTCTGAGTATTGATGGCGGCAATGTCGGGACGAGCCCGCGCCAACTGGTCGCTCTGGAAGGTGACGATGCGAGTGATCTTGTACAGGCCGTGGGCATCCATATCGGCGATGACCTGTGCGGCATCGTACCGGGGCCGCACGGCGTCGATCTCGTACGCCAGGGCGACTTCGGTGTCGTGATAGACGTAGCCACCCTCATCTTGGGTGTCGACAACAAACGCATTGATCCCCGTGTTGTCTGCCAGTTCGAGCAGCTCCTGCCACTTCTCGACGCTACCGGCGCCCGAGCCGTCGCCGGCAACACGCAATGCCTGGATCATTCGTGGTTCCAGCTCAACGGTCAAGTCGTCCTTTGCGCCGTCCCACGACACGACGGTCTCTTCCCAGGCGGGGCGCTCGATCGCGATTTCGCCGGGGATCGCCCGGAACAACGTGAACCGACCGTCGCTGTCCGTGCTCACTTCGAGCCGGTCGTCGAGCTTGACCGTGGCTCCGGGTAGCGGCCTACCGTCGCCCGAGATCACTCGGCCGCTTAGTACCACCGGCTCGAGCCGAACCTGTATCGGTCCCTCCAAGGGCTTCTCGGTGACGGTGAGCGATGTCTCATAGAACCCGGGCGCTGCGACGGTGACGTCAATCGGCTTGTCTTCCCACAGGAGTTCGGCAGTGCCCGCGGCATCAGTCGCCACCGTTTCAGCCAGCGTTGTGATGCCTGCGGTTACCGGAGTGAGGTCATCAGCGCCAAGCACGACGAAGGTAAGCATCTGCGGCGGCGGCTCGGGGAAACGCATCGACTCACCAGCCAGGACCAGCGATGATCCGGCGCAGGACGAAAGCAACATTGCACCGAGCGCGAGAGATATGGCAATTCGTTTCATGGGAGGTAGTTGGGCCTCATTGGGACCAACATGGCGGGCCCCTTGTGCTGTCGATTCTGCAGCCTAAATGGTACTAGGACGTCGACCTCGTCCACTCCGGTCCTGGCGAAATAATC
>CBDUNF010000190.1:0-6746 GCA_965368515.1 uncultured bacterium
TGCCGACTGCGATCGGCCCTGGTGGGCCGCCGCCTCGGCGATCGTCAGTGGACCCGTCTCGATGAGGTGCTGCAACGCTGCGATCGACTCGCTGGTCAGCCGATGCTGACCGACCGGGATTCTCCGATAGAACCGGCGGTAAGCCAGACCGTATAGCTCGGCAAATTCTGCTGCGGCTTTGTCGACATCCATGCGACCATTCTCGACCGCAGAAATCCATCGTCAACCCCGATGTATCTTCCTGTAGCCGATCGTTCTCAAGATGTTCATCGTTGGGCGGGAAGCTTGCGAGGTCACGGTGGGTTGATTCAGCGACACAGGAGATCCATTGCCGCACAGATTCGCCCTATCCGCCGTCATAATCACGGCCTCCATGCTGCTCACGGCGTGCTCATCATCAAGCGATGCCGGTGCGCCCGATACAACATCAACGACGACCACCACAGCCGCCGTGGACACTTCGGTCACCCCCACCGATGACCATCCTCCCGACGGCTCCGTATGGACCGTGTCCGGCCCCGCCACCGGCAACCGGGTGGGGACGGGCAGCGGCGACATTCAGGCCACGGCTCCTATCGACGTTGAGCTTTCCGGGACTCCGCTCTGGGTCGTAGGTGCCCCAAGCCCGAACGGGGTCCTGTGGGTCGTTGCGCTCGAGGACGGCCGTCTCGAAGGTTGGCACTTGGGATCCGACGGGGCGGCAAGTGTGGAGCTCAACATCTCTCAACTCCCCGCCGGCACACCGCCGGTCGTAATCGAGACTGCTGCGGGAGCCGAGGTCGTTGCTCCCCCACCCGATGTGTCTTCGCTCAGCTACCCGCTGCCAACAGGTGACGGTGGCCTTGCCTATGTGACCAGTGACGGGTCGCTGATAGTGCAGACCGATTCAGGGCGCAACGAGTACCAGATCGCGGCTCTCCCCGACGCACGGATCACGCAAAGTAGCGACGGCCGCATCGCTGTCCTTGCCGAAGCAACCACCCGCTATCCCCATGGCGTTCTCGGCGATGACCTGGAGGCGGGTCGGCTGGTCATCATCGACCCGTTCTCTCAGCAGATTGTGGGCGAGGCGATCATTCCCGAGCCGTCCGTCATTGAAGGCGTCGCCGCGCTGTGGGCAGATGTCGACGGCGACGGCACAGAGGAGATCCTGGTGACTGTGAGCAACTCCGAAGTCGGTGCCGGCCTGGTCGTGTTCGATAGGCATGGGCGCCAGGTTGCCGTCGGCCCGCCGATTGGCCGCGGTGGCCGCTGGCGCAACCAGCTGGGAGCGGGCCCCGTCGGCCCCAACGGCGAGATCGAGGTTATCGATGTTCGAGTCCCCCACATCGGCGGTGTTGTCGAGTACTTCCGATTGGATGGGGAGGAGTTGGCTCTTGCGACGCAACAGGAGGGCTTCACCTCCCATGTCTTTGGATCGCGCAATCTCGACATGGCGTTGGCGGTCGACGTGAGCGGGGATGGAGCGATCGATGTTGTTGTACCCAACCAGGAACTGACCGTGCTCGGCGTGCTCAGCCGGACCCCGAATGGCGTCGTCGTGGCCGGCGAGCTGGCGCTGCCGGGCCGGCTTGCGACAAACCTCGCCACGGCCTTCAGCGCCGACGGCCAGCTGTGGCTGGCGGCCGCCACCGCGGATGGGGTGCTGCGGGTGTGGTCTGCCGGGTAGCATCAGCGATCTATGACTACACCGTTCAACCAAGCCCCTGCATGGGTGAAAGACGCAGTTTTCTATCAGATCTTTCCGGATCGGTTCGCCAAGTCCGACCGGGTCTTCAAGCCAAGCAATCTCCAGGAATGGGGCGCCGAGCCGACCAGTCACGCATTCCAGGGTGGCGACCTGCTCGGCATTGTTGAACACCTCGACTACTTGACCGATCTCGGGGTCACCGCTCTCTACCTCAACCCGATCTTCACCAGCGGCGCTAACCATCGCTATCACACAGACGACTACTACTCGGTTGATCCGCTCCTCGGCGGCAACGACGCTCTGGACGAACTGATCGCCGCTTGCCACGAGCGGGACATGCGAATTGTTCTCGACGGTGTCTTCAACCATGTCGGTCGCGGATTCCACCAGTTCCACAACATCGTCGAGAACGGCCCAGAGTCGCCATATCTGGATTGGTTCACCATCGACGGCTTCCCGCTGAACCCGTACGGTGACGGCCCTGCTAACTATCTGGGCTGGTACAACCTGAAGCCACTCCCCCGCCTCGATACCGATAACCCTGTGGTTCGTGAGTTCACCATGCAGGTCGCCGAACACTGGTTGCGCAAGGGCATCGACGGGTGGCGACTCGACGTTCCTGTTGAGATCACAGCCGACGGCTACTGGGAAGAATTTCGGCAACGAGTACGGGCGATCAATCCGGACGCCTACATCGTCGGCGAGATCTGGGAAGACTCCACCGACTACATCGTGGGCGGTATTCGCTTTGATGCCACGATGAACTACCTGCTGACCGTAGAGATCCTCTCGTTTGCGGCAGGGAAATACATCGACCCGCCACACATCGTGCCCAACCCGGTGGACGCCGACGTTGGCCCAATCGATGCGGCCGAGTACGACAGCCGGGTCGATGCTCTCTTTGCCAGATATCCGATGGCGTCCCATCTCGCCAATCTCAACCTGCTCGAATCGCACGACACTGCCCGGTTGCGGACAACGGCGTCGGGCGATCGCGCTTCGCTGATTCTGAGCACCCTGTTGACCATGACCTTTCCTGGCGCACCTTGTGTCTATTACGGCAGCGAAGTCGGGGTCAGCGGATCGCTCGACCCTGAGTGCCGACGTGCTTTCCCGTGGGATGAATCCGACTGGGATACCGATCTGTTGGCGGCGCATCGGGAATTGATCGCATTGCGGCACGCCCACCCGGCACTGCGAGCACCCGGCTATCGACACGTGTCGTCAGAGGGCCAACTCTATGTGTTCGAACGCTTCGACTCCTCTGAGCGCCTCATGGTCGCGGTAAACGCTGGAGATGAACCGGCAACAGCATCCGCCCCCGGAACCGGAGACCTGCTGTGGGGCAACGCAACCGCGACAGACGGAAGAATCAACCTCCCGGCCCGATCCGGCGCCGTATGGAACGTCACCTAAGGCGGCGTCCGCCTGGCTCCGCCGAGTTTGGCAACGCCAAACCCCAACGGGCTCTGCTCTGCTCTGCCGAGCAGAGCCCGCGGCTACTCCTGTCCGTAAGCCACGGCGCGGCTGATGAACGCGGCCATCTGCTGTCGGGTCACGAAGTCGTTCGGGCAGAACCGATCGTTGGCGGGCGGGTTGCACCCGAGGGAGACGCCGGTGGCTCCGAGCTTGTCGATCGATGACTCGAACATCGTGCCGTTGTCATCAACAAACAGATCGCGTCTTCCCAGGTCGGAGAGGTCGAACGCCCGGACCAGAAACGCCGCCATCTGACCGCGGGTCACATAGCTGTCCGGGCAGAAGCGATCGTTGAGCGGCGGATTGCACCCTTTGGTCACACCGGCAGTACCGAGCCGATCAATGGAAACCTCGAACACCGAACCATCGTCATCGCCAAACAAATCTGCTCCGGACCCATCCGTGTAGTCGCGGGCCCGCACCAGGAAGGCGGCCATCTGTCCCCGGCTGACGAATTCGTGAGGGCAGAAGAGCGTGTTGGCGGGAGGATTGCACCCCAGAGTGATGCGCTCGACGGCGAGCCAGAGCACGTGGTCAAAGAAGGCGTTGGTCTGAGGGACGTCATCGAAATACGGGTAGATCATGACGGTCACAGTGGCGTAGGACGACCCGAGGCGCTCGTCATCAAGGCGATACTCAAAGGAGTCCGAATACGGCATCGCATGTCCGGCCGGCACAGTCACCCCACTGTGCGTGTAGGTAACCGTCCCGCCTGGGTTGATCGCAACCGTGCCTTCCGTTGGCATCACCGAGATGTCGCCGACGGTGACCGGCCCGCCGTCAGGGTCGTGATCGTTGCTCAGCACGGCAATCTCGACCGACTGGCCGCGGTGTACCACGGCGTCATCGGCAACTGAGACCGGCGTCCGGTTCGCCGACTCCCAACCGAGGAACCGTTCGTCGGCCGGGTTGTCGGTGAGATGCGCAGGATCGGATCCGTCCGGGTTCATCGTCCAGATGTCCCAATCGCCGTCGCGGTCAGAGCTGAAGCCAATCCTGGAGCCGTCGGGGGCCCAAGCCGGCTCCGCGCTGTGATAACCAACCGAGTTCGTGAGGCTGTACGGCTGGGTGCCGTCTGCATTCATGATCCAGATGTTGTCTATGCCGGACTGCTTCGACACAAACGCGATCTTCGTTCCGTCCGGCGACCACACCGGATCGCTGTCGGATTCCGGCCTCAGCAACAGCGGTACCTCTCCCGATCCGTCAACGGCAACCAGGAAGAGATCACCCTGACGACCGACGGCGATGGTCTCGCCATCGGGAGACCAACTCCCCGTCCACTCCTCGTAGAGATTGTTGGTGAGCTGACGCTTGTCGGAACCATCCGGTCGCATCAGCCAGAGGTTGCCATTGGACGCATAGAGGATCTGGGTACCGTCGGGCGACCAGCCGAGCGCAACATCAACCGAGCCCGACCCCGGTGTTAGGTTCACCTCACCCAGGCCTTCCGAAGTCATGATGAACACATCGATGACACCCATATTGGGACTGCGATTGAACAGGATTTCTTGCCCGTCGGGTGACCACATCGGGTCGTAGTCGTCGACCGAGTTGTTGGTGAGGCGGTGCGGGCTAGTACCCGCAAAGTCGCGGCTGTAGATCTCCCAGGCGGCGCTGTCGGCGGTCGACGCAAACAGGATCCGATCGATCCGGCCCGGCAGAGTTGCCGACCCTTCGCCGGGTACCACCACCAGCATCGAGGTCGCCAGCAGCAGAACCAGAGTGAGACGCACAGCGCGCATCAGAGCCCACCTCCCAGGTGTCGCAAGTCGAACGTATCGGGGCCTCGTGACGGCGAAAAGGCCCTTTGTCAGTAAGTGACATCAGGTTATGTAATCGACCGCCCGGTGGATAAAGGCCGCCATCTGCTCTCTACTCACATAGTCACTCGGGCAGAACCGGTCGTTGTCAGGCGGATTGCAGCCTCGCGAGATCCCGGTGGCTCCCAGTTTGTCGATGTCTGACTCGAAGATGGATCCGTTGTCATCGACGAACAGATCGTCCAGCCCCAGATTCGTTAGATGAAAGGCTCGCGCTAGGAAAGCTGCCATCTGGCCGCGCGTGACGAAAGCACTCGGGCAGAACCGGTCGTTGATCGGCGGGTTGCAGCCAAGCGTCACGCCCGCAGTTCCGAGCTTGTCGATATCAAGCTCGAATGTGGACCCGTCATCATCGACGAACAGATTGCCGCTCCCAACGTCCGTGTAGCGCAGCGTGCGCACCAAAAACGCCGCCATCTGGCCGCGGGTCACAAACTCAGCGGGACAAAACAGCGTGTTGCTGGGCGGGTTGCAGCCCCTGGTAATCCCCTGGTCGGCCAACCACGTTATGTCGCCAAAGAAGAGGCTCGACTGCGGCACGTCATCAAACCCAGCTGAGATCCAGACGGTCACGGTGGCCCGAGCGGTTCCGAGGCGCGAGTCCTGCACCTCGTACTCGAACCAATCCGTGGGCGGATTGCCCGGAATCGACCCATCATGGGTGTAAGTGATTACTCCGGAGGCATCGATTGCCACCGACCCATCATCTGGCATTCGGGTCACGTCCGATACGACCAACGTCTCACCGTCGGGATCGGAATCGTTACTAAGCACCGGGATGGCAACGGTCGAACCTCGACTGACCGCGGCCTCATCGGCGACAGCCAGCGGCGAACGGTTCACCGACTCCCAACTGAGGAGACGTTCGTTGGCGGGGTTGTTGGTGAGGTGACCCACCCCCGTACCGTCCGGGTTCACCATCCACAGGTCCATGTCGCCATCACGATCGGAGGTGAATCCAATCCGGCTGCCATCCGGTGCCCAAGCTGGCGAGTAGTTGCCTGTGCCCGGCGCGCTCGCCAACATCGCCGGATTGGACCCATCCGATCCCATAATCCATACCTGATAGTTCGGGTGAGTTCCCGAGCTGTAGACAAGCTTGGTTCCATCCGGAGACCAGGACGGTGAGGTGCTATCGGTCGAGCCGTTGTTCGTGATATTTCGCTCGTTGGAACCATCCGCATCCATCAGCCAGATATCGGTATGAATGCCGATCAAACGGCTGAACGCGATCGTCTTGCCATCTGGTGACCACGCTCCATCGAGCTCGAGCTGTGTTGTGTTCAGCAGTTGCGATGGTTGGGAACCGTCCGGATGCATGATCCATAGGTCATCGTCACCGTCTCGATCAGATACGAACAAGATGCGGGTTCCGTCCGGCGACCAGTCCTGCGGCACGTTCGATGTCCCGGCCCCGTTGGTCAGATTGATTTGATTTGAGCCGTCGGCGTCCATGACGTAGACGTCGGTGCCACGGCTGAAGGCGATCTGGGTGCCGTCCGGCGACCAGATCGGAACGGCGTCGTATGCGGTGTTGTTGGTCAACCGAATCGGGGTACTACCTGCAAAGTCACGCACATAGATTTCCCCGGACACGTGGTCGACATCGGACACAAACGCAATCCGGCCGATCTCACCGGGCACCGTCGCATCGCTCTCGCCGGGCACCACCACCAAGACCGATGTCGCCAGCAGAAGAACCAGAGCCATACGCACAGTGCGCAGCACGTCCCACCTCCCAGGGTGTCCCATAT
>CBDUNF010000191.1:0-6717 GCA_965368515.1 uncultured bacterium
AAGAGCTGGAGCAGTCGGTCGTAGCTCACCTGGGTCGGGTCGTATGCGACCATCACGACTTCGGTGTGGCCGGTGCGGCCGGTGCAGACGTCTTCGTAGGTAGCGTTCTCAGTGAATCCGCCGGCGTAGCCGACCGCTGTCGAGAACACACCGGGTGTCTGCCAGAACACCCGCTCCGCACCCCAGAAGCAGCCCATGGCGAAGTATGCCAATTCGATCCCGTCCGGAAACGGCGCGACGATGGTATTCCCGTTGACGAAGTGCGTTCCACTGACGGGAACGGCGTCCTCGTGTCCGCGGAGGGCTTTGTCGGCCCCCGGCATCTCTTTGCTCTTTCCCCACATGTCATTTTCCTTTGGCCGGGTCTAACCGTACGAACATCCCAAAGCGCCCGGATGTTCCCAATGGGATCCTGGCACAGCAGTCTTGTTGCTCGCCAGTATCTGACTTGACACGTGAAAGGGGCGCCGTCCCCGGCGCCCCTTTGGGTGGATCACGCTGTGCCTGTGGCTACTTGTCTTCGCCCAGTCGGATGAAGCTGAAGGTTGCCCGCCCATCGTCTGACGATTCAATCACCACGGTGAAGGTTTCGCCGAACGGGGCCTCGGGAAAGTCGACCTGGATATCCCAGGAGCCGTCCTCGCCGGCTGTTGTCGTGCCGCCGCCATAGGGTGACTCGACCCAGATGGTGGCACCTGGCTGTGCGGTGCCCCAGAACTTGTCGTATGGGATCTCAGCGTCGCAGGAGCCGTACTTCTGGTTGGCGGTGAACTCGATCTCCTTGTCTTCTTCAACTATCCAGACATACCAGAACTCGGCACGATCGCCTCTCGATGACTCAATGACGACCTTGATCTCGTCGTTAGGGGGTACGTCGTCGCTGAAGTGAAGCTTCACGAACCATTCGCCGTTGCTTTCAACCGTTGTCTGCGCCTCGCCATACTCGGAGACGGCCCAGATCGTGTCTCCAGGCGTGCCGGTTCCGTAGAACTTGGTCCAAAGACTGGTGTTCTCCGCATACTTGTGCGTGACGCTGAACTCGTGCGTGGCGCACGCCCACTTGGTCGTGAACTCGCGACGGTGGTTCTCGTTCTCGACAACCACTGTGAACGACTCATTGCACGGAGCAGTTGGGAACTCGACGTAGAACAGCCACTCGCCGTTGGAATCGATCTTCATTGATCCGTCGCCGTACTCTGATCCGACCCAGACCGTGGTACCCGGCGTGCCTGTCCCGTAGTACTTGTTCTTCGGCGGAACTCCGTCGAAGACCTCCCACTTCTGGTTTGCCGTGAACTCCTTTTCGATCTCTTCTTCAATATCGAGGTACACCTTGATCGACTTCTCGGTGATGTTGCCGGCAGCGTCCTTGGCCTTGAACTTCACGGTGTTGCCACCGGGGCTGAGGATGAGAACGATGCGCCAGTTGCCATCTGAGTCAACGTCGGCCTCGTAGTTGCCACCGAACACGCGGGCGCCGGGCTCCGTCTCACCCTCAAACGCAACAACCTTGTCGTCGAAGTGCTGGTCATTCTCGGGGAACAAGATCGCGAGCGGAGGAGGTGTCGTGTCCTGGTCCTCCTTCGGCTCCTCTTCGTCCTTGGGAGGATCGGACGGCTCTTCTTCGTCCTTGGGTGGCTCGGTCGGATCCGTCTCCTTGTCGGTCTCCGTCGACCGATCGCTATTCAGCGCCGCCGTTTCGGTGCCAGTCGTCGGGGCTGGTGCCGTCTCGGTTGTCGTGGCGGCGGTCTCCGCCTCGTCGGCCTCGCTCAGCGCGGCCGCGTCCGAGGCAGCAGCATCGAGCGTGGCGTCGGCCGCCGGTGAACTCGTAAACGTTCCCACCTGAGCCAACGCGGCGCCGCCGAGCAGGACAACGACAAAGGCTGCGGTGAAGACGAGGATTTCACGTCGTCTCATTCTTGATCTCCATCTCGAGGACTATGTAGCGTGATTGCCACTCTGAGTAGTCACTCGCCGCAACCAACGAGATGGTTTACTTGTTTTCCAGATTTCTTTTTCGCTGTGCCGTCCCGGAAGGTTCGCCGTGTCGGGTTCGGGGCCCGTCGCCGGCGTTACCTGATGCACGGCCGTTCAGTTTCTGTATCCTGATCACGCAACAACCGGGAGACGTGCATGTCCGATCTGACCAGCGAAACAATGGAAGAGATGCCGATCCTCGACGATGACGCGTCGGAAGAGGATGCAGAGGTCAGGGCACCAGTGCATTCGCTGACCGAGCCGGTCGAGGCCGATATCAGGTCGTCAATCCTTGACTCCGTCTTGCATCCGGAACAGGACGGCAAGGCTCCCAAGAAGAAGCTCGACAAGAAGTTCTATGAGAAGGAACTGCTCCGACTCCAAATGGAGTTGGTCAAACTCCAGGAATGGGTGAAATCCGAAGGTCTTCGTGTTGTCGTTATCTTCGAAGGTCGTGATGCGGCAGGCAAAGGTGGCGTGATCAAGCGAATCACGGAACGGCTCAATCCCAGAGTCTGTCGGGTTGCTGCCTTGGGAACCGCCACGGAGCGTGAGAAAACTCAATGGTGGTTCCAGCGATACTCTGCTCACCTTCCGGCCGCCGGTGAGATCGTTCTCTTCGACCGCAGCTGGTACAACCGGGCGCTGGTCGAACCCGTCATGGGTTTCTGTACCGAGCAGCAGTATCAGGAGTTCCTCAGGACAGCACCGGAGTTTGAACGGATGCTGGTTCGCAGCGGGATCATCCTCGTGAAGTACTGGTTCTCGGTGAGTGACGAGGAGCAGGAGAGGCGGTTCCGATCACGGATCAAGGATCCGCGCAAGCGCTGGAAACTGAGTCCGATGGACCTCGAGTCCCGAAGCCGATGGGTCGAGTACTCCCGCGCAAAGGACATCATGTTTGCGCACACCGACATCAAACAGGCTCCGTGGTACGCAGTGAATGCCGACGACAAGAAGCGGGCTCGGCTCAACTGCATCAGTCACTTCCTCAGCGTGATCCCGTATCAAGACCTGACCCCGGAACCTATCGAGTTGCCACCACGTCAGGAGAATGAAGGTTATGTCAGGCCTCCGATGTCGGATCAGACCTTCGTCCCCGACGTTTACTGAGGCACATTCAGGCCGACTGTCCACCGAAGAGTCACAATGCTTGCTATTGCAAGCATTGTGCTTACAATGGTGCTGAGGTCAAAATGATTACACCACTCCAGCCACATTCGGGTCTACCCCACGACTACCCCTTCGACTACGAGCGTCGGCTCGAGCTCGATGATGGGCGAACGGTCCATATTCGTCCGGTAGTGCCGGGAGATGCGGTGCTGCTCGCCAAAGAAGTGGCTATCGCCGACGCAGACACGCTCTATCACCGCTTTTTCAATCCGGCTATTCGCCTTGACAAGAAACGACTTCGGTTTCTGACCGAAGTCGACTACAAGAAACGCTTTGCGTTGGTTGCCTTCGCCGACGGCGAAGGTGTTGCAATCGCCCGGTTCGAGCCTGCAGGCGATGATCTCGCCGAGATTGCCATCGTGGTGAAGCCCATGTGGCGCAAGGTCGGCTTAGCCACAGCGATGTTCCGTCTCCTCGAAGACGCAGCGATTGAACGCGGGGTTCGCGAGTTTGAGGCGCTCTACCTCCCCGACAACCACGCCATCGAGCGGGTACTGGCCAAGCGGGGTTTCAGCGGAGTGACCGTTGACGCCGGTGTGGCCCGCGTGAGCAAGATCCTCGGTAGGACTCCGGTCGGTGCCGGCTGATGTCGCTAGTCGGCGCACGGCAACGTCGCCGGCAGTCCGTAGCGATGTAGCATCGCTGCATGGGACAAACCATCGGGTCACTCACCGCACGTCTTTCTGACGTCTTCAATCTCAGCAAGGCAGCCGGATGGGACCCGGTTGGGCTCCAGTTTGGTGATCCAGAAGCTCCAGTCTCGTCGGTCGCGGTATGTCATGAGATCACTCCTCTGGTCACGGATCGCCTGGTTGCAAGCCCGGTTGATCTTGTTGTCGCCTACCACCCGCTCCTATTCAGGCCGACGTCACGTCTGGTAGCAGGCACGGATCCTGCGGGACGCGCCCATCGGCTGATCGCGGCCGGCATCTCGCTGTTTGTCGTTCATACGGCGTTTGACGTAGTCGCCGGGGGCACTGCCGATCGACTGGCCGCCGCGGTGGATCTGACTCAGATAGAGGGAATCGTGCCGATCTGGCCGCTCGAGTCAGTGAAGATCATCACGTTCGTCCCCACCGACGCCGCTGACGATGTCGTTGCCGCGATGGCGGCTGTCGGTGCCGGGACCATTGGCAACTATTCGGGGTGCTCCTATCGCAGCGAAGGTGTCGGAAGCTTCCTGCCCGGCCCGGCAGCCTCGCCGGCCGTCGGTGCGATTGGCGAGATGCACCATGAACGAGAAGTCCGGGTCGAGATGATCGCGCCGCAGTCTCGGGTGGCGGCGGTTGTGAGCGCGTTGGTGCGTACCCATCCCTATGAAGAACCGGCGTACGACGTAATCGATGCTCGCTCCGGCGCCAGTTTCGTCGGTCGGATCGGGACCCTCCGGGCGCCGATGACGATGGGTGAGCTTGGTGACAGAGTCGCGCAGCGCCTAGGCGGGGTCGTGAGGATGGCGGGTTCTGGATCAGTCACAACTGTTGCGGTCTTACCGGGGTCGGGAGGCTCGATGTTGGCGGAAATCGATGCCGATGTTGTGATCACGGGCGACGTCGGCCATCATCAGGCGCGAGACGCTGTGGCGCGCGGGATGAACGTCATCGATCCCGGCCACGCCGCGACAGAACGACCGGGGGTGCAAGCGTTGTACGCTGCGGTCACCAAGATGCTTGGGAGCGCGATAGACATGACGGATGTCGATTCTGATCCATGGAAGGGACGGTGAGCATGGACGAGATGCGAAGTTTGGCCGATCTGCTTGATCTGCAGGAGGTCGACCTACAGATCGACCGGCTCCTTCATGATCGGCAGGCATTACCCGAATTGGACGACTACCGGGCGGCACACGAGCACGGAGAAACGGTGCAGAGCGAGCTTGTCGCGGCCCAAGCGGCACTTCGTGCAACCTCTCTCGATCTCGACAAGACCGAAGGCGAGTTGGAGATAACCGCTGAGCGGTTGGATTCCGAGCAGAATCGGCTCTATGCGGGCGGATTGAGTGCTCGCGACGCGGAGTACCTTCGGCGTGAAGTGGAAATGCTCACTCGCAAACGCAGCGAGGCTGAAGACTTCGTGCTGGAGCTCATGGAACGCCGCGAACAGCAGGAAGCAATCGTGGCGGATCTCACCCAACGCAGCGAAGAGGCCAAGACTGCGAAGGCCGGCATCGAATCAGTTATCAAAGAGGCGTGGAGGGGTATCGACGCCCAACTTGCGGCGAAGGAGTCCCGGAAGGGCGAGATCGTTCCGCTAGTCGAAGAAGACCTACTCGACCTGTACGACCAGTTGCGCGACAGCAAGGAAGGCGTCGCGATTGGTGCGCTTGTCGACAACATGTGTGGCGGATGTCATCTCAAGCTCACGGCAGCAGAGATTCTCGAAGCCAAGAAGTCCGACCCGTCACGTTGCATCCACTGCCGTCGCATCCTCGTTATGTAGGCCCCATGGTTTTCTGGCACGTCGGCGCCACGATTGCGATCGCCCGCTACACCTTCCGCGACGACCGGATGGACCTCAGGATGCTGGCGCTTGGTGCGATTCTGCCTGACCTGATTGATACGCCCCTGGGCTTGGTGTTCTACGAGCGCCTCGGAGCCGTACGGCTCTTTACCCACGGATTGCTCCTGGCAGCTCTGGTCATGGTGATCGTGGTCTTGTCGACGAGACGAGGTCGGCCGCGGAAGATGTGGATGCCGGTTGCGATCGGGCTTTTGTTTCATGTGCTGCTCGATGCCATGTGGTTGCAGCCGGAGACGCTGTGGTGGCCACTGTTCGGATGGGAGTTCTCTGTAGCGGGCCCCGAGACGGCCTCTTCTTTCGTAACGTCGGTACTCACCGATTGGAGAGTCTGGCTTGCCGAGGCGGCGGGTGCGATCTATCTCGGCTACCTCTGGGTAGCCGCGGGATTGTCGGACCGTGACAAGAGGCTGGGTTTACTGCGGACAGGGCGGGTCGATCTGCCGATCGAGGGTGACGTCAGCTGCTGAGCATCCGGGCGGCAATCATCACAAGCATCGCGGCGAACAGACGTCGCAGCACATCGGGATCGATCGAAAGGGCCAGGTTCGATCCGACAACGCCCCCGACTATTCCCCCTGCGGCGGCAAAGCCGGCGACCCTCCAGTCCACGCGGCCCCGCTTTGCGTGCAGAATCGTTCCCACGATTGCGGTCGGGAGGATCACCGCAAGAGACGTGCCCTGGGCTAGGTGCTGCTCAAAGCCGAAGAAGACAACGAGCGCCGGCACAAAGATGATTCCGCCACCGACGCCCAGCGTCGAGGCGACTAGGCCACTTCCCAAGCCGAGGATCAAAAGACCCAGGATCTCCAGCATCAGAAAGCCATCCTTGCTGCTGCAACGAGGAGCAGCGCTGAGAAGGCTCTGCTGAGCACCTTGGGAGGAATGCGATGCAGGATCCGCGTGCCAATAGCGGCCCCGATGATGGCTCCGGCGGCGACGAAGACCCCCGCCCCCCAATCGACCGAGCCGTCGACCGAAAAGGATATTAGAGCTGCACCTGCGGATGCGATGATGGTCGCAACAGACGTCCCCGATGCGTTGTGCTGG
>CBDUNF010000192.1:0-6680 GCA_965368515.1 uncultured bacterium
GTTGCTCGTGTCCCACGTAATGGCCCAGAACGTTCTGGTCGCCGGTTCGAAAACCAGGTCCTCGAGGACGCCCTGATCGCGGTCTGGGTTCCCGCAAAGCAGCCGCAGCCGTCCGAGCACCGTGCATAGCCGGGTCGTCAGAGTCAAGAAATCTGGGTCAACGCTTACGATGGCCCGTTCACCTTTTTGTGAGATCCACAGTTGGTCTTCCGCTACAACGATCTCAGACCCATGTGCGGCTGTCATGACCAGCTCGGCAAACGGCGGCGTGCCTGAACCGTCCCATGCCACTGCTTCGTCAATCCGGAGGCGGAACAGTCCGCCGCTGTCGTGGACGTCAGGATCCAAGGATGGGTCTTCGGCAACTATCCACAAGTAGTCCCCAAACGCTACGACCGACTTTGCCGGACCGCCTACAGGGAAACGGGCCACATCACCAGTGGCCCAGTCGATGCGATCAAGCTGACCGGTAGCAAAGACAGAGGTGAGTGGCTCATTCGCAACCCAGACAAACCCTTCGGTGAAGGTTACGCCGAATACGTGTGACGGAAGCTCCCTGAACTCAGTCACAATCTCAACCCCATCGAATGAGGCTTGGGTTACGAAACCCTCGCCTTGGAAGCTTTGGTACTGAGTTATCCAGGCGTGATCGGCGATGACGCTGAGTTTCATAGTGCCGTCAAAGTTCAGATCTTCGTTCGGCAGAGTGGTTGACTGTACCTCCCCAGTGCCGGCAATCCTGGCGATACGTGGACCGCTGACTTCGGCAATCACGGCCCAAATGGCATCGTTGCCAACCGCAAACTCCCGGATATCGAGGTCTTCATCCGGGGTGATTGTCTCCAGGGAAGTGAGGGAAAACGGGTCAATGCGGGTGAAGGTCGATCCATTCGTGGTCCAGATTCCGCCGTCGCCCGAGTCAACGCCGACCGAAGGTGTGGTCGAGAAGCCAGTGTTACCAACGACGATTGGAGGCTCGAATCCGGAGGGATATGTCGCGAGGGAGTTGCTTCGGACGTCAAGCTGGCTGTAGCGGATTGTTGCGGTTGCCAAGTCGACTCCATCGGCTATTGCATTACTGAGAACCGCATAGGAGAGATCGGCACCGGAGAAGTCGACGGCGCGGAGGTCGGCAGCTTCGAAGTTGGCGTGGTCAAGTATCGCGTCACGGAGAAGAGACGGTCCGAACGGAAAATCATTCTCGCTGAACGGCTGCGCCCCCAAAGTGGTCCCGCTGAAATCTACGTGCGATAGCGTTGCATCGACGAAGCTCGACTCGCGAAGCATCGCCGCCGAGAGATCGGCCGAGCTCAAATCGACACCATCAAACACGACAGCGAGGAGAGTTGATTCCGACAGGTCGACGTCACGCATGTTCGCTCCGGCCACCATTGTCCGTGGGTCGTCGGGCGCAACCCAACCATCGACGAAGGTGCCGATGTCTCGGTCGACCATCCGTGCTCCCGTCAGGGTCGCTCCCGTCAGGTCAGCACCGCGAAGGTCTGATTGGGTCAGGTCACTGTTGGTGAAATCGGCGTTCTGGAGTTGAGCGTCGCGGAGTTGAGCGTTGCGCATTTCATCCGGGAACGAGGCTCCGGAAGCGCTGACACCTGTGAGATTGGCTGGTATCGGCCCGGAGACGACCCCGGTTGTCTCGTCTATTGACAAACCCAGCCCGGTCGCACGACTGAGATCAACGCCATCCAGAAGCGCACCTGTGAGATCTGCTCCGGCGAATCGAGTTCCAGTCGCGCGTGTCTCAAAGGGGACTATGTCGGGTCCAGATTCACGGGATACGAGCTCACCGCCGATGCTGAGGTCTGCCCGCGTCATATCCGAGTTTCGGAAATCAGCGTTAGTCAGATTGGCTCCAGACAGATTCGCTCCAGCCACCTTGGCGGCAACGACCGCCGCGCCAGTGAGATCGGCTTGCTCAAGGTTGGCGCCAATGATCGTTGCTGCTGTTAGGTCGGTTCGGGCCAGATTTGCCTGGGACAGGTCGGCGTCCTTGAGTGAGGCGCCACGGAGTGTTGCGCGCGTCAACACCGCACCGCTCAGATCGGTGTTGGTGAGGGTGGCGTCGTCGAGGTCCGCCCCGATCAGGATGGAGTTCTGCAGATCTGCGTTGGCAAGGTTGGCTGCGGCCAGGCCGGATTCGGCGAGATTGGCTCCCGAGAGACTGCTTCCCGAGAGATTGGCGCCGTCGAGACGAGTGCGCGCCAGGTTGGCGTCGGTGAGTTGGACACCCCGCAGACCGACCGCGGTCAGGTCGACCGAGCCGAGATTCGCCCGTGTGAGGTTGGCACCATCAAAAACAGCACCGTCGAGAAGGGCACCGGCGAAACTGGCATCGGTGAGATCGGCGTTGGCTGCTGTCAGATCGGTGAGGTCGGCGCCGCTGAGGTCGGTGCTAATCGCAATTGATCCGGTTGCATCTGCGGCCCTGAGGTCCGATCCAACCAGGCTCGCTCTCGTCAGGTCCGCACCGGTCATGTTTGCGCCGACGAGACTGGTCGCCACAAGTTTGGCGTTCAACAGGCGCGCTTCGGATAGGTCAGCGCCGTCAAACGAAAGCCCTCCGAGTGACATCTCGCTAAACGTTGCACCGACCAGGACAGCTCTACTGAAATCGACACCGCTTAGAGCCTGATCCTTGATCACGGTCAAGTCGGCGTTCGTCAGATCGGCCTCCACTAACGATGCTCCCTCGATGGACGTGTTGGTCAGATCGGCGTTGACAAGACTGGCCCCGCTCAGATCTGCTGCTCGGAGGTCGGCACCACCGAGCCTCGCGCCCCTCAGTTCGGCGCCTTGCATGTTGGACCTACCAAGCTGAGCATTGGTCAGATTGGCACCGTTGAGGTTGGTGCCAGGCAAAGCGGCTTCCGTGAGGTCCGCACGTGAGAGTTCGGCCCCAGACAGATCGAGTTGCCCGAGGGTCGCCGCCACGAGGCGGGCCTCCGTCAAGTTGGAGCCGACGAGGTCGGAATGGCCGATCAGGGTCAAGTCCACGCCATCAAAGTTGGCGGCGGAAAGGGTGGCCCCCACCAGGGAGGTGGCAGAAAGGTTGGCCTCGACAAACGTCGTTTGGCTGAGGTCCGCACCGGCGAAGTCTGTGCCGGACAACGTGGTGTGGGAGAAATCGGCACGAATGGCGCTGACCCCAACTAGAACGGCTCCCGACAGATCCGCCTCCGCCAACACAGCACCCGAAAGATCCGCTCCGGCAAAGCTGACGTTCGTGAGCGTTGCCGCCCGTAGGGAAGCGCCAGGCAACTGTGCACAGCGGAGGTCGGTGCCGGTGAGATCTGACTCATCGAGTTTTGCGTCTCCGAGCCTGGCCCAGGGCAATCGTGCGTCTGTTAGGTCTGTGCCGCGCAGAACGGCATCCCGGAAATCGACACCTTGGCCTGATGCGTCCGTGTCGTTACAGCCAGAGGCCGAGTCTCCCTCATCGGCGGCGCGCAGCAACCCAAATCGACGCAGCACGTTGGCGTCGAGCACGGCCGAAGCAAGCACAAATCCGCCAAGCGCGTTGTCGCCCTGGGCGAGTTCCGCTCCTGCGCTGCGGAGGATGGCCGCGCTGAGGTCGGCTGAGCCAAAGGTGGTCCCCGCCAGGAGAGCGTTGCTCAGATCCGCTCTGGACAGGATGGCGTCGGTGAACGTGGCGCCTGTCAGGTTGGCATCGACCAGGATCGTTTCGATCAACGTCGCATCGGTGAAGTTTGCGTCAGTCAGGTCTGCGCCGGTGAAGTCCTCCCCGCTCAAATCCTGACCAGAGAAATCAGTTTCGCGCAGATCGACGTCCCGATAGGAGACCGCAGCAGTTCCTCCATCGGTGACGCTATCTCCCCGGATAGCTGCGGTCGTGAATGCCGACACTGCGATGACGGCACCGGTGGCAACAACACCACCTACGACTGCCCACCGTCTCCGGCGGCGCGCTCGCCATGCGCTGTTGGCCGCGGTGACAGGCTCTATCAGCCGATCGTGTGTGAGCTCGTACCATCGTGCGCCACGACTCTCCTCTGCACGCACAATGTGTGCGTTTTCCAAGGCACTTACGACACTGTTGGGGATGTCGCCCGTCGTGGTTTCGCCCTCAACAACCGTGCCACGTGTTCCGGCAGTCGTGATGAGGTGGTCGTCAAAGAAAGCACGGACCTTGCTCTCTCGTCCCTTGATCCCACCGACGGCCTTCGCCAAAGCGTTTGTGTAGAAACTGGTCAGTGCCGTCGTAACGTCACCGAACCGGCGGGCATGTTGATCGGTGATGACCGAGATCTCTGGCGTGAGGTTGTCCCACAGCGTTTCGCATACAACCTGGAGCTGCACCGGCTCGACGAACTCACCCAGGAGGGGCCGGGTCTGGCCAACTAGGCGGACTTCCCGCAGTTCGCGGACAAGCCGTTCGGCGACACCATCGGCGAAACTGCGGGGCGGTTCGCCGTGTGGCAATGGGTCGAGCACCGCCTGCAACGCGGCCTTCGCTCCGAGCCGTTCGAGACGGTATCGCCGATGGCGATAGTCAACGAACAGGCGATCCACATGGGCGTTGAACTCGGCAAGGAAATCTTCACGGAGCGAGAGCAGCACCTTGATATTCGGATTGCTGCTCAGACAAGACCGGAGCTGCGTGAAGAAGGCCGACCGATCGTCCGGACGGTCCACAAATCCGGTGAACAGCTCTTCGAACTGGTCGAATACAACGAGGACCGGCCGATCGTCAACGGTTGCGGTGGCGGCAGCGACACCGTCGGCGAGCGTCATCGTCACTGGATCAACGGCTTCAAAACTGCGACTCCATGCGCTCAGCGCATGATGGACTGCGAGGTTCTCTATGTCATCCTCGGCGATCCCGTGTGCAACAGCCCCGGACACTCGAGAGACCGGCAGGACGTTGAAGTCCTGTTCGAGCTCTGGGATCACCCCTGCATTGAGAAGCGAGGTCTTTCCCGCACCGGATTCGGCGTATAGGACCAACACCCGACTCGCAAACAAATGCGACGTGATCTCTTCAATCTCGAGATCGCGTCCAAAGAAGCGGCCATGGTCGTCAGCGGCAAAGGGTCGTGGCCCGATGTATGGATTCATCACTTTGGAATCACGCCGAGCTTTCGGCAGCCCAGCGGCTGGACAGCTCGGCGGTGAAGTCCGCGGCGGTGCCCCAGTAGACGTGAAGGTTCGACTCGCCGAAGTATTCGGTCATGTACTTCAAGGTTTCCTCATCGTCCATTTCGAGCTGAACGGCAACGCTTGGGCGCATCTCTCCCGGCTGCATCCCCACAACGAGTCCGCGGAAGATCACACGAAAGGTCCAGTCCGAAAGGCTGTACCCAACAAACAAGACAGCGTTGCGAGTCAGAGCCTTCTGCACCCGGGCGGAAAGCAGACTCATGTTCTCGGAGCGGGCGAGCGACACAAGGAAGTCTATGTAGTCGTCCTCGGTGAGGACGAGCGACTCGGGCAGCTCGAGACTGCCGTGCAGGTGAAAGACAAGTGGATTATCTGCCGTCGGTCGATTTCCTGAAGAGTAGAAGTCGGAGTCAGGGTCGCTGATCTCGTCGCGGACGGACCGGTTCCAGCCACACATTTCGACGGTTGGGACTCGAGCGGCAGTCCGCAGTGCCTCCGCCATGAATCCGTCGTAGTTCGTAGTGATGTACGTCTCGAACGGCATCGAGGCCAGCACGGTATGGGGATTCTTCGGATCCGTGAAGTCCGGAGTCGGTACCGCCTTGAACGCTCTTGCGATCCATTCCTTGGGCGCTACGTGATCGTCACGGGTGACCGCGACATACTGGGCCACTCTGGGCAGGTTGCCAGGATCGGGCATCGGATAGTCGTACTCGGTGGCCCACTCTTCGGCGATTTCGCGGCCAAGAGGAAGGTGGTTGGCGCTCGCTCCAGCACCGATCAGCGGCGTACAGCGACCATCTTTGATCCTGCCTATGAGGTCATCCCATTTTCCGTCATCGAGCTTCCCCACGTCCCTCCCAACACGCATGAACACCCGTCTGCAACTCGACCCTACCGATGAGGTCACCCCACTGTGCGGGAACGCGCCGATTGCGGCGGGTCGTGACACAGGGACGTTGTTCATCAGACATCGATAGCGGTGAAGGTTCCGATGAAGGTGGCTGCGACGTTGACGGTCGAAGGCCAATCCTGCGCAACGCACCGGAATTCGTACTTGAGTGGGTGGACATCCTTCCGACAGGGAATTGTCGGACCATCGAGTTTCCGCAGGTGTAACCGCGGTGGGGAAGTAGAAGTGAGAGACGTAAGGTCGGCCTCAGTTGGGGACAGAGCATGATCCGGGGCAGGACGCGTTCGCTGGACAAACTTAAACGGAACGCGGCTCGGACGGGCGAGACCCAGGGCAACAGCCGTCTGGCAGAGATCTCTGCTCGCATCGACGCGGCTCGCAACGTTTCCGTCGTGCGGCGACCGGTCTTCGACCGGGCGCTCGATGTTGTCGCCTATGAGATCGTTCTTGGGGACGGACCTATCACGGACATGCGGGTTGCGAGCGAAGGAGCTAACGGGATCCCGCGTCTCGTCATCAATTCGGTCACTGATCTAGACATTGCAGCAATCAGCGACGACAAGCCCGTCCAGCTGACTGTGTCGTCCTCTCTAGTCGAGGCGGGGCTACCGCCGGCGATCGCGCCGGAGCA
>CBDUNF010000193.1:0-6675 GCA_965368515.1 uncultured bacterium
CGAAGCCGGGGGGGTGAAGTGACCTTTAGAGACACCCTGATCGATGGCAACAAGAGCGCGTTCGATCACAAGACCATGACTCCGATGCAGAAGCTCACGTTGCGCTTCGTCATCATCGGAATCGTCTACTACGCGTTCTCCGCCATCGAGGGAATGCTGATGCGGATCTACCAGGTAGATCCGAACCTGTTTGTTGGCGAGGACTCGTTCGGCCTCACCAATATCGATCAATACTTCGGAATCCTGACGGCCCACCCGCTGGTCGGCATCTTCGGATCAACCTACCTGCTGGTGTTTGGTGCCTTCTTGTTCCTGGTGCCCTACCTGATGAAGAAGCCGCTGTGGAGCTTCAAGGCAGCCAATTGGACCCTGTGGACCATTGCCGGCGGCACGTTCGTGTTCTGGCTCGACGGCTTCCTCAGTCACTACGCACCGCTGTACACGTTGTACTGGCCGTTGCCTGCCGACTTTGATCAGTTCCACCCACTGAGTGGTGCGATCTTCATCACGGGTATCGCGTTGGTGATGGTGGGGACCGCATTGTTTGTGGTCAACATCTTCAAGACAATCACCTACACCCCGGAAGGAGCGGACAAGGTCGATGGCAAGGCGTACCTGAAATCGGCGCTTGGGCTCACGGGATTCAAGAATCTGTGGAAGGAACGCAAGAAACAGAAAGAACATCTCGTACCGTTGCCCGTCGCCGCTATCGCCCGCGGGACTGTCGACACGGCGCTCAACGCCGCGATCATCCTCTTCACCGGAGTGTTGATTCTCGTCTACATGGTTGCCGAACTGTTTGGCACCTCACTGGCGACTACCTCCGTCGATGCGTTGCTGTACAAGAACTGGTTCTGGTGGGGTCTCGACCTCATCGCCGACGGTCTTGTCCTGATCTTCGTCGCAGGTACCTGGTACCTCATGGCGAGCCTGATCACCGGCAAGAGGGTGTACATGCAGAACATCGCCCGCGCCGCACTGCTTGTGGAGTTGGTCGTCTCGTGGACCGTTTGGTCGCACCACCTTCTGTCCGATCAGGGTCAGCCGGCAATCCTCAAGATTGTCTCCGGCGAGTTGGTTACGGCATTCGAGCTGATCACCCAGGGTCTGGCGTTCTTCATAACGTTGGCAACACTGTGGTCGGCGCGTCCGCTGAAGCTGACAAACGAGTTGAAGTTCCTGCTCGGTGGTCTGCTGGGGTTCGCCCTTGCGGTCCCGGCCGGAATCCTGCAGGCGGACATCGGCCTCAACCGGGTTCTCCACAACACGCAATGGGTCGTCGGCCCACACGTGCACGTGGCGATCCTGGTTGGACTGACGATGACGCTCTACTCGGCGATCTACTACCTGCTGCCGGTGCTCACCAACGGTGCGAAGCTGTACAGCCAGAAGCTGGCCAACTTCCACTTCTGGGCACACCTAGTCGGTGGAATCGGCATGGGTGCCTTCATGGGTATGGCCGGTCTCCAGGGCATGCTGCGCCGCACCCTCTACTTCGAGGGCGAGTACACGGTCTACATGATCTTCGCCGCACTGAGTGGCGCCCTATTGATCGCTGCTCTGCTTGCGTTCCTGTACAACATCGTGATGACGGTCGGCCTGAAGGGCGCCCTCGGCATCTTCCAGCGCTCCGACGGCGACGTGAAGGAACTGCTCCCGGTGGAGTAGCGCCGAGACCGGTTCAGCTGCGACCCTCGATCACAATGGGCTCCCCTGCTTCGGCGGGGGAGCCCATTCGGCTTCATGGTCCCGGTACTGCCGTTGCGATCAGCGAGCAGTCTCCACCAGTATCGCTTGTCCGTCAGCCGGCATCCGCGACTACCCCTAGCCTCGTACTCGTACTAATGACCACGACAGTCAACGATGACATCCGGGACGAGATCAGGAGCCTGTTCGTAGGCGAGAGAACGCTGGGCGACTCGTTCGCCCCGCCGCTGCTGTTCGTGATCGCAAACGCGTTTTGGGGACTAGGGCCTGCTGCAACTATCGCCATCGCGTCCGGTGTAGTTGTCGCCTTGTGGCGGGTCCGCAAGGGCCAACAGATCATCTACGCAATGGCCGGCATTTTCGGCGTGGCCTTTGCGGTGTTCCTCGCCCTGCGCTCCGGGCGCGCCGAGAGCTACTTCCTTCCCGGGATCGTCTCCACCATCGCCTATGCGGGCGGAACTCTCCTCTCCATACTGATCAAACGGCCCTTATCTGGCTGGACCGGATGGGCCTACCGGCGCTGGCCGCTCGACTGGTATTGGAGAGATGACGTCCGCCCCGCCTACAGCCACGTGTCGTGGTACTGGTTCTGGTACTTCGTGATCAGGGGAGGCGTTTCCGCCTGGTTGTTCGCTATCGAGCAGCCGGAGTTGCTGGCGGTGTGGAAGTCGCTCACGTCGTGGCCGACGATCTTGCCCCTGTTCTACCTCACGTATCGGGTCGGAATGAAGAAACGCGACGCACTAGGCGGTCCCAACGTCGAGGAACACCTCGCCGGCGCCGAGCCTCCGTATGTCGGCGGCCAGCGCCGTTTCTAGCTCTGCAAAGACAGATACCATTGCCCCATCGAGACGAAGGGAACCGTTGACATGACTGGCAGCGAAGAACTACTCCGGCAGGCCCGCAGCGCAAGCGGAAGCGGCCTCCCCAAATCACCGCGCAAGGCGACCGCAGTGATCGCCTGCATCGATGCCAGAGTCGAGCCCAATTCGATACTCGGTGGTACGCAGGGCGACTACCACGTCATCCGCAACGGGGGCGGTTTGGTGACGGACGATGCTTTGCGCTCGCTTATGGTCTCCCAGTTTCACGGGACCAACCAAGTAATCGTGATGATGCACACCGACTGCGCCGCGATGGCCTACCCGGCAGAAGCCGAGCGGACCCGGCTCGAGACCGAGACCGGCAAGAGGATCGGCTTCGATCTTCACCCATTCGATAATCTCGAGGCCGAGCTAATCCGGGGAGTACAGCAACTGAGGGAGACTCCCCTCCTTCCCTATCGCGACCGGATCAAAGGTGTCATCTACGACGTTGATACGGGCCGATTGCGCACTGCGGTCGAGTAGCAAGCCGTCTGTCCGAGACACAAGCCGATCCAACCTCGGTGACCGGTGCGCCAGCCGCGCCCCGTCAAAGAACCAATGGGCGGACTTACGACCATCCGCTCAGGCAGCCGGCGCCGAAGTTGTTGTGTGTTGGTCACCGCGGCCGACAGTGACCTCGGTGATGGTCAAACAGCAAGGGAACCTCTATGAATCCCAGAGAATTGCGAATCCTCGACGAGATTGAATCTGCGATGTACGAAACGGACGGTGCCTTTGCCGCACGGATCGCTTCGGGCCCTCGCTTGTCCAGCATGCAAAAAGCCAGTCTTGCCGCAGCGGCTATTGGTGGCATTGCGCTTGTGATGCTCTTTTCCGCCAACCTCATGTTCGGGCTCTTCGGGTATGTGGTCTTGGTTGCGGTTGGCACGACGGCGCTCCGCCACCGCCCGCTACAGCCTGCCCAAGAGTCCCCGCTGGAACTGGTTCATCGTGTGACGGGCGGCCTCTTCCGCGACCCGGGCAATACCGAGAATCAGCGTCCGGACGATATCTAGACAAGGTCGGTCTTCGGCCAACTGGTCAAGAATTGGCAGGTATTCGCCACGGCTAATATCTAGTTGTCCACTCAGCGGATACAGAACCGTCCTTGACGATCAGTAGGCATCTTGACCACCCGCAAGCAACAGGAATCGCGCCTCCTCGGCATCATCGTCGGTGCCGTCACCTCGTTCTCGCTTGTGTTAGTGGCGAGCCTGTTGCCCTGGTTCGACAGCGACGATGAGGGAGCCACTACCCAGCCGTCGGCAACGGTTGCGGAGGCGGCAGGAGCAGACGACGCTGTGGTCGCGGCGACACCCAACACTGCGTCCGCCGGTACCAACTCGCAAGGCCGCGGAGGCGGACCACCAGCGGGACGAGGGCCGGGATCACAGGCCGACTCGGACGCCAACGCAGACCCCATGAGTTTCGGTACAGCAAGCCAAGAGGTCATCGATGCCTTCACCGCAGGAAGCTGCACGGTGTGCCACTCCATCAAGGGAGTCGGTGGTGAGTTGGCAATCCTCGGACCGCACTTGTTCCGGCTTGGTGTCATCGCCGTCGATCGTCGACCGGGCACCTCGGTTGAGGCATATATCGAGGAATCGATCCTCGACCCCGACGCTTTCATCATGCCAAACTGCCCGACTGGTCCCTGCCCCAGTGGAGTGATGACAAAGAACTTCGGCGAGATCCTGACCGCCGACCAACTCGCCACGATCGTCAACTATCTCGCTGTGCTCGGTACGGAGGCTGAAGCCGACGTACTCACCCCCACCGGATAGCTAGGTCCCCAGAACCCGAACCTCGTGGAGGATGACCCATCCATCCATGCTGACGGTTTCGATGCGCACAAAGCGAACATCTGTGACCGGCTCGAACTCAACGGTCAGGACGTCCCCCTGCGAAGCGTCGGCGGAAACCTCACCAACCAGGATGCCCGGGGCGGCATCGCCAACGCCACGCACCCAAACCCTGTGCGTCTGCGGCCCCGGTGGGGAGACGTCGCCAACCAGGATCTCGACACGAGCGACCTCACGGTCCTCCTCGAGATCGACCTCTGCCCATTGCGGAGGCCCGGCCGCAGCGCTCCACCAGGTGGCGTCGCTGCCATCGACCAACTTGGCTACGCCGTACTCCTCATTCTCCTCAGCAGAAGCGGATGCGGGGCGCTCCAAAGCCAGGTTGTCGTTCACGTAGGGCCCGGGATCACACGGGTCCGGCCGCACCAGAGGCGAAATCGCCCGACCGATCGCGGCTTCGTTCACATTCGCCGTGATGACCTCGTCGTCCTGATCTGCTCCCCAGAACCACAACAGCCAGCCATTGAACCCATAGGGGCATGAACCAACCTGCCAGCGTGCCATTGCCGCCGCGCCTTCATCGGCGTCGCGATAGGCCTGCTCGAACGCGCCAAACTCGCCGAGGATCACCGGGACATCGAAGGGACCGCGCTCCAAGCCGTACGCAGCACCGATTGCCTCCCACGTACCGCCGAGCCCTGGGTAGGCATGAAGGTCGACGAAGTCGAGGGTCGACTGCTCGAGAATCTGCGCCGGCACCACCCATCGGTTGTCATTGGCGGTTCGCCCCGCGTCGGGTTCGTCCGACGAGAAGAACCCCATCGTGATGAGAGCCCCCTCATCCACGGTGCGAATGGCATCGCCCACCGTAGTGATGTACTGGCGAAGGTTGGAGACCACCATCTCCGCGACCGCATCGTCATCCGCCAGGTCGTACTCAATGCCATCGGCGGTCACCACGGATCCAACTGAGAGCGAGATCGGTTCGACGTCACGCAAAACGAATTGCTCGTTGGCAAGCTGCCATCCAAGCACATGGCTAGTCGGTGCACCCCGTTCCTTCACGCCCTGGATTAGCGCGGTCCAATACTCAGCCGAGATTTCGTGTCCGGCCGGACTGAGATAGAGCGAGTTGCGGTACCCGCCAAACGGTTCGCAACAGGGCAACCGCTCGCTGAAACCTGGGTCAGGGACATCGTTGCTAGTGGGCAGAGCGACGAGACCATGATCGTGCAGTTGGGTGAGCAAGTCGGCCAGTGCGTCGAGGTACTCGTCCTTGATCCCATCGCTACTTGCTGTGCACGTCATGCACATGTCGAGAAAGAAGCGGACGGTGTTCATCTCGAGTGCGGAGATACCGTCCAATTGCTCGGTGACCCAGGTTGGGTCGTAGTTGGCGAACAACCGATCTCCACCACCTCCACCAAGTTTGAGAAGGAGGTTGACCCCGATGGGAACAAAGGGCTCACCCGTCCGCGTGTCGATGAATTGGCTACCCGTAATCTCTATCCACTTCCCGTCATCAACTTTCGGAGCGTTTGACGTAGAGGGGCTCGTGTCGGGAGCAGGCGTCACAACGGTGGTCGCGGCGACGGTGTCCTGGCTCACCGGGTCGGTGGAGGTCGTGGAGTCTGGGGTGTCGTTGGGCGAGCAGGCCGTCAGCAACACGGCGCTGAGCAGGATTGCGGTGGCAGGACGTCGCATGCGTGGCAGGCTACCTCTCCAGCTCCAGTCGATGACGGCAGATCGAACCAAAGCTGCGCTGTAACCCCAGCCCGGGGACAGACAAAGACGGCATCACACGACCGGCGCAATAGAACCCCGGCACGATTGCCGGGGTTCAGAGCGGAGGGAGTGGGATTCGAACCCACGGAGGTATTACCTCAACGGTTTTCAAGACCGTCGCCTTCGTCCGCTCGGCCATCCCTCCAGATGGTGCGACCAGCGTCACCGTAAGTGACGCCCCCTCCCCGATCGAGCTGGAGCTCGATCGACCCTCCTCAAGAGAGGTTGAAGGTCGTGGCGGAGAGAGTGGGATTTGAACCCACGGAACCCCAAACAGGATTCAACGGTTTTCGAGACCGTCGCCTTCGTCCGCTCGGCCATCTCTCCTCGTGACGACATTGTCGCCAACCGGCGGGATTGTAACCAGTCCTGCGGCACTGTCTTCGGTCGGCGTCCTCGGCGGCTTCAGCCTTCCGGACCAAACACGCTTAGTTCATGGATGATCACCCAGCCATCCATACGAACCACCTCGAGTCGGACAAACCGCACGTCGGGCACGGGATCGAACTCGGCAA
>CBDUNF010000194.1:0-6636 GCA_965368515.1 uncultured bacterium
CTCGACTCGGAAGACCAGCGTCATTGCCGAGTGGTAAACAACCCAACGATCGAGTTGATACTGATCGAGGGAGCGGCCATACCCCTCTTGGAAAGCGGCGGCAGCCTGCGGTCCGGCGTTGAGGGCGAGCAGCCAGGTTGCCTTGGACAGATCCCACTCTGATGGGGCAACCGTTGCCCACTCCCATGTGATCAGCGTGACGTTGCCATCATCATCTACGACATAGTTGTCGGGGGCTGGGTTCGTGTGTGCGCTCCGGGGGTCCGAGGCGAATGGCGGGCGCACCTCGCGGGCATCAACCAATAGGTCCCCCGGCAGTTCGAGGCGGCGGCGATAGCGTTCAAGACGCCGCAGCGTTGAAAGGAAATCAACGGCAACCCACTCCTGGTCCATGCCACGGCTGAGGTTGCTTATCTTTGCCGCGTCCGTCTCATGGACGGATCTGAGGATCTCGCCGGCTTTGCGGGCCAGACCCGGGTTTTCCGGCAGCGTTCCGAGGTTCCATCGTCCAGCATCTTCGAAGATAGCCCAGTGGGTGTCATCCTCTAACCCGCGGTCAACGAGCTGCGGAGTGCCCGGGAGCGCAGCTAAGGCCTCCAGAGCGTGGAACTCGCGCCGCTCACGAGCGGGCGTTCCGTATATCTTGGCAATGCGGGTTCCGTCGCCGACCCAAATGCGGAACACGCGATTGGCGGACTGGCCGCGTTCCATACCCGTCAATTCGTGAACCCGGCCGCCTCCGGCAAGCTTCTGAGCAACTTCGATAGGCTTCACCACATATCCTTCAATCTGGTTGAGGCCTATTGTCTCACGCGAAGACAAGGGCTGCATCACATTGGGTTACTCTTACCGGCCAAACGCTGAGAGGTAGACCGTGGCACTGACAATCACCTTCCCTGACGGATCCGAGCGCACCTATGACGCCGGGGTGACGGGTGCCGACATTGCTGCGAGCATTGGACCCCGCCTCGCCAAGGCTGCTGTCGCGATCAAACTCGACGGCGAGGCCGTTGATCTGGGCCGTCCCATCGAAGCCGACGGTACCGTTGAAATCATCACAGACTCGACCGAGGACGGTCGCCACGTGATGCGTCACTCGGCGGCCCATGTGATGGCACAGGCCGTTTTGGATCTATATCCGGGTTCAAAGTTTGCGATCGGGCCGCCCATCACCGATGGCTTCTACTACGACTTCGAGGTTGACGAACCATTCACCCCGGATGATCTCGAGCGGATCGAGAAGCGCATGGCCGAGATCATCGCAGCGGACCAGCCGTTTGAACGTGAAGAGATGTCCGTCGCCGAGGCACTTGAGGTCTTTGCCGGCCAACCGTTCAAGGTCGAGATCATCAACTCCGTTGATGAGGACGAGGGCGCCGGGGGGGCCGGCGTATCGGTCTACCGGAACCTGTCGTTCGTTGACCTGTGCCGTGGCCCTCACGTCCCCTCTACCAAGCGATTGAAGGCGGTCAAGCTCATGCGTTCGGCCGGCGCCTACTGGCGTGGCGACGAGAACAACCCGCAGTTGCAGCGGATCTACGGCACCGCTTGGGAGAGCAAGAAGGAACTCGACGCCTATCTCCATCGGCTAGAGGAGGCCGAGCGCCGTGATCACCGCAAGCTCGGGCAGGAGCTGGAACTCTTCTCCTTCCCACAGGACCTTGGGAGCGGGCTTGCTGTCTGGCATCCCAAGGGTGGGTTGCTGCGGATGATCATCGAGGACTACAGCCGGCGGACGCACCTCGACCATGACTACGAGATCGTCGCTACTCCGCATGTAGCCAAGGCGGATCTGTGGCATCGTTCTGGCCACCTCAGCTTCTATGCGGAGGGCATGTACCCGGGAATGGTCCTCGATGAGAACACCGAATACCGCATGAAGCCGATGAACTGCCCGTTCCACATCCTGATCTTCGGTAGTCGGGGACGCAGCTATCGCGAGCTGCCACTGCGGATGTTCGAGCTGGGCACGGTCTATCGCTACGAGCGGTCGGGCGTGGTGCACGGACTGATGCGGGCCCGCGGATTCACCCAGGATGACAGCCATATCTTCATCGAAGAGAAGGACATTGCGGCTGAACTGCAGAACCTGCTTGATTTCACCTTGATGGTTCTGCGCGACTTCGGATTCACAGATTTTGAGGCAGATCTCTCCACAAAGGATCCTGAGAAGTACATCGGTAGCGATGAGCTGTGGCAAAAGGCAGAGGACGCCCTGCGGCTGGCACTCGAGACCGCGGAGCTGCCCTATTCGGTCGCTGAGGGCGAAGGCGCCTTCTACGGGCCCAAGATTGATGTGCATGTGCGCGACGCCATTGGGCGGCGTTGGCAGCTGTCGACGCTACAGGTCGACTTCGCTCAGCCAGAGAACTTTGATCTGCTCTACGCAACCGATCACAACAACCGGGAGCGGCCGGTGATGATTCATCGTGCCCTGATGGGGTCGATCGAACGCTTCGTCGGGATCCTCATCGAGCACTACGCCGGAGCATTGCCCGGCTGGCTCTCACCGGTACAGGCCACCATCGTCTCGGTGGCTGATCGCCATCTCGACTACGCACACAAGGTTGCAGCCGGGCTGCGGGAAGCCGGGTTGCGGGTCGACGTCGATTCCGCTGACGACACCGTCGGGGAGAAGATCAGACGAGCGATCACCCAGAAACACCCGGCGGTACTCGTAGTTGGTGATGACGACGTTGCCAACGGAACGGCCGGGATCCGCCTCCGCCAGGAGGAGGAAAGAAGAGGGGAAGCGGTCGCAGAGATCACAGCGGAATTGGTGGAGCTCTGCCGTCCGCCGCGATGACATTTGGTGGCCTGATACTCGGTTATGCTCACCGATCTACTCGATCTCTAACGGCCTCTAACGACGTGCACATGTGGGCGCACGTCATTCGAAGGGAAACAATCACGTGAAGACTTTTGTCAGGCTGCTCGCGGGGATGGTCCGCAGGTCGCCCTGGGCGATCATCGCCGGGACCCTCGTCGTAACCTTGATCCTGGGCTTCTTCCTGCCACAGCAGGAAATGGCATCTGGCAATGAGGGGTTCTCACCGGACTCGCCAGAGTTCCTCGCTCTGGATGTGATCGCCGACCATTTCCAGGACAACTCCGAGGAACCGGTCCAAATCGTCGTCACTGCCAAGAACGGAGATCTCCTCACCGCTGATGGGTTCCGGGACTACCTGAAGATCCGCGAGGCAATCGTGGCGAGCGACGCCGCCGAGTTGCTCAAGGATCGCCCGGGTGGGGACGTCGTTGGCTATTTCGATGGGCTGATAGGCGGATTGCAGATGCGCGCCGAGGAGATGGGCGTCCCCTTCGAATCGCTTGTTGAGAACCTGACCGACGAGGACGTGAAACAAGGCCTGCTGCAGAGCTTCGAGCAGACGCCACCGGATATCCGGGATCTGTTGATGGGTTTGTACGGAGAGAGCTCTGATCTCGCTGTGCCTCAGGCTGAGACGGCCATCATGGTCGTGTTTCTCAACGTGGCCGATCTAGATGACCCGGACCTGACCCTCCTACAGGCGTTGGAACTCGACATGGCGGAGAAGATTTCCTCCGCAGATACGGTCGCATCTGACGGTACCGCGTTCAGTTTCGCTCTTCTGTTTGCGGATACCGACCAGTTCCAGTCCGAAATCGGCAGGCTCTTTGGAATGGCGTTCCTGATCATTGTTGCGATTCTCATGTTCGTCTTCTGGATTCATCCCAAGGGGAAACTGACCCGTGGTCTTGCGCTGCGGAGAGCTCTGGCCGACATGGGGCTGACGATGCTGGTCATCCTGCTCTCCATCGTGTGGATGAACGGCGCCGGCGTGATCCTTGGCCCGAAGTACCTCAACATCATTGGTGACTTCAACGAAATCCTGCAGATCTTGCCGATCCTTCTCATTGGGCTGGGTGTTGACTACGCAATCCACATGACCAGCCGGTACCGCGAGGAGTTGGGTGCGGGTATCTCCGTGCCTGAGTCGGCCACCCAGGCAACCAAGACGGTCGGCATCGCGCTGATCTTGGCAACCGCGACGACCTCGGTTGGTTTCCTGACCAATGTCATCAATCCGGTCACCGCGTTACGCGACTTCGGCATCCTCGCCGCCGTCGGAATCACCTCGGCGTTTGTTCTCATGCTGACAACGGTCCCCGCCGTTCGGGTGCTTCTTGACAAGAAAGGCGAAGCGTCAGGTCATCTTGATCGTGACGCGTTTGGACACCAGAGCGAGCGCATCTTGCCGCGAATCATGGGCTCGACCGCAGTCCTCGCTGAGAGGTATGCCGTTACCACTCTGATCGCTGCGCTGATCCTCGGCGTCGCCGGGTTCATCGGTCTCACCAACCTGAGCACGACCTTCAGCTTCACCGACTTCCTGCCTGAGGGCAACGAGCTGCTCGACACGTTCGACACCATCACCGAGGAGTTTGGCGGTGGGTTTGGCGAGGAGACCGAGATCATCGTCGAGGGCAATGTGGCTAGCCCCGAGGTTCACAATGCGCTGGCTGCAGCGTGGAACAACATGGGTGATACTGCGAACGTGCTCCAGTTCGGTGACAGAGCAGCTGCAGAATCGCCGCTATCAGTGATTGGGCAGTTGGTCTTGCCACCGGACCAAGGCGGTGACCCGGCTGTCTACGACGAGGCATTTGCAAGCGCGGCCTTTGCGGCCGGCCTCCAGCCAGACTTGACTGTTGCCGCGGGGACCGATGTTGCGGCGTTGTACGACCTGGCTGCCGCCAGCGCCCCAGACGCAATGGCCCGAACCGCTGCCAAGGTTGATGGTGCGTACCGGTACCTCGACGTCGGCGTATCCACACAGGCAGGCGAAGCGGCGGCGACAGAACTGTCCGAGGATCTCAAAGCCGACGTGGAGCCGCTTCTAGCCGCTGGCGTCACTGCCGTACCGACCAACCAGAACATCATCAGTGCTGGTGTTGTGACGGCACTATCCGATAGCCAGGCAACTTCGCTTGGGTTCACGATTCTGGCGGCGATGGCGCTGCTTGTCATCACCTTCTGGGTTGAAGCACGGCGCCCTTTCCTCGGCGTAATCACGATTCTGCCGGTAGTTCTGATCGTGCTGTGGGTCTTTGGCGTTATGTCGGCCCGGGGGATCTCGTTCAACCCGGTGACCGCGATGATCGCCAATCTGGCCATCGGTATCGGCGTGCCTTATACGATCCACATCACTCATCGCTATCAGGAAGACCGGCAGCGGTTTGACAGCCCCGAAGAGGCAATCCGCTCCACCACCACTCACACCGGCGGTGCCTTGGCGGGGTCGGCGTTCACAACCGCGGCAGGCTTCGGCATCCTGATGACGTCAACGCTGACACCGTTCAAGCAGCTCGGCGAAGTCACATTCTGGGCGATCGTATTTGCGCTGGTGGCATCGGTGTTTGTGCTGCCCTCGATGCTCGTGCTCTGGGATCGCTGGCACATCAAGCGTGGCGAGGACATTGTCGATCGTGAGGCCTACGAGAGGGCTCACGCCGGGCTATGAGCGACCGTAGGCCCGAGCTGCCTTCCATCGAGGTCCCAGCCGACGTCGCAGCTGCGGCGGGAATGCCGGACGATCTGAATGCAAATGTGCTCGGGCAGTACGAGATACCAAACCCGGTGCGGCGACGCCGCGCCGGGGTGGTCTATCTGGTGGGTGCGGCCGTGACCGCGAGCGGCATCGCACTGGGACTTCCTACAGGCATGTGGATAGCAGTTGGCCTGCTCGTTGCGATCGGGGCCTATCACCTTGCCGCGGGGCACAACCTGGTGGTGAAGGACTCAGAGGCCCTCACCATTGCCAACGCAGCAACCGAGTTTCCCGTCGGTCACGCCTCGGCAGTGCTCGGCTTCGATGGGCTGCTAGCCCGGCCGACGTGGAACGTCCTGGTGTTTTCCTCCGACGAACCGCCGACCGAGCGTGGGCTGGTGCGAGTCGATGGTCGGTCCGGTGAGGTAATCGAGACCTACACCGAGGCCGTCCCACCCGCGGAACAGGAATGGTCCGGCGCCGGTTGATCCGACGCCGGAAGAAACCGCCGTCTGCTATCGCTGGTGCAGAGGAACGAAGTTCCGTGGTGACTCGCCAACGTAGATTTGGCGAGGACGGGCGATGCGGGTAACCGGGTCCTCGGTCATCTCTTTCCAGTTGGCGATCCATCCGGGCAAACGACCGATGGCGAACAGCACCGTGAACATCCGAATCGGGAAGCCGAGCGCTCGGAAGATGATACCGGAGTAGAAGTCCACGTTCGGGTACAGCTTCCGCTCGATGAAGTACTCGTCGTTCAGAGCGGCGTGTTCGAGTTCCTCGGCGATCTTCAGCAGCGGATCGTCTCCCTTGACCCTGTCGAGGACATCGTCGGCAAACTTCTTCAGAATGCGAGCCCGTGGATCCCAGTTGCTGTAGACCCTGTGGCCGAAGCCCATCAGGCGGAACGGATCGTCCTTGTCCTTTGCGCGGGCGATGTAGGACTCCGTGGTGGCGTCCGGATCGTTAGCGATATTGGAGAGCATCTCCACCACAGCCTGGTTGGCGCCCCCGTGGAGCGGACCCCAGAGGGCATTCATGCCCGCAGCTACGGACGCGAACAGGTTCGCCTGGCTGGATCCGACGAATCGAACAGTCGCCGTTG